>JBOGHG010000007.1:0-37358 GCA_050744525.1 Acidimicrobiales bacterium | reverse complement strand
AGCCTCACGATGCCCTTCTCCCACGAAGCCTCGTCGATGTGGCCGTCGATCGACTCGAGACGCAGGAAGTCGACCATCGGCTCAACCTCGGTGAGCAGCCGCACCCGCTCCTGCACCAACGGGGCGATCGGCCGCAGCACGTCCTCGGTGGCACCACCGTGGACGAAGAATGGCCGGGCCCGATCGACGAACGCGTCGGTGTCGAGCGCGCGGATGTACTCGGCGTTGAAGTGCTGCAGCTTGCGCACGTCGAAGAACGCCGGCGATCGCGTCACGTCGGACAGGCGGAACAGCTCGACGATCTCGGCCAGTGGCCTGATCTCGACGCCGTCGGGCGGTCCCCAGCCGAGCGTGGCGAGGTAGTTGACCATCGCCTCGGCCAGGTAGCCCTCGTCACGGTAGTCGGCCACCGACACCGGGTCGCGGCGCTTGGACAGCTTCTTGCGCTGCTCGTTCACCAGCACCGGTAGGTGGGCGAACGCCGGCCGGTACCCGAGGCCAAGCGCCTCGGCGATGAGCAGGTACTTGGGGGTGCCGTTGACGTGCTCCTCGCCCCGCACCACGTGGGTGATCTCCATGTCGGCGTCGTCGACGACGTTGGCCAGCAGGAACGTCGGGCGGCCGTTGGAGCGCAGCAGCACGAAGTCCTCGAGCTTGGCGTTCTCGAACGTGACCTCGCCGCGCACCAGATCGTCGAAAGCGGTGGCCCCCTCGTCGGGCGTGCGGAACCGCAACGCCGTGGACGGTCCCCGCTCCACATCCCGATCGCGGCAGAAGCCGTCGTAGCCGGGTGGCCCGCCCCGCTCCCGGGCGCGGGCCTGCACCTGCTCGGGGGTGCAGTCGCACCAGTAGGCCCGCCCTTCGGTCAGGAGCTTCTCGGCCGTCGCCGAATAGAGGTCGAGGCGGTCGGACTGGTGGACGGCCTCTCCGTCCCAGCCCAGGCCGAGCCAGCCGATCATGTCGAAGATGTTGTCGATGAGCTCGGGGCGGTTGCGCTCGACATCGGTGTCCTCGATGCGCAGCAGCATCACACCGCCCTCGCGGCGGGCGACCAGCCAGTTGAACAGCACGGCACGCGCACTTCCCACGTGCAGGTAGCCCGTCGGCGAGGGCGCGAACCGGAGACGTGGCGACGGCGACATCGGTCGCCCCAGGGTACCGGTCCCTACGACGGCGTTCGATGCACGATGCGGTCGCGCCGCGTCGGGCGCCAGGGGTCAGTAGCCGGATTGCGTCGGTCCGCTGGCGGTGTCCTCGGGGCCGCTCGAGGGCGGCTCATATGACGTCGATGGCGGAGTCGACGGGCTCGACGACGAGGGAGCCGCGGTGTCGCTCGATCCCGAGGCGACCGCCGGGGCCGGCCCGAGCCCGAGCTCGGATCGCAGGTCGTCGAGCGCCGAGTTGGCGCTGGCCAGGTCGACCTCGCGCTCGAGCTCGGCCATGGCGCCTTCCGGCGTCTCCGCGGTGAGCTCGGTCTTGGCCATCGCCTCGGCCATGCGGTCCTGGATCTTGTCCTCGATCTCCGTGAGCGACGGCGCTTCCCCGCCGACCGAGGCGTCGATGGATGCCATGGCCTTGTTGACCGACTCCTGCATCTTGGCCTGCTCGAGCTGGCCGAGCATCTCCATGCGCTTCGCGGCGATCTCCTCGAGGCGCATGGCGTTGTCGTGCACTGCGCTCTTGGCGTGCTCGGCCTGCTGGTCGGCGATCGTGAGCTGTTGCTGCATCGAGTCGAGGTTCTTCTGCGAGGCCTGGAGCCGCATCGCGATCGACTGCGCCGCCGCGTTCCACTTCTCGCCGTCGGCGGCGTTGCCCGCCTTCATGGCGGCGTCGGACTTCAGGAGCGCCTGACGGGCGAGCTCCTTGGCCTCACCGACCTCCTTCGCCATCTCCTCGACCTCGTCGGCGACACGCGTCCGGTGGGCGATGACCTTGGCCGCCTCGTTGCGGAGGCTCTGGTCGTTCTTGCGCGCCTCGTTGATCGCGGCCTCGATCTCGATCTGGGGATCCATGGCCTCCTTCGACTTCACGCCGAACCACGTCTTGATGTAGTTCCACCAACGTTTGAGCACGGCTCATCCCTTTCTCTGGTTCACGGCTAGCGGCGACCGATCCCCCGGCCACTCCTGCGTCCACTCGGCGTGACCACCCGACCCCCGCCGCGGCCACCACCGAACATCCCTCCGAAGATCCCGCCGGACGATCGCGAGCTCGACCCCGAAGGCGGCAGCCCGCCGGCCCATTGGCCGAACACATCGTCGTCCATCGGGGGACGGGTCCGGGGCTGCGCCATGCCCCGCCTCGACAGCATGGCCATGGCCGCCATGGCGGCGGCCGTGATCCACGGGCTCATGTCCGGCTTGCGGTACTGCGGCTCTGGTCGTGGTGCCCCCATCCCGCCGGGGAGCTGGTCGGCCGACGTCCCCGCCGGCGCCGCTACCACAACCGGCTCCGGGAACAGCTCCTCAAGCTCGGGCTCGGGTGGCGCCGGTTGACCGGCGAGGAGCGCCCGGGTGGTGTCCATGTGCCAGCTCGCCTCGATCACCTGGCCGTACGCGGCTTCGAGCTCGGGACGGATGTCGGCTTCCTCCAGCAGCTTCTGCGTCTCGGTGAAGAGCTGGGCCCCCCGGCTGAAGGCGGCACGCGCCTCGGCGGGCGCGTCGGGCAGGTCGGTCTTGTCGGCCAGCTCGAGCAGGTCGTTGGCGACCTTGTCGACGGCGCTGCGGACCTTGGTCTCGGCGGCGCCCATCTCCTCGGCCGACAAGGCGGTAGCGCGCTCGCGCTGGCGGCGCGCCGATCGCCACATCACCCACAGCACCAGCAGGGGGATGCCGATGACCAGCAGCAGGAACAGCCAAGGGACCCCGCCACCGCCACCCGGGTCGGCGGTGACGCCACCCGCGTGGGCGCCGAGCGCGTCCGCCGCCGCAGCGGTGGCCGAGGCCAGCGAGCCGCCCGAGTTGATCCGGTCGGCCGCTGCCTGCTCGGCATTGTCGATCTCCTCGGGGGTATCGAGGTTGGACGACAGCGCCACCTCGTTCGGCGTCCACACCATCACCAGGCCCTGGCCACCCAGGCCCTCGCGCACACGGTCGGCGAAGTCCCGACCGTTGTCGAAGTCCTCGATCGGCTCGGCGAGCACGACGACCTTGAAGTAGCCGTCGCGGCTCTGCAGCTGTGCGACGGTGGCGTCGAGCTCGTCGAGCTCCGAGCTCGTCAACGCCCCCTCCTCGAAGGTGACGTCGTTGTCACGCAGGTCGTCGACCGCGGGATCGACCTGCTGGGCCGACGCGGTCGCCGGGCCCAGCGCGCCCCATGCCGTGATCGCGACCAGCGCAACGCCGATCCGGCGCACAGCCACCTCCGGGGTCGGGCGACGACCGCTCGTGGTCGCGAGTCTACGTATCGGGGCGCGGGGGGCCAGAGGAAAGTCAGGGAGCCGTCGAAAACGCGCCGAACGACGAGATGTGATCGAGCAGCAGCTGGTTGAGCCGGTCGGGCGCCTGCTCGGCGATCCAGTGGCTTGCCCCCTCGATCACGGCGAACCGGTACGGACCCTCGACGCATTGGGCGGTGGCCTCGGCGGCCTCGCGTCCGAGCGCCAGGTCGTCGGTCGACCACACGTACAGCGTCGGGGTCGTGATCGGACCCAAGCCCTCGGCATCGGCCACCGACGCGGCGCGGTACCAGTTGAGGGCCGCCCCCAGCGCCTGCGGTGTGCCCAGCGCCTCGACGTAGGGCTGCTCCCGGCCCTCCGGCATGCCGCTCCCGGCGAACAGCAGGCGGAAGACGGCGGCGTCGTTCTCGAGCATGCGGTCCTGCGAATCGGGCTGGCGGAAGAACGCCATGTACCCGGACCGCTCGGCCTGATCGCCGCCCAGGTCGCCCCGGTAGGCCCGCCGCAGCGCCTCGGGATGCGGGGTCGAGACCGCCGCCAGGGTGTGCAGCCGGTCGGGATGGCGGCCGGCGACCTGCCACGCCACCGCGCCACCCCAGTCATGGCCGACCAGGTGGAACCGTTCGGCCCCGAGGGCGTCGGCGAACGCGATGACGTCGCCCACGAGCGCCGGCATGGCGTAGGCGGCGGGCTCGGTCGGCCGGGCCCGCGGCGAGTAGCCCCGCTGGTCGGGAGCGACCGCCCGGTACCCGGCGGCGGCCAACGCCGCGACCTGGTCGTGCCACGACGCCGACGTCTGCGGGAAGCCATGGAGCAGCAGCACGAGCTCGCCGTCCTCGGGACCGTCGACGAGGGCGTCGAAGGTGTGGGTTCCGACTCCAACCTCGGTCATCGGCATCCGCTCATCATTGCGCCTGGGCGGCCAGCTCGCGGGCCTCGCGGGCGCGGTCGAGCAGAAAGGCGACGGTCGGCGCCCACCACGACAGCGCCTCGGCGATGGGCCGCCCGTTGAGCAGCTCGCGTCCCGCGATCGCCGCCCGCGCCAGGGCCGGCCCGATCCAGGCGTACTTGGCCCCCATCGTGGCCGACATCGCCAACCGGACTGTGGCATCCGATCCGGTCCAGCCCGCGTCCCGCAGTCCGGCCGTGTACCCGTCGGCGACCGCGTCGTAGAGCACGGTCAGTTCCTCCGGGCCCACGTGGAAGTCGAGCACCGCGTCGGGCACGAGGTTGCCGGCGTCCTCGCCGAGCGCACCGATGCCGACGAACGACCAGTCGATCGCCGCAGTCGTGCCGTGCCCGCCGTCGAACAGGTTGGCGGGATGGAAGTCGAGGTGGCACAGCGTGGGCGGCATCCGGTCGAGCACGCCGAGGAACAGGCGACGGTCGGCCCTCATGGCCCGCAGGGCTCCGATCGGAGGTTCGGGGAACCAGCCGGCGAGGAGCGGATGCCGCCACAGCGACGGATCGGTGGGGGCCGTCAGCCGGCGGAACGGCTGATCGAGGTAGCCGAGCAACCATCCGCGGCTCAGCCACGGTTCGTCCGGAAGCGGCCGCCCGGTGATGAACTCGCCCTGGGCCCGGCCGAGGTGCCGGGCTGCCGTCTGGTAGCGGTCGACGGACCACGACGATGCCGGATCCCCCCGCAGGTCCTCGAGCCAGAGCGCAATGGAGCCATCGTCGCGGTCGGCCACCAGGTCCCAGCGCGGCGCCCGGAGGCCACCGCCGAGGCCGTCGAGCAGGCCGGAACGGTAGGCCTCGGCCTCGCGGCGCCAGTAGTACCAGTGCCGCTCGTCCCTCCCCGACCGCCAGTTGGGGCTGCCGCCGTCCGGCGCGTGGGCCAGCAGCTTCACGATCGTCGAGCGGCGGGCGACCCGGACCCGCCACAGCCCCGCCGTTGCCGACGCCACCGCCGCGTGCGGCAGCGGTTCGATCGTCAGCGGATCCCGGCTGCTGTGGCCGAAGACGGCCTCCACCTCGCCGGCCGGCACGGCGGCGCCGGACACGCCCTAGACGGCAAGGAGCGATCGCCAGTCGGCGCGATGCCGCTCGGCGATCTCGTCCGGGGTGAGCCGCAGCACGTCCTCGGGTACGAGGTCGACGATGCGGCGCTGCTCGGGGTAGTGGTGGGGGTTTGCCACCTCGGCGAACAACGGCTGGCGGTAGGCGATCAGGTCGGGGGGCCCGTCGCCCAGGAACCCCCAGATGGTCAGCGCAGCCGTGAGGTCGTGCACCACCGGGGCACGGCCGAACAGCGAGGCCCGCTTGAGCGCCACCCCGATGCAGCCCACCAGTGCGTCTCGTTCGTTCTCGTCGTGCGCGAGCTGCAGGTGACCCTCGAACCATCGGGCCAACACGTAGACGTAGCCCTGGTCGGGACCGGGGGCACCGAGCCCGTCCCCCGTGGGCTGGTGCCACGGCTCGTCGCCGGGCCGCACCGGTCGCCACGACTCCGGACGCCGCGGTGGCGACTCGTAGTTCCGTACGTGCCTGATCGCCGGTTCGGGGACGTGCTCAGGGGCGGCCACGGGGCCGAACGCTACTTCCGACCCGTTCATCCGGCACCGGCGGCGTGAGGGCCGTCCGGTCCCTTTAGGAGGCCGTAGACGAGTGAGTCGACCAGCGCCTGCCACGAGGCCTCGATCACGTTCTCGCTGACGCCGATGGTCGACCAGGTCCGATCGCCGTCGGCCGAGTCGATGAGCACCCGGACGACGGCGCCGGTGGCGGCCGCGCCCTCGAGCACGCGCACCTTGAAGTCCGTCAGGTGGATGCGGTCGAGCTGGGGGTAGCGCTCGGTCAGCACCGACCTCAGGGCAGCGTCCAGGGCGTTGACCGGTCCGTTGCCCTCGCCCACCGCCACCAGCCGCTCGTCGCCCACCCAGACCTTGACCGTCGCCTCGGTGTCGATCATCGACTCGCCGTCCTCGATGGGCGCTCCGCCCCGCACGGCGTTGCGGTGGTAGGTGGTGACCCGGTAGCCCTCGAGCTGGAAGTAGGGCTGGCGCCATCCCCCCGCCTCCCGCATGAGCAGCTCGAGGGACGCGTCGGCGGCCTCGAACTGGTAGCCGTCGGCCTCGAGCTGCTTGAGCCGGTCGGACAGCTCGGCGGCGCCCCGTCCGTCGAGGTCCACGCCGAACTCATTGGCCTTCAGCGCCATGCCCGACCGTCCGCCGAGGTCGGACACGAGCACCCGCGTGTGGTTGCCGACCAGCGCCGGGTCGACGTGCTCGTAGCTCGCGCCCCCGACCTTGCCCAGCGCCGACGTGTGCAGCCCGCCCTTGTGGGCGAAAGCCGAGGCCCCGACGTAGGGATCTGCCGAGTGCGGCGGCAGGTTGACGAGTTCGGCGACGTGCCGGCTGACCGTCGTGAGCCGGTCCAGCCGCGCGTCCGGCAGGCAGCGCACGCCCATCTTGAGCTGCAGGTTGGGGATGCAGGTCATGAGGTTGGCGTTGCCCGTCCGCTCGCCGTAGCCGTTGACCGTCCCCTGCAGGTGCGTAGACCCGGCGACCACTGCGGCCACGGAATTGGCGACCGCGCAGCCGCTGTCGTTCTGCGTGTGGATGCCGATCTGCGGACCAGCGTGGTCGGCGCCGAAGTAGGCGACGACCTCGCTCACGGCCTTCTGAACCTCGTGCGGCAGCGAACCGCCGTTGGTGTCGCACAGCACCAACACCTCGGCCCCCTCGGTGGCCGCCGCCTCCAAGACCCGCAGGCCGTATTCGGGGTTGGCCCTGTAGCCGTCGAAGAAGTGCTCGGCATCGAAGAACACGCGCAACCCCTGGGCCGCCAGGAACCGCACCGAGTCGCCCACCATGGCAACGCCCTCGTCGAGGCTGGTGCCGAGGGCCTCGGTCACGTGGAAGTCCCAGCTCTTGCCCACGATGCAGGCGGTGGACACGCCGCTGCCGACCAGCGCCGCCAGCGTGGGGTCGACGTCCACCTTGCCGGCCGGACGGCGGGTCGACCCGAAGGCCACCAGCGTGGCGGTGTCGAGGCGCAGGTCACGCGGCGCCCGGCGGAAGAACTCGGCGTCACGGGGGTTGGCCTGCGGGTAGCCGCCCTCGATCCAGCGGACGCCGAGCCAGTCGAGCTGCTCGGCCACCCGCAGCTTGTCCTCCACGGACAGCGAGATCCCCTCGAACTGGGCCCCGTCCCGCAGGGTGGTGTCGAAGATGTCGACGGCCGCCGGCGCGTCGGTCGCCGCGCCGGCGGTGGGTACGTCAGTGGACATGCTCCACCCAGTCCTTGTACCTGTCGACCTGGCCCCGCACGACGCGGCCGTACTCCTCGCCGATCGCCAGCGTCATGGGACCCGGGCAGGGCAGCTCCCGGTCGTCCACCGAGAGGACCGAGGACACCTCGGCCGCCGTACCGCACACGAACATCTCCTCGGCGATGTAGAGATCGCTGCGCGACAGGTCGCCGAGCTCGACGTCGAAGCCCAGGTCCTGGGCGATGGCCACGACCGTGCTCTGCGTGATGCCCTCGAGGGCGCCGGCCGACAGCGGCGGGCTGATGAGCTTGCCGTGGCGGGCGGCGAACACGTTCTCACCCGTGCACTCGGACACGAAGCCGGCGCGGTTGAGCAGCAGGGCCTCGTCGTACCCGGCCTTGAGCGCCTCGACCTTGGCCAGCGAGCTGTTCACGTAGTTGCCGGTGGTCTTGGCGGCCGGCGGCATGATGTTGTGGTCGTGGCGGGCCCACGACGAGATCTTCATGCGCACGCCCTTGGTGAGCGCGTCGTCGCCCAGGTAGGCGCCCCAGGGCCAGCAGGCCACGGCCACGTCCACCGAGCAGGGCAGCGTGTTGAGCCCCATCTCCCCGTAGCCGTAGTAGGCGATGGGCCGCACGTAGCAGGAGAGCAGGCCCGTCGACCGCACGGTGTCCTTGACCGCCTGCACCATCTCGTCGACCGAGTACGGCAGGGGCATCATCAGGATGCGCGCCGACTCGTCCATGCGCCGCATGTGGTCGCTGAGCCGGAACACCGCCGGGCCGTCGTCGGTCTCGTAGGCGCGGATGCCCTCGAAGACCCCCATGCCGTAGTGCAGCGTGTGCGTGAGGATGTGGATCTTGGCGTCGTCCCACGGGATCAGCTCGCCGTTGAACCAGATCTTCTCGGTGGGGGTGATGGGCATGGTGGCGGATCCCCTCGTGTTGGCTAGGTGGGTGATGTCGGGTGCGGTGTGCGGATCGTCGAGTCACGAGCCCCGCTGGCAAGGACGACGACGAAGGCAGGGTGGGGCCCCTGGTGAGGAGGAGGACGCCGCCAGCGGAGCGCCTGGCCGACGAGACGTGCTCCAGTATCCGACATCAGCCACCTCACATTCGGGCGGCGATGGCATCGCCGATCTCGGAAGTTGTGCCGGTGAGCGTCGACGGGTCGGCGCAGGCCTTGCGGATGCGGGCGGCGGCGTCGGCCTCGCCCAGGAAGTCGAGCATCATGGCCGCCGACAGCACGGCGGCCACCGGGTTGGCCTTGGATTGCCCGGCGATGTCGGGCGCCGAGCCGTGCACGGGTTCGAACATGGACGGACCGGTGCGCGCCGGGTTGAGGTTGCCGGAGGCGGCGAACCCGATGCCCCCCGACACCGCGCCGCCGAGGTCGGTGAGGATGTCGCCGAACAGGTTGTCGGTGACGATCACGTCGTAGCGCCCGGCATCCAGCACGAAGTGGATGCAGGCGGCGTCGACGTGGCTGTAGGCAGTGGCGACGCCCGGGCGCTCGGCGGCTACCTCGGTGAACGCACGCTCCCAGAGGTCGCCGGCGAAGGTGAGCACGTTGGTCTTGTGGACCAGCGTGACGTGCTTGCGGGGCCGCTGCGTGGCCAGGTCGAACGCGTAGCGCACACAGCGCTCGACGCCCATGCGGGTGTTGACGGACCCCTGCGTGGCCACCTCGTGGGGTGTGCCCTTGCGCAGCACCCCGCCCTCGCCGACGTACGGGCCCTCGGTGTTCTCCCGGATGACGACGATGTCGATGCCCCTGTCGGCGTCGAGGAACGGCCGCTGGTTGATGTAGAGGTCGAGGTCGAAGCGCAGCTTGAGCAGCAGGCCCCGCTCGATCACGCCGGGTGGGACATCGGGGGTGCCGACCGCGCCGAGCAGCAGCGCGTCCAGCGAGCGCCACTCGTCGAGCACGCTGTCGGGCAGGATTGTTCCGTCCCGCAGATAGCGGGCGCCGCCCAGGTCGTAGTCCACCGGCTCGAGGGCGACACCGGTGGCCCGGGCGACCTTGAGGGCCTCGGCTATGACCTCGGGGCCGATGCCGTCCCCGCCGATGACTCCGATCTGGTGGCTCACTGTTCCTCAATCGTTGATTCGGGCCGATAAATGACAAACCGCCCACCGATGGTGGACGGTCGGGAGCGCACGTCGACGGCCGACGTGCGCTACACGATGATGATTACCGAAGTGGCGAGGGGACGCACGGCGGCAAGTGTTCACCGAAGCGCCGCGCGCCGTCAACCGCGATGGTGAGCGCCGGGAAACCGGCCGTTGGCCGTCCCGTCGCCAGGTCCTAGCCTGGTGCGTCTATGGCCGATACCCACCACCTCTCGCAGGCTGCCTATGACCGCCTCCAGGCGGAGTACGAGGACCTGACGACGCGCGGACGGGTCGAGATCGCTCGCAAGATCGAGGCGGCCCGGGAGCTCGGCGACCTGTCCGAGAACGGCGACTACCACGCCGCCAAGGAGGAGCAGGGCAAGATGGAGGGCCGCATCCGCCAGCTCTCCGTGATGCTCGAGAACGCCGAGATCGTCCAGGCCGACAACGGTGAGCACGTGTCGCACGGGTCGGTGGTCGCCATCCGCTATGCCGGCGACGACGAGGTCGAGCGCTACCTCGTCGGTTCGATCGAGGAACGCCACGACGACCTCGAGGTCATCAGCCCGTCGTCGCCCCTGGGCGAGGCCCTCATCGGCTCGGAGCCGGGCGACTCGGTGACGTTCACGGCTCCCACCGGGGCCGAGCTAGAGGTCGAGATCGTCTCGGTCAACTGACGTCCGGGTCGCGGACCACGGGCCGGGCTACGTCCCGCCCCACTCGACGATGCGGGCGATGACGTCGCGGGCGGCGGCGTCGGCGCGTTCCCGGTCCCCGGTCGCCAGGAGGTCGAGGAGCAGGCCCTGGATCGCCGCCACCTCGACGGTGGCGGCCCGTCGCGCCTCGGCGGCCGCCAGGCCCATGTCGGTGAGGATGCTGGCCGACAGCTCGACCCAGGCCCGGAGCAGCCGGGGCGCGGACTCGTCGTAGGGTGCGCGGCCCATCAGGGCCAGGCCCTGCACCTCGAACCACAGCCGGAGATAGGGCGCGGCGTCGGGGCTGGCCAGCCGATCCCACAGGTTCTCCAGACGCTCGGCTGCGGTGCCTCCCGCCGCCATCTCGTCCAGCACGATCGCCGCCAGGTGCGACGACGCCCGGTCGAGCACCTGATCGATCAGCGCCCGCTTGGAACCGAAGTGGTACACGAGCATCCGGTCACTGGTGCCGAGGGCCGCCGCCAGGGGGCGAAGGCTGAGATCGGCCACACCGCGCCGCAAGGTGTACGCCAGCGCGCCCTCCACCAGCTCGTCACGTCGCCCCGGCGCGCTCACCGTCGTGTGACCTCCTTCACGTAGCACTTGCTACGCCTAGCGACTACGTTACTGTGTAGCAGTCGCTACAGGATGGAGCTATGTCCGACGGCACGATCGCAGAACGGCACGTGGATCTCGACATCGGACGCATTCGGGTGCGGGAAGCCGGCGATGGCCCGCCCGTCGTCCTGGTCCACGGGGCCCTGGTGAACGGGCACCTCTGGGACGACGTCATCCCCCTGCTCGCCGATCGACACCGCGTCATCGCACCGGATCTCCCCCTGGGCTGCCACGCCGAGCCGGTCCGACCCGGGGCCGGGCTCGGCCTGCCCGCGCAGGCCGACGTGGTCGGCGATCTCCTAGCGGCGCTGGGGCTCGAAGACGTCACGCTCGTCGGCAACGACACCGGCGGCGCGATCTGCCAGCTCGTCGTGACGCGCCGTCCTGAGGGGATCGGCGGGTTGGTGCTCACCTCGTGCGACGCCTTCGACAACTGCCCGCCCAGGTTCTTTCGCTTCCTGGTGTGGGCCAGCTACCTGCCGGGCAACGCGTGGTTGCTCGGGCAGACCATGCGCTCACCCCGGTTCGCCCGCCTGCCGGTCGCCTTCGGCCGGCTCACGCACCGGGGGCTCGACCGCGAGCGGCTCGACCGGATGTTCGGGCCGTTGCGGCGGTCCCGCGGGGTGCGCCGCGACCTCGTGCGGATGCTCCGATCGCTCGATGCCGCAGACACTCAAGCGGCGGCCGCGGCGCTCGGCGGCGTCACGATGCCCGTGCTCATCGCCTGGTCGGCCGACGACGGGATCTTCCCGCCCGAGCACGCCTCACGGCTGGCGGCGCTGTTGCCCCACGCAACGCTGTCACCGATCGCAGACAGCCTTGCGTTCAGCCCCATCGACCAACCGGCCACGTTGGCCCGGGCCATCGCGGAGTTCGCCTCCGGGGCGAATGCGGGCGGCGAGGCCGCCCCCGGCGCGACGTAGGGCGGAGCCGATCGGCGTGAGCCCGCCGTCGAGCTACCCGCTGCGTGTCGGTGTGCTGATCCTGCCCGAGCTCCCCTGGGCGGAGGCCCGGCTGCAATGGCGTCATGCCGAGGAGCTGGGCTTCGCCCACGCCTGGACCTACGACCACCTCACCTGGCGGGGGCACCGCGACAAGCCGTGGTTCGGAGCCATTCGTCGAGCTGACCGACCGGCTACTGCGATCGCCGGCCGTTACCTACGAGGGGCGCTACTACTCGGCACACGAGGCGCGGACCCATCCCGGCTGTGTGCAGCAACCGCGCATACCGCTGGCCGTTTGCCGCAAGCGGGCCGCGCAGCATGCAGGTAGCGGCCGGCTACGGCGACACCTGGGTCACCGTGGGCGATCGCACCCGTCGTGCTCCGGTGTCGGGCGAGCGTGCGATTGACGACGTGACCAAGCAGATGGCGCTGCTCGACGAGGCGTGCGGCCGGGTCGGCCGTGACCCCGAGACGATCGATCGCCTCGTTCTCACGGGCCCGGTGCTCGACAGCGGCCTCACCTCGCCTGAACGGTTCGCCGAGGTCGCTGCGGCGTATGCCGCGATCGGCGTCACCGACCTCGTCGTCCACTGGCCCCGCGAGTCCGAGCCGTTCGCCGCAGACCTGGCTGATTTCGAGGGCATCTTCGAACCTTGAAAATGCGTGTAGCCACTGAATAGCAGAAAGATGCACTGAAACATCTTGTCAGAGGCTGACAGGACTGCTATTGTCGTACGCGTGTTCGTGGGGGTGAAGCTCCGGCAAGTCAAAGACGTCGAGGCGGCATTGCGCCTCCAGGTCGGGCGGCTCGTGCCCGGCGACGTACCTCTGAGCGACGCTCCGGCGATGTGGCAGGCGTACGACACCATCGAACGGTTGGCCGGCGCCGCCAAGACGCTGCTCGCGGCCCGGGTCGACGAGTCGGGAGCGGCGCAACGGGCCGGCGACCGCGGCACGGCCGAGTACCTGGCGCGCAGGTCGGGTTCGTCTCTGGGCACCGCACGCACCTCGCTGGAGACGTCCAAGAAGGTAGCCGAGCTGCCCCTCACCGGGACCGCGATGCGTCGCGGTGAGTTGTCCCGCACCCAAGCCGAGGCGGTCGCCGATGCCGCCGCCGGCAACCCCGGCGCCGAACAATCGCTGCTCCGAAAGGCGGCCAGCTCCAGCCTGTCGGAGCTGCGTGAGATGTGCGCTCGCACGAAGGCCCAGGCGGATCCTGACCCCGAGGCCACCCACCGGCGGATCCACCGTGACCGGCGCCTGCGCCGCTGGCGCGACGGCGAGGGGGCGTGGAACCTGGCCGCCCGCGGCACGCCCGACGCCGGCTCCCGGTTCAACGCCGCGCTCGATCCGATCATCGACGAGCTGTTCCACGCGGCGAGGAGACAGGGCCGGCGCGAGCCCCGCGAGGCCTATGCCTTCGACGCCCTGATCGAGCTCGCTCGGCGCCGTCACACCCAAGATGACGCGGGCTCCCCGGCGGACGCCGCCAAGCCCGGTACCGACCCGGCCGCCACTGAGGGCGACCAAGCCCCTGCCACCTCGCACCCGCGCACTCCGGCGCCCGCCGACATGCACGAGCCCGCGGCACCACGCGCCAAGTCCGTCGACCCCACGCACCTCGCCCTGTTACGCGTCGACCTCGAAGCGCTCGTGCGGGGCCACACCGACGGCGACGAGCTGTGCGAGATCGCCGGCGTCGGCCCCGTGCCGATCGACGCCGCCCGCCGGTTGCTCGGCGAATCGATCCTCGAGCTCGTCATCACCAACGGTGTGGCCGTCGCCAACGTCACCCACCTGGGCCGGGGGCCCAGCGCCGCGCAGCGCATCGCCCTGCTCTGGAGCTCACCCGCCTGCACCGTGCTCGGCTGCCCACGACTCCACCACCGGGGCATCCAGCACGACCACCGAACACCCTGGACCGCCGTCCACGAGACCACCCTCGACAACATCGACCGCCTCTGCGACCACCACCACGACCTCAAGACAAGGCGCGGCTGGGCGCTCGTGCCCGGTGCCGGTCGACGCCCCATGGTCCCGCCCGACGACCCTCGGCACCCCGACAACCAAGCCACCGGCCCACCAGCCGACGACGATCCACCACCCCCGGGACCAAGACCACAAAACCCCAGACTGTTCAACGACGCCGCCTGACCCCAGTCGCTACCGACGATGAGATCACGACACCTCGCGCCTCGCGTCCCGCAGCAGCTCGGCGCCCGTCCGGCTGTCCTTGTCAGCCGGTGGTCAGGCCCGACCATCGGACCAATCGGGTCAACGTGGCCGATGCGTCAACGATTTCACGACTCCGACGGCAGGTAGGCGCTCGGATCGGCCGCGAAGGCCCGCAGGCAGCCCGTCCCGCAGAACCAGTAGCGCGTGCCCCCGTGGTCCAGGTGCAGGGCGGTGTCGTCGGCGACCACCGACATGCCGCACACCAGGTCGGTGACCACCTCGGGTCGGGCGGCCGGCTCCGCCGCCGCGGCGGCCGCCGCCGACCCGGCCATGCCCGACGGGCGCGGGCGGCGCGCCACGATCTCGGCCAGGATCGACAGCGCCACCTCCCGCGGGGTGCGGGCGCCGATGTCGAGCCCGGCGGGGGTGTGCACCGACGCCCGCTGGCCGTCGTCGAGATCGAGCGCGGCCACGACCGCCTCGCCCCGCTTCCGGCTGGCCACCAGCCCCACGTACGGCACGCCCCCCCGCACGGCAGCCTCGAGCACCGGCTCCTCGCCGCGGCCGTGCGACGCCACCACCACCGCCGCCGGCGGGGCGCCCGCCTCCCCGCCGACACCGTCGCCCGCGCCTTCCAGAACCTCGAAGCCCACCCGCTCCGCCAGCGCCGCCAGGGCGGCGGCGATGGGCGACTCGCCGTGGACGGCGATGGTCGGCGCGGGGATCACCGGCTCCAGGAAGATCTCCAGCGTCCCGCCCGACAGGCACGGGTTGACGACGGTCAGCGTGCCCTCGGGTTCCGGCGCGCCCGGGTCGCCGGCATCGCCCGAGGCGGAAATGCGCAGCAGCAGCGACTCGCCGGAGTCGAGCAACGACAGTCCCTGCGCCCGCACCGTCGACTCCGCGCAGGCTCCCCCGACGAAGCCCTCGATCGAGCCGTCCGGCAGGACCACAGCCTCGTCGCCCGGCTTGGCCGACGTCGGCCGCTCGGCGCGCACCACCCGGGCACGCACGAACGGGACCCGATCCCGCCGCATCTCGGCGGCCCGGGCCTCGACGTCGGGGTTCACGTGATGGCGAGGTCGGTGCGCAGGGGCCGCCCCTGCATGGCCAGCCACACCTGTGCCGGCGTGAGCGGCATGTCGGCGTGCCGCACGCCGAACGGCTGCAGCGCGTCGATCACGGCGTTGACCACCGCGGCCGGCGACCCGACCGTGGCCGACTCGCCGACCCCCTTGCAGCCCAGGGGATGGTGGGGCGACGGCGTCACCGTCTCGCCCAGCTCCCAGGTGGGGCACTCCAGCGCCGTCGGCAGCAGGTAGTCCATGAACGATCCGCCCAGGCAGTTGCCGTCGTCGTCGAAGGCGATCGCCTGCATGAGCGCCATGCCCACGCCGTCGGCCAGGCCGCCGTGGATCTGCCCCTCGACGATCATGGGGTTGATGCGCGGGCCGCAGTCGTCGACCGCCACGAATCGCCGCACCTTCACCTGCCCGGTCCCGGGGTCGACGTCGACCACACAGACGTACGCCCCGAACGGGTAGGTCAGGTTGGGTGGGTTGTAGACGGCGCTGGCGTCGAGGTGGCCCTCCACACCCTCGGGCAGCTCCAGGCTGCTGTGCGCCAGCAGCGCCACGTCCTGGATCGTCTTGCCGTGTGTCGGGTCGCCTCGCACCTGCCAGCGCCCGTGTTCCCATTCCAGGTCGGAGGGATCGCACTCCAGCGCCGTAGCCGTGACGACCCGGGCCTTGTCGCGCACCCGCCGGGCGACCACCGCGGCGGCGGCACCCGAGACCGGCGTGGAACGCGACCCGTAGGTGCCGAGCCCGAACGGGGTCTGGTCGGTGTCGCCGTGGACGACCTCCACGTCCTCGGGCGGGATGCCGAGCTGACTCGACACGATCTGCGCGTACGTCGTCTCGTGACCCTGTCCCTGGGTCTGCACGCTCAGCCGGACCACCGCCTTGCCGGTGGGGTGCACCCGCAGCTCGCAACCGTCGGCCATGCCCAGGCCGAGGATGTCCATGTGCTTGCGGGGCCCGGCACCCACGCCCTCGGTGAAGAAGCTGAGGCCGATGCCCATCAGCTCGCCGCGATCCCGGCGCTCGGCCTGCTCCCGGCGGAGCTCGTCGTAGCCGGCCACGTCGAGGGCCAGTTCCAGGGCGCGCGGGTAGTCACCGGAGTCGTACTCCCAACCCGTGTGGGTGGTGTAGGGGAACTGGGCGGGTTGCAGGAGGTTGCGCCTTCGCAGGTCCGCGGGGTCCATGTCGAGCTCTGCGGCCAGGACGTCGACCATGCGCTCGACCAGGTACACCGCCTCGGTGATCCGGAACGAGCATGCGTACGCGACGCCGCCCGGGGCCTTGTTGGTGTAGACGCCCGTGACCTTGCAGTGGGCCGCCTGGAGGTCGTAGCTGCCGGTGAAGATGTTGAAGAACCCGGCCGGGAACTTCGTCGGCTGGGCGGTGCCGTTGAACGCCCCGTGGTCGGCGATGACGTCGACCCGCAGGCCGAGCATCTTGCCGTCGCGGCTGGCGGCGAACTGGCCGCGCATGTGGTAGTCGCGCGCGAAGCCGGTCGTCATCAGGTTCTCGGACCGGTCCTCCACCCACTTCACCGGTTTCTTGGTGACGATCGAGCCGACGACCGCCAGCACGTAGCCCGGGTAGATGGGGACCTTGTTGCCGAACCCGCCGCCGATGTCGGGCGAGATGACCTGGATCTTGTGCTCGGGGAGCCCCGCCACCAGCGCGTACACCGTGCGGTGGGCGTGTGGCGCCTGGCTGGTGATCCAGGCGGTGAGCTTGCCCGTGACCGGGTCCATGTGGGCCACCGAGCCGCAGGTCTCCAGCGGTGCTGGATGCGAGCGCGGGTAGATCATGTCCTGGGTCACCACGACCTCGGCCCCGGCGAAGACCTGGTCGCAGCGGGCGGCGTCACCCGCCTCCCAGTCGAAGATGTGGTTGTCGGCCTTGTCCTCGATGTCGTCGCGGATGACGGGCGCGCTCTCGTCGAGCGCCCGTCGCGCGTCGACGACCGGATCGAGCGGCTCGTAGTCCACCTCGATCAGCTCGAGCGCGTCGCGGGCGGCGTAACGGTCCTCGGCGACGACGAAGGCCACCTCCTGGCCCTGGAACCGGACCTTGTCGGTGGCGAGCACCGCCTGCACGTCCTGCGACAGCGTCGGCATCCACGCCAGGTTCAGCCCCTCGAGGGTGGCGCCGGTGATGACCGCCTTGACCTTTGGATGGGCCTCGGCGGCCGACGTGTCGATGGAGCCGATGCGGGCGTGCGCGTACGGGCTCCGCAGGATGGCGGCGTGCAGCATGCCGGGCAGCTGGATGTCGTCGATGTAGTTGCCCTTGCCCCTGAGGAAGCGAGCGTCCTCCTTGCGGAGCATCCGCCCGAAGCCGATGGGGTTGCCGGCATCGCTGAGCGGTACCGCAGGCGCAGCGTCCGGGCTCTGGGTAACGGTCATGCCGACACCTCCTCCGACACCGTGTCGCCCGGCGCCGCACTGTCGTGGCCGGCGCCGGACTCCACGGCCTCCCCCGATCCCGGGCCGTCGTGGTGTTCCGCCGCCCAGCGGATCGCCCGCACGACGTTCTCGTAGCCGGTGCAGCGGCAGAACTGCCCCGATATCGCCTCCCGGATGTCTGCGTCCGTGGGATCGGGATCGTGATCGAGCAACCAGCGGGCCGTCATCAGCATCCCCGGCGTGCAGAAGCCGCACTGCAAGCCATGGCACTGCATGAATCCCTGCTGGACCGGATCGAGCTCACCGTCGCGCTCGAGGTCCTCGACCGTGCGGATCGTGCGTCCGCCGGCCATGGCGGCCAGGACGGTGCAGCTCTTCACCGGCTCGCCGTCCATCCACAACACGCAGGTACCGCAATTGGAGGTGTCGCAGCCCCAATGGGTCCCGGTCAAGCCGAGGTGATCGCGCACGAAGTGCACCAGCAACAGTCGGGGCTCGATGTCGCGGGTCACTTCCTCGCCGTTGACGGTCATCGTCACCTGCATGGTCAGCCTCCTTCGGCTTCGCCGCGCGCCCGGGCGACCGACCTGCGCAACGCCCGCAGGGTGAGCTCCCGGGCCAGGTGGCGCTTGTAGTCGACCGGTCCTCGCTGGTCGGCGGCCGGGTTGCACTCCTCGGCGGCAGCGTCGGCGGCGGCCGCCAGCTTCTCGTCGGTGGCGTCCGCGCCCCGAAGCGCGTCCTCGGCGTTCGGGGCGCAGAAGTGGGGTGCCCCCAGCGCCGTCAGCCCGATGCCCACGTCGCCCACCGTGTCGCCATCCAGGGTCACGAAGGCGCCGGCGGCGGCGATCGCCCAGTCCCCGACCCGGCGCTCGACCTTCTCGTAGGCGCTGCCGGAGCCGGGCCGGATCGGTACCCGCACCTCGGTGAGGATCTCCGCGGGCCCCAGCACGGTCTCGTACGGCCCGGTGTGGAACTCCCGGGCCGGGACGCTCCGGTCACCGCCCGTCGAGCGGACCGCCATCTCGGCCCGTAGGGCTGCGCCCACCGCCGCCAGGTCCTCCGACGGATCGGCCTGGCAGAAGGAGCCGCCGATCGTCCCCCGGTTGCGCACGATGGGGTCGGCGATGACCCGCTCGGCGTCGTGGAAGATGGCGTAGTGCTCGCCCAGCACGGGCGACGCCAGCAGCTCGGCGTGGCGGGTCATGCCGCCGATGGCGATGGCGTCGCCCTCGACGCGGATGTACGACAGGTCGGTCAGGTCGTTGATGTCGACGAGCACCTCGGGCCGCGCCAGCCGCAGCTTCATCATCGGCAGCAGGCTGTGGCCGCCGGCGACGAGCCGGGCTTCGGGCCCGTGGCGCTCGAGCAGCGCCAGCGCGTCGTCGACGCTGCCGGCCCGCTCGTACTCGAACGGTGCAGGCGTCTGCATCCCTTCCTCCCCCTCCGGCGGGCGGCGGTCCGCACCCCGGGACCGTTGCGGCGAGTGTGCGCCGCACCCTCGGCCCTGTCCACAGGCGCCTAACCGATTGGTTATCGCGACGCTACGGTTCGGGGCCGTGAGCGAGCGTCCCGCAGGGCGAGAGAGCGAGCGGGGCCCGAGCGGCCCGCTGCGGAGCAGCAAGAGCGGGAAGCAATGACGCTGACCCAACTCGAGGCCTTCGTGCTCGTGGCCCGCCTCGGGTCGGTGAAGGCCGCGGCCCGCGTGCTCGGGGTCAGCGAGCCGGCGGTGTCGGGGGCGTTGGCCGCGCTGCGCCAGCACCTGGGTGACGCCCTCGTCGCGCGCACGCCCGGCGGCATGGACCTGACACCCGGCGGCCAGCGGCTGGTCCCGATCGCCTCGCAGATGGTGAACCTGGCCGTGGAGGCCGAGGACGCGATCCGCCGGGCGCAGGGCGCACCGGAGCTGCTTCGGGTGGTCGCCACCAGCACGGTGGCCGAGTACGTGGCCCGCCCGCTGCTCAATGCCTTCACGTCGCGCCACGGCCCCGTCGAGGCCACGCTCGGGGTGACCACCGCCGCCGAGATGCCGGTGCTGCTCACCGAACGCCTCGCCGACGTCGGACTGGGCCCCTCCCTCAACGATCTCGAGGCCGCGCCCATGATGCGCTACCGGCTCGTGGTGGTAGCCGGCAAACGCCACGCCCTCAGCCGCTCGGCACACGTCGCGCTGCCGGCCCTCGCCGGCCAGGACTGGCTCGTGGACGCCAGCGGGGCCGACCCCGCCACCGAGATCGGCGTGCTGCTGACCCGGCTCCGGGTGCCAGACGGCCGCATCCGGGTCTTCCCGAGCCTGGGCGCGGCATGGGCGGCCGCCGCCGACGGCGAGGGTGTGGCGCCGGGCGTCGCGCACCTGGTGGCCAGCGACGTGGAGCGGGGTCGGCTGGTCGTGCTGCCGGTCGCCGGCACGCCCCTCGATGTCCTGTGGCACGTCAACAGCCTGGGCGCCGACCGGCGCTCGCCGATGGCCACCAGGCTCCGGCGATTCCTCGACACGCCCCACGCCATGCAGGCGATGCACCGGGCCGACGGGAGCTTGCCCGTGTCGCGCTTCCGGCCGCCCGTCTACGTCACGCTCTGGAGCTGACGCGCTAGTAAGGACAGGAGAGCAGAGCACCAGGGGGAGCCATGCGGGTTCCGTTGACCATCGCCGACCACCTCGAGCGCGCCGCGCTCGTCTACCCCGACCGTGTCGGCGTAGTGGACGAACCGGACCAGCCGGCATCGTCGTGGGGCTCGCTGACGTACCGACGGGTGGCCGAGCTGGCCCGGGCCCAGGCGGCCGCCCTCGACGGGCTCGGCGTGGGCCGAGGCGAGCGGGTGGCCATCGTGTCGCACAACTCCGCCCGGCTGCTGGTGTCGTTCTTCGGCGTGAGCGCCTGGGGCCGGGTGCTGGTCCCGGTCAACTTCCGCCTCAACACCGACGAGATCGGCTACATCGTCGAGCACTCCGGGGCCTCGGTGCTGCTGCTCGACCCCGAGCTCGACGACGCCTTGGCGGACATCGACTGCAAGCACCGCTACGTCCTGGGTGACGAGACCGACGCCGTGCTGTGGCCGACCGAGGCCGGGGACCCCGAACCCTGGGACGACCCCGACGAGGACGCGACCGCCACCATCAACTACACCAGCGGCACCACCGCCCGCCCCAAGGGCGTGCAGATGACCCATCGCAACCTGTGGGTCAACGCCGCCGTGTTCGGCTGGCAGACGGGGGTGAGCGACCGCGACGTCTACCTCCACACCCTGCCCATGTTCCACTGCAACGGCTGGGGCATGCCGTTCTCGCTGGCGGGCATGGGCGCCAGCCAGGTGGCGCTGCGCAAGGTCGACGGCGCCGAGATCCTGCGGCGGGTCGTGCAGCACGGGGTGACGCTGCTGTGCGGGGCGCCGGCGGTGGTGGCCGCCATCCTCGGCGCCGCCGCGGGCTGGGACGGCGACGTGCCGGGTCGCGACCGCGTGCGCATGGTGGTGGCGGGTGCCCCTCCGCCCACCCGCACGATCGAGCGCATGGAGACGGAGCTGGGCTGGGAGTTCATCCAGCTCTACGGCCTCACCGAGACCTCGCCGGTGCTCACCATCAACCGGCGCCGCGCCGAGTGGGACGACCTCTCCCCCGCCGCGCGGGCAACGCGACTGGGCCGTGCGGGCGCGCCGACCCTCGGTGTCCGGCTGCAGACCGACGACGACGGTGAGGTGCTGGCCCGGTCGAACGTCGTGTTCGATGGCTACTGGAACCAACCGGACGCCACGGCCGCCGCCCTGACTGACGGCTGGTTCCACACCGGCGACGGCGGCGCGATCGACGGCGACTCCGAAGGCACCTACCTCACCATCTCCGACCGCAAGAAGGACGTGATCATCTCCGGCGGTGAGAACGTGTCGTCGATCGAGGTCGAGGACGTGCTGCACTCGCATCCCGCCGTGGCCGAGGTGGCGGTGATCGGCGTGCCCGACGACCGCTGGGGCGAGACGGTCAAGGCCCTGGTGGTGCTGGCCCCCGGGGTCGACGCCGACGAGGCGGCGTTGATCGCCCACTGCCGCGACCGGCTTGCCCACTTCAAGTGCCCGACCTCGATCGAGGTGCGCGAAGTGCTGCCGCGCACCGCCACCGGCAAGCTGCAGAAGTTCAAGCTCCGGGCACCGTACTGGGAGGGCCGGGCTCGCCAAGTGAACTGAAGCGGCGGGCACCCCTGCCCCTTTGGCGTCTCTCACACCGAGATTTCGGCCTCGGAGACGCCAGAACCCGGGAGATCAGGCGAGGCTGCGGGAGATGCGGCTGGCCGCCCCGGCCACGGCGGCGCCGTAGCGCCGGCCCGGGGCGCGCGTCGTCCGGTCGACCGGACCGCTGACGCTCACGGCGGCCACCACCCGACCGGACGGGTCCACCACCGGCGCGCTCACCGACGCGACTCCCGCCTGCCGCTCCTCGACACTCTCGATCCACCCCGAGGGGGCACCGTCTCGCAGCACCCTCCCGGCCGATCCCCGGTCGAGTGGCAGGCGGGCGCCCACCGCGACGATCGTGCGCAGCTCGTGGGGCGCCTCCAACGACTCGACGCACACCCGCACGTCCCGGTCGCGCACGTAGAGCTGCACCGACTCGCCGGTCTGCTCCTGCAACCAGCCGAGCGCCGGGCGGGCTCCGAGCCAGCCGGGCACGGCCCCGGCGGCGGCATGGCCCAGGCCGATGAGGCGCAGCCCCAGCGTGAACCGGCCGTCCTCGTCGCGGCGGACCAGTCCGTGGGCCTCGAGCGCCACCGCCAGGCGGTGGGCTGTCGCCCGGGACAGGCCGGTCGCCACCACCAGCTCGGCCAACGACTGCGGGCCGCCCTCGAGCGCCGCCAGCACGGCAATCGCCTTGTCCACCACGCCGACGCCGCTTATGCTGTTCACTTCTTGGGAACTCTATCTCGATATGTGAGACGAAGGCCATGACCACATCGACAGTCGCGGGGCCCCGCACGCTGAGCCAGAAGATCTGGGGCCACCATGTCGTCAGGTCGAGCCCCAACGAGCCCGACCTGCTGTACATCGACCTCCACCTGGTGCACGAGGTGACCTCGGCGCAGGCGTTCGAGGGGCTCCGCCTGGCCGGGCGCCGCGTCCGGCGCCCCGACCTCACCGTCGCCACGATGGACCACAACGTGCCGACGGAGGGCATCGACCAACCGATCGCCGATCCGATCTCCGCCAAGCAGATGCAGCTGCTGCAGGCGAACTGCGACGAGTTCGGCATCACCTGCCATGCGATCGGCGACCCGGGGCAGGGCATCGTCCACATCATCGGGCCGGAGCAGGGTCTGACCCACCCGGGCATGACCATCGTCTGCGGCGACAGCCACACCTCGACCCACGGCGCCTTCGGGGCGCTGGCGTTCGGGATCGGCACCAGCGAGGTCGAACACGTGCTCGCCACCCAGACGCTGCCACAGCACCGGCCCGGGACCATGGCCGTGACCGTCGACGGCCCATTGCCGGCGGGTGCGACCGCCAAGGATGTGATCCTCGCCGTCATCGGGCGCATCGGCACCGGCGGCGGCATCGGCTCGATCATCGAATACCAGGGCTCCACCATCCGCAGCCTGTCGATGGAGGGGCGGATGACCGTCTGCAACATGTCGATCGAGGCGGGCGCCAAGGCGGGGCTCATCGCGCCCGACGACACGACGTACGCCTACCTGGAGGGTCGCCGTTACGCGCCGACCGGCGCCGCCTGGGAGCGAGCGCTCGACCACTGGCGCACGCTTTCCACCGACGACGATGCCGCCTTCGACAAGGAGGTGCACCTCGACGCCGGCGACATCGTCCCCCACGTCACCTGGGGCACCAACCCCGGCCAGGTGGCGCCGATCACGGGTCGGGTCCCCGACCCCGACGAGTTCGCCGACCCGTCCGAGCGAGAGGCGGCCCGCCGGGCACTCGAGTACCAGGGACTGTCGGCAGGCACGCCGCTGTACGACGTGGTCGTCGACACCGTCTTCATCGGGTCGTGCACCAACAGCCGGATCGAGGACCTGCGGGCCGTGGCCGCCGTTGCCGAGGGCCGTAAGGTCGCCCCCGGGGTCCGGACCCTCGTGGTGCCCGGGTCCCACGCCGTCAAGGCCCAGGCCGAGGCCGAGGGCATCGACAAGGTGTTGGAGGCGGCCGGCTTCGACTGGCGCGAGCCCGGTTGCTCGATGTGCCTGGCCATGAACCCGGACAAGCTGGCGCCGGGCGAGCGCTGTGCCTCCACCAGCAACCGCAACTTCGAGGGCCGCCAGGGGCGGGGCGGGCGCACCCACCTGGTCTCCCCCGCCGTGGCGGCCGCCAGCGCCATCGTCGGCACGTTGGCCACCCCCGACGACCTGGAAAGTCGAGAGCACTCATGAACCCGGTCCGCATCGTGCAGGGCACCGCCCTGCCACTCGACCGCTCCGATGTGGACACCGACCAGATCATCCCCGCCGAGTGGCTGAAGCGGGTCGAGCGCACCGGGTTCGGCCGTGGCCTGTTCGCGACGTGGCGCGACGACCGCAACTTCGTGCTCAACGACGAGCGGTATGCCGGGGCCACGATCCTCGTGGCCGGGCACAACTTCGGCACCGGATCCTCTCGCGAGCACGCGGTGTGGGCCCTCATGGACCACGGCTTCGCCGCAGTCGTGAGCCCGCGGTTCGGCGACATCTTCCGCAACAACGCCACGAAGAACGGGCTCGTGCCGGTGGTGGTCCCGCCCGACGTGGGCGAGGCGCTGCTGCGGGCGGTCGAGGCCGACCCCGGGCTCGAGCTCACCATCGATGTCGAGCGGCGCACCCTGTCGGCGGTTGGGACCCTCGACATCGAATGCCCCTTTCCCCTCGACGACGCCACCCGCGAGCGCTTCATCGAGGGCCTCGACCACATCGCGATCAGCCTGCGTCACTCGGCAGCCATCCACGACCACGAGGCCGGCCGCCCCGACTGGATGCCGACCGCCGGCTGACGGGCCCTATCGGTCGGCGACGACCTGCTCGGGGCGAGAGACCGAGGAAGCCGTCGGGGCGTCGTGCACGAGCATGACGGTGGTCCCGGCCGGTGTGCTGGACACCTTCACGTGGTCGACGAGTGCCTCCATCAACGCCAGACCGCGATGGTCGACGGCCTGGGGCGACGGCATGCGGGCGTGCTCCGGCGGGTCGAAGCCGCGACCGAGATCGCTGACCGTCAGCGTGCAGACACCGGCCGCCACGTCGACCGAGACGGTGAACGTGGCACCGGCGGCGTGCAGGATGGCGTTGTTGCACGCCTCGGCCACGGCCTGCACGAGCCTGTCGGCGACGTCCGGCGCCACGCCTGCCGACCGCAGGGCGTGGTCGACGAAGGCGCGGGCCGCCGGCACAGCCGCCGGATCTCGCCGCAACTTCGTGCTGGTCCCCACGTCCATTGCCGGTCGCCGTACCCCCGGTCCACCCGCGCCAAACGCTACGTTCCGTCATCGCCACCACTCGATGGGCACGCGCCAGGCACTGGGTGCGCGGCGGCGTAGTGTCGTGGACGCCCTTGTCGACCGAAACTGCGTGTAGGTGGCGCATGAACTCTCCACGTCCCGTGCAGCTCACCGCCCCCGCCGAGCGCAGCTCGGTCCGGCTTGCCCGCCTCGTGGCGAGTGGCGTCGGTACCGAGGCCGGCCTCAGCATCGACGACACCGAGGACCTCCGCATCGCCGTCAGCGAGCTCGTCGCGCTCCTGGTCGACGGCGTCGAGGATCCCGGGCGATCGATCCTGGTGACGTACCTCAGCGCGCCCGGCGAAGTGACGGTGGAAGGCCAAGGCGAGGTCGGTCCGGCGACCTCCGGCCGAGACGCGGTCCGGGCGCCCGGCCCCGGCGGGTCGGATGCACCCCCCGCGGTCGACGATCTGGCCCTCGAGATCCTGCGCGTGGTCGTCGACGCCCATGCGTTCGAGGCCGACGAGGCGGGACGCCGCTTCCGGCTGGTGAAGCGCGCCCGTCCCGCATGACCGACCTCCGCGAGCCTGAAGAGCCCGACGGAGCCCTGGACCAGCGCTTTCGCGATTTCCATGACAGCCACGAGAGGTCCGTGCGCAACGAGCTGGTCGAGGCGCACAGGGGGTTGGCGGCGCGCATCGCAAACGACTACCGCGGCCGGGGCGTCGACCTCGACGACCTGTTGCAGATCGCCATGCTGGGCATCCTGAAGGCCGTCGAGCGGTTCGATCCCGACCGGGGCATCCCGTTCTCGTCCTTCGCCAGTCGCACCGTCAACGGCGAGATCAAGCGCTACTTCCGCGACCGCACTTGGGCGGTCCGCCCACCACGCAGCACGCAGGAGCGTCACCTCGACCTGCGCCGGGCAACCGCCACGATGTCGGCGAACCTCGGCCGCCCGCCGACCGTCGACGAACTGGCAGTCGAGCTGCAGATATCCGAGGACGAAGTGCTCGAGGCCATGGAGGCCGGCGCCGCCTACCGGGCGGCGAGCCTGGACGCCCGGCGTCCGGGCGACGAGGAGGGGACATCCCTCGCCGAGCGCCTGCCCGGCACCGAGCCAGCGAGCCGGCCGGTGGAGCTGCGGCTGTTGGTCGGCCAGCTGCTCGGCACGCTCCCGCCGCGGGAGGCCGAGATCGTGCGCCTGCGCTTCTACGACGAGCTGACCCAGAGCGAGATCGCGGCGCGCCTGGGCATCAGCCAGATGCACGTGTCGCGGCTCATCCGCCGCTGCCTGCTCGAGCTCCGCGAGGCGCTGGACCGATGACGCAGCGTCCGTGACACAGCGGCTCTTGAAGGCCTTGGGGGCTCTGAGCCCGCCTTCCTTCAAACGGTGGGGCTAGCCCTCGACGGCGATCAGGTCGTCGAGGCGGGTGATGGCGAACAGGCGCTGCACCTGGGGCGGCACGGCCCGGACCGAGAACCGCCCGCCCTGGGACTCGGCGTGCCGGTGCAGGGCGACGAGTGCTCCCAGCCCGCTGGAGTCCACGAAACCCACGTCGGAGAGATCGAGCACCAGCGAGTCGTGACCGGCGTCGACCAGCCCCGCGAGCTCGCGCTTGACGCTTTCCGAGGTCACGATGTCGAGATCCCCGGCCAGCCGGGCCGCGGCGATGCGACCGGACCGTTCGACGATCTCGAGGCTTGCCTGGTCACTCACGAATCTCTCCTGGATCGAGCCGCCCGGTGCGGGACCGGCCCCCGGCGGGACACTAGCCGTGAGCGCCAGTCCGCGAGGGCTGCGCATTCCGGTGGCCCGCAGCCATGGGTCGAACAGGCCGCTCGCGCTGGCTAGCGACCGCCCTCCCGTCGACGATCGGTTGGTGATCGCCGGCGGGAGGGACCCGTCACAGGTGCCCGGCCCAGGCCCGAGGCACCTGCTCGGCGTTCGACGCGGTCATTGGGCCTCGGAACCTTAACCGGGTGTGACATCGGTTACACATGACAATGTGGTGACAGGCGCGCGCTGCGTGGTTTGATGGGCCAAAAGGCGAGCGCCGGGCGCGTCAGGGATGCCGGTTGACGGCGGACACCACGGCCCGGAACGACGCCGTCGTGATGCTCTCGTCCATCCCGATGCCCCAGCGCACCGCCCCGTCCGCACTCTGCGTCTCGACGTACGCGACGGCGGTGGCGTCGGATCCGGCCCCGACGGCGTGCTCGCTGTAGTCGACAACGTCGATGTCCACACCGAGATCGGTCGTCAGCGCGGCGACGAACGCGGCGATGGGCCCGTTGCCCGCGCCGCTCACCGTGCGGTGCTCGCCGTCCACCACCAGTTGGGCCACGACCCTGGAGCCATCCTCGCCCGTGGTGGACTCGTGCGAGACGAGCCGCACCGGGCCGTCGTCGGCCAGGTACTCGGCGACGAAGGCATCCCACATCTGCGCCGGCGTGATCTCGGTGCCGGTGTCCTCGGTGATGCCCTGGATCGTCTTCGAGAACTCGATCTGGAGGCGTCGGGGCAGGTCGAGGCCGTGCTCGGCCTGCATGATGTAGGCGACGCCTCCCTTGCCCGACTGGCTGTTGACCCGGATCACCGCCTCGTAGGTGCGGCCCACGTGCTTGGGGTCGATCGGGAGGTAGGGGACCGCCCATTCCTCGTAGTCGTCACCCAGGGCGGCGAAGCCCTTCTTGATGGCGTCCTGGTGGCTGCCGGAGAAGGCGGTGTAGACGAGATCGCCCACATAGGGGTGCCGAGGGTGCACCGGCAGCCGGTTGCAATACTCGGCGACCCGTCGCAGGGCATCGATGTCGCTCATGTCGAGCCGGGGATCGACGCCCTGGCTGAACAGGTTCATGGCCAGTGTGACGATGTCGACGTTGCCCGTGCGCTCGCCGTTGCCGAACAGGCAGCCCTCGACGCGGTCGGCGCCAGCCATCACGCCGAACTCGGCCGCGGCCACGGCCGTCCCCCGATCGTTGTGGGGATGGAGCGACAACACGACCCGGTCGCGGTGGGGAACGTGGCGGTGGAAGTACTCGATGACGTCGCCGTAGATGTTGGGCGTGTACATCTCCACGGTGGCCGGCAGGTTGAAGATGATGCGCTTGTCGGCGTCGGGTTCGATGACGTCCATCACCGCCGAACAGATCTCCACCACGTAGTCGATCTCGGTTCCGGTGAAGCTCTCCGGCGAGTACTCGTAGCGGACCTGGGTCCTCGGGACCGTGTCCTCGAGCTTGCGGGCGAGGCGGGCGGCGTCGGTGGCGATCTGCGTGATGCCGTCGTAGTCGAGCCCGAACACCACGCGGCGCTGCAGGATCGACGTTGAGTTGTAGAAGTGGACGATCGCCTTGTGGGCGCCCTTGATCGACTCGTAGGTGCGCTCGATCAGCTCGGGCCGGCACTGGGTCAGCACCTGGACCGTGACGTCCTCGGGAACCAGGTCCTCCTCGATGAGTTGGCGCACGAAGTCGAAGTCGGGCTGGCTGGCGGACGGGAACCCGACCTCGATCTCCTTGAAACCCATCTGCACGAGGGTGTCGAACATGCGCCGCTTGCGCACCCGGTCCATCGGATCGATGAGCGCCTGGTTGCCGTCACGCAGGTCGACGGCGCACCACAGCGGAGCCCTCTGGATGCGCTGGTTGGGCCACGAGCGATCCGCAAGCGCGAGCGGCAGGGGGAGGAACGGCCGGTACTTCTCGAAGGGCATCCTCTTCGGCGTCACGGATTCGGGGGGCATCGTGTCTCCCTCAGGCTCACGGAAAACTGAAAAGCCTCCTGGCCCGATGGGCACAGGAGGCGGGACGAGCACCTATGTGCGGTGCTCGTCTCAGGTAAGAAGCAGGCCGGCGGTGTGCAGGCGCATTGGAGCAATGCTGCCGGAGCGCGGCGCCCGACGTCAAGGCGGGAATCCGCCGCTCGGAGGCGTGGTCCCGTCGAAGCCGGTCGCCGAGGGTTAGCCTCGGGAACCGTGAGTCGCCGACTGTTCCGCCTTGGCCTGCTCGTGCTGCTCGTCGGCGCGGTCCAGGCGCTGCTCCGCTTCCTGCGGCAGCGGGAGACGCCCGAGCCCGCGCCCTACCGTCCCGGGACGGCACCGCAACCAGAGCCCGCGGCCCGGCCCGACGCCAGGGCGACCGACGCGCCGAAGGCGTCTGCGGCCAAGGAGGCGCCAGCCGACGAGGCACCGGCCAAGGCGACACCGGCCGAGGCAACGAAGGCGACGTCGGCGAAGAAGGCGGCAGCCGACAAGGCGCCGGCCAAGAGGACGAGCCCCAAGAAGGCCGCGGCCAAGAAGCCACCGGCCAAGAAGGCACCGGCCACGAAGGCTGGGACCAAGAAGGCGACGACCAAGAAGGCGACGACCAAGAAGGCACCGGCCAAGAAGGCACCCGCCGAGAACACACCGGCCGAGAAGGCGTCGCCCCCGGGCGGCGAGCCCGGCAGCGACGGCGACAGCGCCGGCGCCGGTCGGCCCTGAGCGGCCGGATCCTCCCGCCCCGGCGTAGGCACCCTCTTCAGCGGAGGCCGTGCACCGAGACGACGCCGTCGCCGGCCCGGATGGCGTCCTGAACCTCTGACGGCACCGCAACGTCGGTGGCGATCACCTGGACGGCCGCCTCGCCCCGGTCCGACCGACCGAGGTGCATGTCGTCGATGTTGACCCCGGCATCGGCCAGCACCCCCGCCACGAAGGCGATCATGCCCGGGCGATCGTCGTTGCGCACCACCAGCATGTTCTTGGCCGGGGGGAGATCGATGGTGTGGCCGTCGAGCATGACGATCCTGGGCGCTCCCCGCAGGCCGACCAGGGTGCCGGCGATTGAGTGGTCGCCGCCCCGGATGGTCACGAGGTTGACGTAGTCGTGGGCGGTCGCCGTCGACGTGTCCCGTACCTCGACGCCCCGCTCGCCGGCGATGCGCGGCGCGTTCACGTAGGAGACGGGCTCGTCGGTCACCCGCCCGAACACCCCCTTGAGCACGGATAGCGTGAGGATGCGGGTGTCGTAGTCGGCGAGTTGGCCGGCGTACTCGACCTCGAGGACCTCCGGCACGCGCTCCGCGAGCCCGCTGTACAGCTCGCCCAGGCGCTCGGCCAGGGGCAGGAAGGGCCGGACGGTCTCCGAGGCCTCGGCGGCGCTCACGTTCACGGCGAAGGGCACGAACTCGTCGTGCAGGGCCAGCGCCACCTGGTCGGCGATGGTGTCGCCGGCCTTGTCCTGGGCTTCGCGCGTGCTGGCGCCGAGGTGGGGCGTGACCACCACCTGCGGGAGGCCGAACAGCGATGACTCGGTGGTGGGCTCGGCGGCGAACACGTCCAAGGCCGCGCCGGCCACGCGGCCGGCGCGGATCGCCTCTGCCAGAGCCGCCTCGTCGACGATGCCGCCCCGGGCCACGTTGACGATGCGGATCCCCGGCTTGGCCAACGCCAGCAGGTCCTTGCCGATCAGGCCGGCCGTGTCGGGGGTCTTGGCCACGTGCAGGGTGACGAAGTCGGCCACCTGAACCAGGCGCTCGAGGGGCAGCAACTCCACGGAGAGCTGTCGAGCCCGCTCGGCCGACACGAAGGGGTCATAGGCGACCAGCCGCATGCCGAACGCCAGCGCCCGCTGGGCCACGAGCTTGCCGATGCGACCGAGCCCGACGATGCCGAGCGTCTTGTCGGCGAGCTCGACGCCCTCCCATTTGGAACGCTCCCAGCGGCCCTCGCTGAGCGCCCGGTGGGCCTGGGGGATGTTGCGGGCCTGGGCCAGGAGCAGGGCCATCGTGTGCTCGGCGGCCGACAGGACGTTGGACTGCGGTGCGTTCACCACCATGACGCCACGCTGGGTGGCGGCCTCGACGTCGACGTTGTCGAGGCCGATGCCGGCCCGGCCCACGACCACGAGGTCGGTGCCGGCGTCGAGGACCTCTCGGGTCACCTGGGTCGCCGAACGGATGATCAGCGCCGCAGCGCCCGGGATCACATCGACCAGCTCACCGGGGGCCAGGCCGAGCCGGACGTCCACGACGTGGCCGGCATCACGCAGATGCTTCAGCCCGCCGTTGGAGATTTTCTCGGTGACGAGGATGCGCGCCATCGTGGCCAGTGTGGCCGGGCTCGAGGAACGGCTGCCAGGTCGACGCAAACTGGTTGTAGCTGTGAGGCAAATGACCGCATGGCTACAACCAGAACGAGCCGGGGTCAGATGTTGTCGACCGTGACCGGCTCGATGCCCTCGCCCGCGGGCAGGTCGAAGCCGAAGACCTGGCCGTAGAACGACAGCTCGGCGTCGAGCGCCCGGCGGATGTTGGCGGCCTGGCGGAACCCGTGCTGCTCGCCCTCGAAGGTGAGGTAGGCGACCGGCACACCCTTGCGGCGCAGGGCGTCGACGATCATCTCGGCCTGGTTGGGCGGCACGACCTCGTCCTCGAGGCCCTGGAGCACGATGAGCGGGCGGTCGATCCCCTCGACGTGATGGATCGGCGAGCGCTCGACGTAGAGATCGCGCCTCTCCGGATACGGTCCGATCAGGCCGTCGAGGTAGCGGCTCTCGAACTTGTGCGTCTCGGTGGCCAGCGCCTCGAGGTCCGCGACACCGAAATGGCTGGCGCCGGCGGCGAAGGTGTCGCGGAAGGCCAGGGCCGCCAGTGTCGTGTACCCGCCAGCCGAGCCGCCGCGGATGGCCAACCGATCGGGGTGGACCCGGCCCTGGTCGGCCAACCATCTGGCGGCGGCCTCGCAGTCGTCGAGGTCGATGATGCCCCAGTTGTCGTCGAGCTGGCGAACGTACGCCCGGCCGTAGCCGGTCGAACCGCCGTAGTTGACGTCAACCACCGCCAGGCCGCGGCTGGTCCAGTACTGGATGCCGAGCTGGAGCATCGGCCTGGCCGCCGCCGTCGGCCCGCCGTGGATCAACACCAGCAGCGGCGGCTTGCCGCCGCCCTCGTCCCCGGGACCGGCGACGTCCGGGTTGGTCGGCGGATAGAAGAGGGCGTGGGCGGTGCGCCCGCCGCCGCTGGGGAAGGCAATGGGCTCGGGCACCGAGAACCAGGCCGGGTCGAGGCCCAGGTCGCGGGGCGGGCGAACGGCCTCGGGCGCGCCGGCCTTGGCGCCGCCCGGCTCGTCGTCCGCCGGCCGCACGGGGACGCGCACCACGGCCGGCTCGGCGACCGCCGACGCGCCGATGAACACCACGCCGTCCCCCGCCGCCTCCAGCGAGCCGATCGCCGTGTAGGGCACGTCGAGCTCGCCGGCTGACCCGTCGGGCGACTCGTCCGCCAGGTGATCGAGCCCGTCGCGCTGGTAGGCGAAGACGACCTTCCCGTCGTCGAGGAACGCGTAGCGCGACTGGCCGAACACCCATTGCGGCACGCCGATCTCCGCATCCATCTGGACTCGCGGCTCGATCTCGCCGGCGGCGTCCTCGGGCACCCAGCGGTAGAGGTTGCCCCAGCCGGTGCGATCGGAAACGAACCACAGCGATCCGTCGCGGTGCCAGCGGGGTTGGAACACCGACTCGCCGTCGCCCTCGCCCCCTGGCGCCCGGTGGGGCCGGCCGGCGACCACGATGGGGCTGCCCACCTGCGGGCCGCCCGCGCCCCACTCGACCTGCGCCACCATCAGCTCGGTGCCGTCCCAGGGCATGTCGGGGTGGTCCCACTGCAGCCAGCACAGCCGGCCGCCGTCGGGCGAGAGCCGGGGGTTGGAGACGAAGTCGGGCCCGCTGACCAGCGGACGGGGCGCGAGCTCACCGCTGTCGTCGAGCACCACGATCTCGTTGACCACCTCGGCGGGGGTCGCCCCAGGTCCATGGTGCTCGCGCACGACCACCATCCACCGGCCGGACGCATCCACCTCGCCATCGGCCCAGCGGTCGCCCCGCGGCGCCTCGGGCTCGGGGGTCACCGGGATGGGCATGGCCCGGCCGGTGAGCCGGTACAGCCGCTGGTCCTCCCAGTTGGCGAACCAGAGGCTGTGGCCGCGTGCCCACCAGGCGCCCCCGCCGTATTCGTGGACGGCCGTGCGGGCGTTGAACCCGGCGGGCAGCAGGTCGACGGCCGGCCCGTCGCCGCGCTTGTGGACGACCTGCGTGCGGCCCCCCTCCTCGGGACGGAGCTCCGACCACCAGACGCCGTCACCGTCGACCGCGACGGCGCCGAGCACCGCCGCCGCCCGGACGACGAGCTCCGATGTGATGGGGGTGGTCCACGAGCCGTAGGACGTCATGGCCCCGATTCTTGCCGCGGAATTGGTTGCCCGGGCCACCATCCCCGCGGCAGGAATTCTCTAGGTGGCTGCCGCCAGGAGCTCGCCGATGCGGCGGCAACCCTCGCCCAGGTCGTCGTCGCCGAGGGCGAACGACAGGCGGGCGTAGCCCGGGGCGTCGAAGGCCTCGCCCGGCACCGCGGCAACCCTGGCGTGGTCGAGCAGCACCTCGCACAGCTCGACGGTGTTGCCGGGCACGTGGCCGCGGATGTTGCGGCCCACGTAGGCCGAGAGGTTGGGGAACGCGTAGAACGCCCCCTGGGGCTCGAGGACGTGGACGTCGGGAATGCCCGACAGCAGCCGGTGCATCGTCCGCCCGCGGCGCTCGAACGCCGTGCGCATCTCGGCCGCGGCGTCGAGGTCACCGCCCACCGCCGCCAGCGCCGCCACCTGGGACACGTTGGAAACGTTGGACGTGGCGTGCGACTGCAGGTTGGCAGCGGCCTTGATCACGTCGAGCGGGCCGACCATCCAGCCCACGCGCCAGCCGGTCATGGCGTAGGTCTTGGCGACTCCGTTGACGACGACGCACTGCCCGGCCAGCTCGGGCACCAGGGTGGGCATCGACGTGAAGACGTTGTCGCCGTACGTCAGGTGCTCGTAGATCTCGTCGGCGACGACCCAGATCCCCCGGTCGACGGCCCAGCGGCCGATGGCCTCGACCTCGGCGGGTGGGTAGACGACGCCGGTGGGGTTGGACGGCGAGACGAACATGAGCGCCTTGGTGCGGTCTGTGACCGCGGCGTCGAGTTGGTCGAGCGTGACCCGGAACCCCGTCGTCTCGTCGGTCGGCAGGACCACCGGCACGCCACCGGACAGCCGGATGGGCTCGGGGTAGGTGGTCCAGAACGGCGCCGGCAACAGCACCTCGTCGCCGGGTCCGAGCAGGGTTGCGAACGTGTTGTACACGGCGTGCTTGGCGCCGTTGGTGACGAGCACCTGGGCGCCCTGCACGTCGTAGCCGGAGTCGCGCTTGGTCTTGCCGGCTATGGCCTCGCGCAGCTCGGGCAGCCCCGCCGCCGGCGTGTACTTGTGGTTGCGGGGGTTGCGGCAGGCCGAGGTGGCCGCCTCGACGATGTGCGCGGGAGTCGGGAAGTCGGGCTCACCGGCGCCGAAGCCGATGACCGGCTCGCCCGCCGCCTTGAGGGCCTTGGCCTTGGCGTCGACGGCGAGCGTGGCCGACTCGGTGATGGCGGCGACGCGGGAGGAGATGCGGTTCGTGGATGGCGTGGACGGCAACGCGTTGGCTCCTTGTCTCGGACCGCCGCGATAGTGGCACGTCATGAGTGAGCGTCCGCAATGCAGCGAACGTGGCCCGAGCGGCCCGCTGCGAAGCAGCAAGAGCGGGGAGCAATGAGCCCCGCCACCCCGGACATAAGCATCCCCGCCGAGCTGCTCCCCCGCGACGGCCGGTTCGGGTCGGGCCCGTCCAAGGTGCGCCCGGAGGAGGTCGAGGCCCTGGCCGCGACCGGAGCCACCTACCTGGGCACCAGCCATCGGCAGGGAACCGTGCGCTTCATGGTGGCGGCGCTGCGCAACGGCATCGCCGAGCTGCTGTCGCTGCCCGATGGCTACGAGGTCGCCCTCGGCAACGGCGGCACAACCGCCTTCTGGGACGCCGCCACCCTCGGCCTGATCGACCAGCGCAGCCAACACCTGAGCTTCGGCGAGTTCTCGTCCAAATTCGCCGCCTGCGCTGCCGCCGCACCGCACATCGGCGACCCCGAGATCATCGAGGCCGCGCCGGGCACCGTCCCCACCCCGAAGGCCAACCCCGATGTCGACGCGTACTGCTTCACCCACAACGAGACGTCGACGGGCGTGGCGCTGGCGCCGGTGCGGCCCGAGGGGGCCGAGGGCCTCGTGCTGGTCGACGCCACGTCGGCCGCCGGAGGGCTGCGGTTCGACGCCTCGCAGGTCGACGCCTACTACTTCGCCCCCCAGAAGGCCCTCGCCTCGGACGGCGGCCTGTGGCTCGCCGCCCTGTCGCCGGCGGCCATCGAGCGGATCGAGCGCCTCTCGGCCGGCGACCGCTGGGCACCGGCCTTCCTCGACCTCGGCATCGCCCTGGACAACAGCCGCAAGGACCAGACGTACAACACGCCGGCCCTGGCGACGATCTTCCTGGCCGTGCGGCAGATCGAATGGGTGCTCCACAACGGGGGCCTGCCCTTCGCCGCCGGGCGCTGCGACCGGTCGGCGGAGATCCTCTACGGCTGGGCCGAATCCCGCGACTACGCCACGCCGTTCGTGGCGGACCCGGCGATCCGCAGCCACGTGGTGGCGACGGTAGACCTCGACGACGCGATCCCTGCCGCCAGGGTGAGCCAGGTGCTGCGCCGGAACCTCGTCGTCGATACCGAGAGCTACCGCAAGCTGGGGCGCAACCAGCTGCGGATCGCCATGTTCCCAGCCATCGACCCCGACGACATCGAGGCGCTCACCCGCTGCATCGACCACGTGGTCGAGCGGCTGGCGTGAGGGATCACCTCAGAGCATCAGCGGATAGGCACGTTCTCTTGGCTTACGGTGGTCAGCGCTGCTGGGAGGCCCAGCTGTTGAGCTGCGACCCAGCAACAAATTCCCCCGCGGGGGAGCCCTTCGGAGCACCTATCCACTGGGCCTCTCAAGGACCGGCGGTGATGCGGCCGCGGAGGTCGGCGACCCAGTCACCCTCGGGCCAGGCGGAGTCGATCAGCCAGGTGGCTCCGGCCGCCGTGTACTCCTCGGCCGGTACCCCGGGCGCCCAACCCGCCACCACGTCCCAGCCGGGCGGCCGCTCGACGCCCTCGACATAGGCGGCCAGCTCGTCGGGGGTGGTGTAGCCCTGCGGCCCCAGCGGCACGATGCCGTCCCACCGCTGCGCCCGGGCGATCGGGCGGCGGTGGGGGACGATCGCCGCGACCCAGATCGGGGGGCGGGGCCGCTGGAGCGGCCGGGGGAGGATCTCGGCCTCGACCCGGTGGTGCGATCCCTCGTGCGACACCGGGCCCCTCAACAGGCCGTCCAGCAGCCCCAGCGCCTCGTCGACGATGACGGCCCGCTGCCGGCGGTCGCCGGGGTCGCCGAACGCCTCGAAGTCGGCGTCGGGCGGCTCGCCCAGCCCCACTCCCAGGATCGCCCGCCCGCCGCTCAGATGATCGAGCGTCGTCAGGTGCTTGGCCACAACCCAAGGGCGACGACGCGCCAACGGCGTGACCAGCGTGCCCAGCCGCACGTGCTCGGTGGCTTGCGCCATGGCCCCGAGCAGCACCCAGGGATCGTGGACGTCGAGCCGCAGCCGGCGATCGAACACCAGGTGGTCCCACAGGAACACCCCGTCCCACCCCGCCTGTTCGGCCTCGACGGCCAAGGCGACGAGCGTGGTGACGTCGGTGAAGGGCGGGAGGCTCACGGCGGTGCGCACACCGGGACCATACGGCCACGATGTGACAACCATCGCCAGGTGCAACACCGCTGGCATCCTTGGGCCATGCGCTTCTCGATCTGGCCGTCGGCCAACCAACCCTGGGGCGAGGTCCTGGCCACCGCCAGCTATGCCGAGGCCACGGGGTGGGACGGTGCGTGGATCGCCGACCACTTCATGCCCGACGCCGACGGCCCCTTCCCACCGGAGACACCGACCCTCGAGGCCGGATCCGTGGTGGCGGCGCTGGCGGCCGCCGTACCACGGGTGCGGATCGGCACGCTGGTGCTCGGCAACACCTACCGCCACCCCGCCGTGGTGGCCAACATCGCGGCCACCGTGGACCACGTCAGCGGTGGCCGGTTCACGCTCGGGATCGGCGCCGGATGGCAGGAGAACGAGCATGCCGCCTACGGCATCGAGCTCCCCCCGGTCGGCGCCCGGATCGACCGGTTCGCCGAGGCGATCGAGGTCATCCACGGCCTACTGCGCACCGAGCGCACCACGTTCAAGGGTCGCTCCTACGAGATCAGCGACGCCCTGTGCGAGCCCAAGCCCGTCCAGGGACCGTTACCGATCCTGGTGGGCGGGGGCGGCGACCGCATGCTCGGCATCTCCGCCCGCTGGGCCGACGCCTGGAACACCTGGGGGCAGC
>JBOGHG010000006.1:0-38544 GCA_050744525.1 Acidimicrobiales bacterium | reverse complement strand
CTCGGACGATCCTCGATGTCAGGCATCGCCCACGTCGCTCGCCGCGTCCTCGGCGTCGTCGAAGCGGGCCACGACGTCGAGCTCCTCCGTGCCCCGCACGATGTGCAAGCGCAGCGTCTCGCCATCTCCGAGGCCGTCGAGCACGACGGCGAGCCCATCGACGTCCGCGATGTCGGTGCCCCCTGCCGTGGTGATCAGGTCGCCCTGGCGGAGCCCGGCGCGTTCGGCCGGGCTGTCGGACTCGACCGCGCGGACGAGCACACCGTCCCGCTCGGGTAGCCCCACCGCTTGGCGCATCCGCCGGGCGACGTGGCCCGGAGCGGCGCCGATGCCGAGGAGCCGCCGCTTCGGCTCGCGGCCCGCGGTCAGCGCGTCGACCCGTTCGCGCAGCGTGGGTCCCACGGGCTGGGCGATCGAGAAGCCGTCGCCGAGTCGCACGGTGGTGATGCCGAGCAGCCGGCCGTCGGCGTCGACGATGGGGCCACCCGAGCTGCCCCGGGCCAGCGGGGCGGTGTGCTCGACGCCCCCGGGGATCAACCGGCCGCGGGGTCCCCGGAAGGACCGGCCGGTGGCAGAAACGGTCCCGACCGTCACCCTATGGCCATCGGGGATGCTGGCGACGGCAAACACGGGGGCGCCGAGCTCGATCTCGCCGTCGCCCCACTCCAGGACCGGGGCCGGGCCGGTGTCCACGGACAGGACCACCAGGTCGGAGTCGACGTCGACACCCTGCACTCGGCTCTGCAGGGAGCGACCGTCGGCGAACGTGACCAGGGTCGTGACGCCGCGGAGGTTGTGCGCGTTGGTGAGGACCAGGCCGTCGCCGACCACGACGCCACAACCGCGCCCGCCATGCTGACCGATGCGAACCACGGAGGGGGAGACTTGCTCGGCGACGCGGCCGATGGCGGATTCCAGGTCGTCGATGGCGGTCACGGCAAACCTCCGGCAAGGGTTAGTGACTAGCAATCTGCAAGTTACTAGTGCGCACTGTAGCGTGACCGTCCGGATGGCGACACGCGAGCCACGAGAAACCTCGTCGCCGGCCGGTACCTCGGCACCCGAGCTGCCCGCCGCCGATGCCCTGGCCGAGGCCGCCGAGCGCGTCGGCGATCGATGGTCACTGCTGGTCGTCGCCGCACTGCTGTCCGGGCCCCGTCGATTCGGCGACCTGCTCGCCGACCTGGACGGGATCGCCCCCAACATCCTGTCCAGTCGCCTGGCCCGCCTCGAGGCGGAGGGCCTGATCGTGGGGGAGCCCTACTCGCGCCGTCCGGTGCGTCACACGTACCGGCTGACCGCGGCCGGCGCCGACCTGGCCGGTGCCCTCAGGATGCTGGCCCAATGGGCGGCGTCGCACCGGGCCGTGCGCCACGGTGACCGGGATGCGGGACTGCCGACCCATGGCGCGTGTGGCACGCCGCTCGAGGCCCGGTGGTACTGCCCCACGTGCGGCGAGGTGGTCGACGACGTGGCCTCCACCGACGTCAGCTGGATCTAGTCAGTGCCGTGATCATGAACGTTCGAGCCACGCCGAACGTAACCTGTCCGGGCAACTCCTTCGGCGCGCTGCGCCGGGCTCGCCGACGGCTGGGGCGCTAGCTTCGGCCCGCCCGGCGCGGACGGTTCACACGATCTCGAGGAGACCTCCCATGTCCCAGGTCAGCCCCGGCTGGTATCCGGACCCGTCCGGACGCTTCGCCCAGCGCTATCACGATGGCGCTCGCTGGACGGAGCACGTCGCCGACGGCCAGGGCAATCGGGCCACCGACGTCCCCGCGGGCCAGGCCGGTCCCGCCTCGTACGCTGGCTCGGCGGAGGCTCACGGTCGGGGCGGTCGCCCCGGCCATGGCGGGCGATCGACGAGAGAGCAGGGCTACGGCCAAGACTGGCGGACGGCCGGTCAGCGGCCGGGAGGGGCGCGCTACGAGGCCGGTCAGGGGCGCGGGGCGCCCCCTGACGACGCCGGCCGGCCCTACGGGCAGCAGACGGCATATGGGCAGCCCGGCTACGCGTACGCGCCGTCTGGCTCGTCCGCCGGGTTCACGCCGACGATTGGTCTCATCGTCGCCGCCGTCGGCGCCGTCCTGCTGCTGCTCTCGCTGTTCGGGCTGGACTTCCTCGAGCTCAGCTTCCCGGGTCTGAGCCGCTCGATCTCGCTGGGCGACATCGCGGGTGACTTCGGCGAGGGTGCCCCGGCAGCCCTCTCCACCTACGCCGACTTCGGGCGGTTTCTCGCCGTCCTCGTGATCGGGCTTGCCATCCTGGCGGTGGCGCAGGTGGTCCCGCAGCTCCGCGACATCTCGGCGCTGCCGGTCATCGTGGCTGTGGCCTGTGGGGCGTTTGCGCTGTGGCACGTGCTCGCCATGCTGGCGAGCGGCGAGGAAGGCGTGGACGTCTCGCCGACCATGGGGGCCATCCTCGGCCTGCTCGGCTATGTGGGCCTGGCCGCCGCACCCTTCCTCCGGCAGCCCATCCAGGCCCAGCGCTAGGCAACCCTGCGGCCGACCGGTCACCTACCCGCGCTGTCGCCCCCATAGCATGGGAGCCTCTTCGCCGGTGCCATTTTCGTCGCACGCGGGGGTGTAGCTCAGTTGGCAGAGCGGCCGCCTTTTAAGCGGATGCGCGAGGGTTCGACCCCCTCCACCCCCACGGATGCCCCTCCCCCGCCCCGGCGAGCGGGACGTACGCTCTGGACCCATGAGTGATCGTCCCCCAGGGCGGGACGGCGAGCACCACCTCGCCCGGCAGCGCCTCGGCATCGAGCACGAGCGGCTCGAACGATTGCGCACCTCGCTCGAGAACGACCACCTCCACGACGAGTCGGAGGACGACACCGGCATCCGATCGCGCGTCTACCAGCACCCGGCGGACTCCGGGAGCGACGCGTTCGAACGCGAGAAGGAGTTCTCGATCCTCGAGCAGGTGCAGGCCGAGTTGGCGGCGGTCGACCGGGCGCTGCAACGGCTCGACGAGGGAACCTACGGCACCTGTGACGTGTGCGGCGACACCATCACCGACGAGCGGCTGGCGGTGATGCCGGCGGCGCGCTTCTGCATCGGCCACCAGGGCGACGCCGAGGTCTGACCGGACGGATCCCTCACGTCTGGCGCGGGACCGTCACGTCCTCGGGATCGGCCAGCAGCACACGCTCTCCCAGCCGCAGTTCCCCGCGCGCGACCGTCACCCAGCGGCCCTCGACGTTGGCCAGCCGGGTGTGGTCCAGCCCGAAATGACGTTCGACCGCGAACACAACGCCGGCGTGGGTGATCACCAGGACGTCGCCGCCCGGTGCCGCATCGACGATCCGCCCCAGGGTGCGCTGTGCACGGTCGAGCAGCAACTCGTCCGATTCCCAGCCCGGGGGGCGTCGACCGTCGGGCAGGAACCCCGGGTAACGCCGTTCGATCTCGGCCCGCGTGAGCCCGGTCCACTCGCCGACGTCGCGCTCGCGCAGGTCGGGTTCGAGCACCACCGGCCCGACGCCCATGTCGTCGCCGACGATGACCGCCGTCTCCGCCGCCCGCCTCAAGTCCGACGCCCAGATCCCGTCGACCGCGCCCAGGGAGCGGGCCGCCTCGTGCGCCTGGCGTCGCCCGAGGTCGCTGAGCGGGGGATCGGCCTGCCCCTGCCACCGGCCGAGCGCGTTCCATTCGGACTGGCCGTGGCGGGTCAACAGGACGCGCGTGTCGGCGATCATCGCCTGGCGACGCTATCCGCACGGTGCGCAGCTAGGCTCGTTCGGCGTTTGCTGGGGAGCGACCGTGCGCCGCTGCCCAGGCCTAGAGGAAGGACGCACCGTGGCCTTGGCGCTGGAGAAGCTGGGAACGACCCATTCACCGCCCACGACCCTGGGTGCCGAGGTCGTGAAGAATGGCCTGGCCGAGGTCGTGTGAGGAGATCGCCGATGGCCGTGCTCCGCCTGTTTGCCCAGGCCCGCGAGGCCGCCGGCGGCGCGCGTGACACGGTCGCCGGCGCGACGGTCGACGAGGTGCTGGAGGCCGCACGGGCCCGCTACGGCGAACGGTTCGCGGAGCTGCTGCCCACCTGCCGCATCTGGGTGAACGGCGAACCCGCGCACGGGGACGATCCGGTGACGGCCGACGACGAGGTGGCCGTGCTGCCGCCCGTTTCCGGTGGCGGCTCGTGACGGCGCACACCGTGGGAGCCGGCGCATCGGAGGGGCGCCGATGAGCCCCACCCCCTCCGGCCCGACGCCGCGCGTCCAGGATCCTCCTGCACCGGCGTGGGCTCCGACGGGACCGGACTGGTCGTCGCCCGATCACTCGGCGCCCCGCCCGCCGCCGGCCGCGGACCCACCGACGTCGCCCAGTCCGCCCGCGGACCCCGTTCCCTCGCCGCCGACACGCCGTCGGGCGACCGGCCCGGGATTAGCCGTGAACCGCCCCGCCGGCCCACTCCCCGCCGGCCCACTCCCCGCCGGCCCACGCCGGACCGGGCCGCCGCCTGGCCGCACGCCGCCGCGTGGCGCCGCGCCGGGACCGCGGGGCGGTGCGGCCGGCCTGCCCACCGGGCGACGCCGCCCGCCCGATCCCACGGCCAGGACCAGGGGTGGCCCGACCGCGCGGACGGGCAGGCGGGCGAAGGCGATGGTCCGAGGCCCCCGCCTGGAGCGGGATGCCCCGACGCGGCGTCGCGGCCGCCTCGCGGTCGTCTACGACATCGATGGGCCGCGCGTGCGCCTCGGCGTCGGCTGGTTCCTCCTGGCGCTCGCCGGGGTGGTCGCCAGTCCGGTCAGCGCGGCGCTGATCTACGGCGTCGCCGCCGGCTGGGCGGCGCGCCAGGTGGTGCGGGCGTGGGGGTCGGCCTCGTGGCAGGCCGACGTCGCCACCGGGGTCGGCGCCGTCCCGGTGCTGGCTGCGCTGGGCGGGACGCGCCTGCTGGTCGCCGCCCTGGGCGTGGGGGTCCTGGTCGCCATCGGGGCGGCATGCGCGCCGGGCGGGGAACGCCTGACGGGGCGGGGCGGACGCGCCGCCGCGTTGGGCATCCTGTTGCTGGCGATCGTGCCCTCGGTGGGCGCGGCATCGATGGTGCTCGTACGCGGCGACTCGCGGGTCTCGGCAGTGGTGCTGTTCCTGCTGGTGAGCGCCTACGAGATGGGCGATTTCGTCGTGGGCTCCGGTGCGTCCAACCCCTTCGAGGGCCCCCTCGCCGGGATCACCACCACGCTGCTCGTCGGCATCCCGCTGGCGGTGATGCTGGTCGACCCGTTCGACGATGCCCGTGCTCCGCTGCTCGGGTTCGCAGCCGTGGCGTGCCCGTTCGGGCAGATCGCCGCCTCGGCGCTGCTCCCGGACGCCGGCGCCTCCGCCCCGGCCCTGCGGCGCATCGACACGCTCCTGGTGCTCGGGCCGCTCTGGGCGGCCGCGTCGGCCGCGTTCTGACTTCCGGGTTGGCCGCGGGCTAGCCCTTCGCGAGGTTGGCGGCGGCGAACTCCCAGTTGACCAGGTGCTGCAGCCAGGTCTCGACGTAGGCCGGCCGCGCGTTCTGGTAGTCGAGGTAGTAGGCGTGCTCCCACACGTCGATGGTGAGCAGTGCCATCTTGCCGTGCTTGAGCGGCAGGTCGGCGTCGCTGGTCTGCATGACCTCGAGGCCGTTGTCGCCCTTCGCGAGCCAGGTCCAGCCCGAGCCGAACAACTTCGTGGCCTTTTCGGTGAACGTCTGCAGGAACTCGTCGACCGAGCCGAAGGACTGCTCGATGGCCGTCTTCAGCTCACCCTCGGGCTCTCCGCCCCCGCCGGGGGTCATGCAGTGCCAGAAGAAGTTGTGGTTCCAGTTCTGGCCGGAGTTGTTGAACAGCGGCGTGCCGGGCTCGGCGGCGAGGATGATCTCTTCGAGTGAGCGCCGCTCGTTCTCGGTGCCCTCGATGAGCCCGTTGAGGGTGTTCACGTAGGCCTGGTGATGCTTGCCGTGGTGGAAGCCGAGCGTCTGCTCGCTCATGTGGGGGCCGAGAGCGTCCTTGGCGTACGGCAGCGGGGGCAGCTCGAAAGGCATCGGCACTCCTTGTCTGGTGGGGACGGACCATGTCGAACCTACCCACGGTGGGCCCGAACACACACAGGACCTCCGGGTATTCTGCGCCCGATGAGCGATCAGCGATCAGCGATCGGCGATCTGCGACCTCGAACGGCGACCCGATCGGTCAGGAATCTCTGGGGGGCGGCCGGCGTTGGGCCTCTTGGTGCGACGACTCGCGGTCCTTTCCCTGCACACGTCGCCGCTGGCCCAGCCGGGTGCCGGCGACAGTGGCGGCATGAACGTCTACGTGCGTGAGCTGGTCTCGGCGCTCGCGCAGGCCGGTGTGACGACCGACGTCTACGTGCGGCGCTGGGCCGAGGGGCTGCCCGCGGTCGTGGACGTCGAGCCCGGGTTCCGTGTGGTGCACGTGCCGGCGGGGCCCGTCGACCTGCCCAAGGAGGCCCTCGCCGAGGTCGTCGACCAATTCGCCGACGGCGTGCTGGCGCGACTCACGGCCGGCGATGGCGCCAACGCCGCCGACGCCCTCCACGCCAACTACTGGCTCTCGGGCGTGGCCGGGCACCGCCTCAAGCACGAACTGGACCTGCCGCTGGTGTCGACGTTCCACACCCTGGCCCGGGTCAAGGCCGAGACCGGCGACCTCGAGCCGGAGCGCCGCGTCGACGCCGAGGCCAAGGTCATCGGATGCTCGGACGCGATCCTCGCCAACTCCACGGCCGAGGCGGCGCAGCTCGAGCGGCTCTACGGGGCAGAGGCCGACCGGATCGAGATCGTTCCGCCGGGCGTGATCCACGCCTTCTTCTCCCCCGGCCCGCGCCAGGGCGCCCGCGCCGCCCTGGCACGCCTCGACCTCGGGAGCGGGCCGATGGTGCTGTTCGTGGGACGCATCCAGCCGCTCAAGGGGCTGGACGTGGCCGTGCGGACGCTGGGCGCGTTGGAGGACCCCCGGACCGTGCTGGTGGTGGTCGGTGGCGCCAGCGGTCGTGACGGACGGAGGGAGATCGAGCGCATCGACAAGCTGGCGGCGACGTTGGGGGTCGCCGACCGCATCCGGTTCACCGATCCCCAGCCCCACCACCTGCTGTCGACGTACTACCGGGCCGCGGACGTGGTGCTGGTGCCCAGCCGCAGCGAGTCCTTCGGCCTGGTGGCGCTCGAGGCGGCCGCCTGCGGGACACCGGTGGTCGCGGCCGCCGTCGGAGGACTGCGCACCCTGGTGGAGCACGGCCGCACGGGGTTCCTGGTCGACGGGCGAGATCCGGAGGTGTTCGCGGCCTACACCGAGCAGATCCTCCACAACCCGCCTCTGGCCCGTGAGCTGGCCTCCGCGGCCAGCCGCCGAGCCCGAAACTTCACCTGGTCGACCGCCGCCGCCCGCCTGCGTCGCATCTACGCCGACCTCACCGCCCGGACACCCATGGCGTGTGTTGCCGACGCGTAGTGCCCAGGTACGGTCAGCCTGATGACGCAGCGGCCGCTTTCCGACGAGGAGCTCGAGGCCCTCGGCACCCGCATCGAGGCGTGGCTGGAACGCCAGCGCACCGAGAACCCGATGGTGGCGGCCGTGGAGAGGGACACCGAATCGGGGGAGCGGCGCTGGTTCGTGCGGCTGCGGGGCGACGAGAAGGACGTGTTCACCATCTGGTTCCACCTCCGCCAGCGCACCCTGCATTACGAGACCTACGTGATGCCGTCGCCCGGAGAGAACCACGCCGCGCTCTACGAGCAGCTGCTACGGCGCAACGCCAAGCTGTACGGGGGCTCGTTCGCCATCGGCGAGGAGGACGCCATCTTCCTGGTGGGCCAGATCGCCAACGACGCCGTCGACGACGACGAGCTCGACCGCATCCTGGGGTCGCTCTACGACTGGACCGAGCGCTTCTTCCGGCCCGCCATGCGGATCGGCTACGCCGCCCGGTTCAAGGGCTGAGCCCTGGCTCTCTCATTGTGTTTCACATGATTTCGATCTAGCTTGGTCCCGCCGGGGAGCGGGGCGGTTCACCGATCGGGGAAGTCGAGCTGGGTCGCCCCGCGCCCGGCACCGGAGGGCCGTAACGTCGCCGTGCATGGCGATGCCGAAGCTCCAGGTCATAGGCGGTGGGAAGATGGGCGAGGCCCTGCTGGCCGGCCTCCTGACCGGCGGCTGGGCCACCGCCGCCGAGCTGCGGGCGGTCGAGAAGCTGCCGGACCGGGTCGCGCAGCTTCGCGCCGCCTTTCCCAGCGTCACGGTCGCCGGCGATCCCGACGTGGCGCACGGTCACGTCCTGGCCGTGAAGCCCGGCGACGTGGAGACGGCCTGCCGGGCGCTGGCCGAGACCGGCTCTCGTGCTCCGGTGCTGTCGATCGCCGCCGGCGTCACCATCCGACGGTTGGAGGCGGGCCTGCCGCCCGGTGTCCCCGTGGTGCGGGCGATGCCCAACACGCCGGCGCTGGTCGGTGCCGGGGCGGCCGCCATCGCCGCCGGCCGGACGGCCGCCGAGTCCGACATGGCGTGGGCCGAGGAGATCCTCGGGGCCGTCGGCAGGGTCGTGCGGGTCGACGAGACACTGCTCGACGCCGTGACCGGGTTGTCGGGATCCGGCCCGGCCTACGTCTTCCTGGTGGCCGAGGCGCTCATCGACGGGGGCGTGCTCGCCGGGCTGCCGCGCCCGGTGGCGACGGAGCTGGCGGTGCAGACGCTGCTGGGGTCCGCGCGACTGCTCGACGACTCGCCCGAGGGGCCCGCAGCCCTGCGGGCTGCGGTCACATCGCCCGGCGGCACCACCGCCGCCGGGCTCCGAGCGCTCGAGGCGGGGGGCGTGCGCTCCGCGCTCCTGGAGGCGGTGCTGGCGGCCACCGAGCGCAGCCGCGAGCTGGGGCGGAGCTGAGGGAACCGGGCGCCCGTCCGGACCCTCGGTGCCGCGTGTCCCCACTCGCCCCACCAGCAACTGTCGCATACAGTGACCCCAGCGGAGTTGGAAGGGGTCTTCCACATGCCTATGACGCGCCCCCGGTTCCTGACACCCCGCGAGGTGGCCGACCTGCTGCGGGTGTCGTCGATGACCGTCTACCGGCTCATCAAGTCGGGGGAGCTGCGCGCCGTCCGGGTGGGCAAGGCGTACCGCATCCTCGAGGACGACGTCGACGCCTACCTGGCCGACCGGTTCACCCAGGCCGGCTGACAGACTGGGGGCCGTGGCTCCGCGTTTCGACACGGTCTCCTTCCTGTCCGACTACGGCACCACCGACGAGTTCGTCGGGGTGGTGAAGTCGGTCATCCGATCGATCGAGCCGCGGGTCACCGTCGTCGACGTCACCCACGACATCCAGCCCTACGACGTCAAGGCCGGGGCCCTCACGCTGGCCCGGAGCGTCCAGTACCTCTGCCCGGGCGTGGTGCTGGCGGTGGTCGACCCCGGTGTGGGAACCGACCGGAAGGCGATCGCCATCGAGGTCGGTGGCGGGCAGTCGTACCTCGTGGGGCCCGACAACGGGCTGTTGGCCTCCGCCGTCGGCATGGTCGGCGGCGCCACCGGCGCCGTGGAGCTCGCCAGTCCCGAGTACCGGCTGGCATCGCCCGGGCCGACCTTCGACGGCCGCGACGTCTTCGGCCCGGCCGCGGCCCACCTCTGTGCCGGCGTGCCCCTCGAGGCCCTCGGGCCTCGCGTCGATCCCGCAGGCCTGGTCCCCGGTCTCGTGCCCCTGCCGCGGGACGAGGACGGCGCCATCGTGGGCGAGGTGCTGTGGGTGGACCGCTACGGCAACTGCCAGCTCAACATCGACCCCGACCAGATCTCGTCGTGGGGTGACCGGGCGCAGCTCCGGTGGACGCGCCCCACGGAGGGCACCCGTACGGCCCTGCGGGTGCGGGCGTTCGACGAGTTGGGCAGCGGCCAGGTCGGCCTGGTCGTGGACAGCTACGGGCTGCTGGCCGTGGCCATGAGCCGCGCCTCGGCTGCCGACACCCTGCAGATCGCCGCCGGCGACGAGCTCGCCCTGGTGCCTCTCGGCGACGAGGCCGGCAAGGGCGGCGACGCGTCCGGTGGCAACGGTGCCGGTGCCGGGCTCTCCAGCCCCGTCCGCCTTCAACCCCGCCGGCCGGCAGGGTCATGAGACCCGGCACCACCATCGTCCTCGCCATCCTGCTGGCGCTCATCCTCGGCGCGTCGGCGATCCAGCTACTGTTCCTGGCGCGCTAGAGGTAGCGATGCGAGCCGGTCGCAGGCCGAGGCAACCGCGAGGCGGTGGCTGGGGGCCGGGCCGGACGTTGGGGCCACAAGGGGAGGCGGGCACGTGAACCTCGCATCCGCGATCGATGCCCACCCGGCGGACGCGCCGGCGTTGGTGAGCCGAGGCGAGCCCACCAGCTACGGCGAGCTCCGCTCGCAGGTGGCCGGGGTCAGGGGCGCTCTGGCCGCCAGGGGCGTGACGGCTGGCGACCGCGTCGCGATCGTCGCCGGCAACAACCGGTTCTTCGTGGCCGCCTACCTGGGCGTGCTCGGCGCCGGCGCCGTGGCGGTGCCGCTGAATCCCCTGAGCCCGCCGCCCGAGCTCGAGCGCGAGCTGACCATGGTGGGCGCCCGGCGGGCGCTGGTGGACGACACCAGCCGCCCGGCGCTCGGCGGGGAGGCAGCGCCGGCGCCGGCCGGCGTCGACGTGGTCGCGAGCGGCGACCTGGGCCGTGGCGAGCCGGCGCCGCTGGTGGAACGGGCCGACGACGACCTGGCGGTCCTGCTCTTCACCAGCGGCACGGCTGGACTGCCGCGGGCGGCCATGCTCAGCCACGGCAACCTGCGGGCCAACGTCGACCAGATCCGGGCGGCGACGGCGAGCGATGCCGGGGACGCCGCCGCGGGCCCGCCTGTGGCCGACGACGTGGCGCTGGGCGTGATCCCGCTGTTCCACATCTTCGGGCTCAACGCCGTGCTGGGGCTGCTGCTGACGGTGGGGGGCACGATCGTGCTGGTCGAGCGGTTCGATCCCCCCGCGACGCTCTCGCTCATCGCCGACAACAGGATCACGGTCGTGTCCGGCGTCCCCACCATGTGGCGGGCGTGGGCCGACCTCCCGCCGACGGGCGCCGGCGACGCCAACCCCATGGCGAGCGTGAGGCTCGGTGTGTCGGGGGCGGCGCCGCTCGATCCCGATCTCCGGCGCGCCATCGCCGCCCGCTACGGCGTCGTGCTGGCCGAGGGCTACGGCCTCACCGAGGCCTCGCCGGTGGTCACCATTGGGGCGGGGCACCAGGCACCCGATGGCAGCATCGGTCTGCCGGTGCCCGGTCTGCTCGTGCGCCTGATCGACCGCTTCGGCGACGATGCGCTGGTCGGCGACCCTGGCGAGGTCTGGGTCAAGGGGCCGAACGTGTTCGCCGGCTACTGGAACGATCCCGAGGCGACCCGGGCGGCGCTGACCGAGGACGGCTGGCTTCGCACCGGCGACCTGGCGGTGGTCGACGACGACGGCTTCCTGTGGCTCGTCGATCGGGTCAAGGACGTGATCATCGTGTCGGGCTTCAACGTCGTGCCCGCGGAGGTGGAGGCCGTGCTGGTTCGACACCCCGACGTGTCCGAGGCGGCGGTGGTGAGCGTGCCCCACCCGCACACGGGCGAGGCGATCAAGGCGTTCGTGGTGCCGGTGGCGGGCGCCGGCGTCGACGAGGGCGCGCTCATCGACTACGCGTCCCGCCACCTGGCCCGCTACAAGTGCCCGTCGGTGGTCACGTTCGTCGACGAGCTGCCCCACGGCCTCGCCGGCAAGCTCCTGCGCCGGCGGCTCCGCTGACCGGTTCCCTGCGGCGACGGCGGCGGGACACATGCCAAACGATGACCTTGTGAGCGTGTGAACAAGCGGCGGTAGGCTGCCGGGCTGATGGCGAACGGTGGCAAGCGGCAGGTGCGCAAGATCCCCGAGGCCACCGTCTCCCGTCTCCCGCTCTACCTCCGCAGCCTGCTCGAGGTCGCCAACGACGGCATGCCCACGATCTCGTCGGAGCGGCTGGCCGAGATGTCCGGCGTCAACGCCGCCAAGGTGCGCAAGGACCTCAGCTACCTCGGCAGCTACGGCACCCGCGGCGTGGGCTACGACGTCGAGTACCTGCTGTTCCAGATGAGCCGCGAGCTGGGCCTCACCCACGACTGGCACGTGGTGATCGCCGGCATCGGCAACCTTGGCCACGCGCTGGCCAACTACGCCGGGTTCCACGAGCGCGGCTTTCCGGTGGCCGCCCTCGTCGATGCCGATCCTCGCGTCATCGGCACCGAGGTCAACGGCATCCCCGTTCGCCACATCGACGAGCTCCCCGCGGTCGCGGCCACCCACCAGATCGCCATCGGCATCATCGCCACCCCCGCCAGCGCCGCCCAGGAGGTGGCCGACCGCATGATCGCCGCCGGGGTCAGCTCGATCCTGAACTTCGCACCGACGATCCTGTCGGTGCCCGCCGAGGTGTCGCTTCGCAAGGTCGACCTGGCGGTCGAGTTGCAGATCCTCAGCTTCTATCAGCAGCGCAAGACTGCGGCCGACCGCGTCGCCCAGGTGGCCGCCGAAGCCGCGGCCCCGCCGGCGACCTAGCACAGCTAGTGCAGACCGAGGAGCCAGGCCGCCACACCATGCCCGTCGAGCACCCCGTCTACCCGGTCAACCTGATCGTCGCCGGCCGGCGGTGCCTGGTGGTCGGGGGCGGGCCGGTGGCGTTGCACAAGGTGCGTGGACTGGTCGAGGCCGGAGCGCGGGTGACCGTGGTGGCCCCCGAGCTGGATCCGGGGATCGTCGAGCTGGCCCGGGATGCGGCCGCCGGGGACGCCGACGTCGTCGCCGAAGCCCGCCCGTACCGACGCGGCGAGGCGGCCGGCTACCGGCTGGTGGTTGCGGCAAGCGGCGACCCGGACGCCAACCAGCGTGTCTACGACGACGCCGAGGCCGCCGGGGTGTGGATCAACAGCGCCGACGATCCCGAGCGCTGCACGGTGACGCTGCCGGCGCGGCTCCGCCAGGGTCGCCTGACCGTGACGGTGTCGACCGGGGGGCACAGCCCGGCGGTCGCCGCCTGGGTCCGTGATCGCCTGGCCGCCGAGCTCGGACCGGAATACGACCGGCTCATCGTGCTGTTGGCCGAGGAGCGCAGTCGCGTCCAGGGCGAGGGTCGATCGACCGAGGGCCTGGATTGGCGATCGGCGCTCGATTCGGGAATTCTGGAACTCGTTCGGGCCGGCCGGCTCGAAGCCGCAAGGGAGCGCCTGCGCTCGTGTCTGTCGTCGTCATCGGACTGAACCATCGCACCGCCCCGCTCGAGTTGCTCGAGCGGATGAACGTGCCGGACGGTCAGGTTCCCAAGGCCCTCCACGACCTGTGCAGCCGCGAGCACATCAGCGAGGCCATGGTGCTCTCGACCTGCAACCGCGCCGAGGTCTACGCCGTCGCCGAGCGGTTCCACGGCGCCTACAGCGACATCCGTGGCTTCCTGGCCGAGCACTCGTTCCTGCCTCCCGAGGACTTCGCCGACCATCTCTACGTCCACTACGACTCGGCGGCCGCCGCTCACCTGTTCTCGGTGACGGCGGGGCTCGACTCGGCCGTGCTGGGCGAGAGCGAGATCCAGGGCCAGGTCAAGCAGGCGTGGGACCGGGCCCGCGACCAGGGCGCCGCCGGCCCGGGGCTCAACCTGCTGTTGCGGCACGCTCTGGAGGGTGGCAAGCGGGCCCGCACCGAGACCGGCATCGGCCGCAAGATCGCCTCGGTCTCGCAGGCGGCCGTGGCCATGGCGCGTGAGCGGCTGGGCGGGCTGGCCGGCAAGACCGTGCTGTTGCTCGGCGCCGGCGACATGGGCGAGAGCACGGCTGTCGCCCTGGCCGGGGCCGGCGAGCGCATCAACCTGTTGGTGGCCAATCGCACGCAGGCCAGGGCGGTCGCGCTCGCTTCCCGCATCGGCGCGGAACCCGTGGCGCTCGTCGACGTGCCGGACCATTTCGCCGCCATCGACCTGCTGCTCACGTCGACCGGCTCGCAGGGCCCGATCATCGAGCGGTCCGACCTGGAGCCGGTCATGAGCGGGCGCTCGCGACGCCCGCTGCTGGTGGTGGACATCGCCGTGCCGCGCGACGTCGATCCGGCCGTCGCGGACATAGACGGGGTCACCCTGCTCGACATGGACGATCTCCGCGGCTTCGCCGCCGTCGGCGTGGCCGGACGGCGGCGCGAGGTCGCCGCCGCCGAGGCGGTCCTCGACGACGAGCTCGAGCGCTATCTCGACGCCAGCTCGGCCCGCGAGGTGGCGCCGATGATCGTGGCGCTGCGCGAGCGGGCCGAGGTCGTGCGCCGGGCCGAGCTCGAGCGCCTCCGCGGGCGGCTCGACGACCTCGGTGTCGACCAGGCGGAGCTCGTCGACGCAGTGACCAAGCGACTCGTTTCCAAGCTCCTCCACCAGCCGACCGTGGTCCTCAAGGACGCCGCCGGGAGTCCCCGGGGAGACCGTCTCGTCGCCGCTCTGCGTGAGCTCTTCGAGATCGAGGGTTGAGGCTGGTGCGTCACCCGATGAGGCATTGAGGATGAGACGGCTCCGGGTGGCAACCCGGGGCTCGGCCCTGGCGCGGTGGCAGGCCGAGCACGTCGCCGTGCTGGCGCAGAAGGCCGAGCCCGGCCTCGACGTCCAGACGGTCGTGGTCGAGACCACCGGCGACCGGCGGCGCGACGTCCCCATCTGGGAACTGGGGGGCAAGGGGGTGTTCGTCAAGGAGGTGCAGGCCGCGGTGCTCGAGGGCCGGGCCGACGTCGCGGTCCACTCGGCCAAGGACCTGCCGTCGCTGACGCCCGACGGCCTGGTGATCGGCGCCGTGCCCGAGCGCGCCGATGTCCGCGACGCCCTGGTGGGCGCGACCGTCGCCTCCCTCGCGCCGGGCGCGATGGTGGCGAGCGGGTCGCTGCGACGTCGGGCCCAACTGGCCCACCTGCGGCCCGACCTGCGATTCGAGGGGCTGCGGGGCAACATCGCCACCCGGCTCGCACGGCTGGAGCGGGCCGACGTCGCCGCGGTGGTGATGGCGGCCGCCGCCCTCGACCGGCTCGGCCTGTCGGACCACATCGCCGAGCGCCTGGATCCCGACGTGATGCTGCCCCAGGTGGGCCAGGGGGCCCTGGCGGTCGAGTGCCGCGCCGACGACACCGACACCCGTTGCCTGCTCGATCGCATCGAGCACTCGCCGAGCCGTCGCGCCGTCGATGCCGAGCGCGGGTTCCTGGCCGAGCTCGGTGGCGACTGCTCCGTGCCCGCGGCCGCCCACGCCACCCTGGCGGGCGACCGGCTGCGGGTTCGGGGCCTGGTGGCCTCGCCCGATGGAAGCACCGTGGTGCGCCACGAGCTCGTGGGGCCGGCGGCGTCGGGTGCGGCACTGGGCCGGTCGGTGGCGCGCCAGCTGCTCGACGACCAGGGTGGCGCCGCGCTCCTGCGCGAAGGCTGATGACCGTCCACCTCGTGGGGGCGGGCCCGGGCGACCCTGGGTTGCTGACCGTGCGGGCGCTGGAGTTGCTGCACCGGGCCGACGTCGTCGTCTACGACCGGTTGTCGCAGGAGTCGCTGCTCGACCTGGCGCCCACCGCCGCCGAGCGCATCGACGTCGGCAAGGCGCCCGGGCACGTGCGCCTCACGCAGCCGGAGATCAACGACCTGCTGATCGAGCGCGGCCGCCGCGGCGAGACCGTGGTGCGGCTCAAGGGCGGCGACCCCTTCGTGTTCGCCCGGGGCGGCGAGGAGGCGGCTGCGTTGGCCGACGCGGGCGTGCCCTTCGAGGTCGTGCCGGGCATCACCTCGGCGATCGCCGTGCCCGCCTACGCCGGGATCCCGGTCACGCTGCGGCACTCGTCCACCAGCGTCACCATCGTCACGGGCCACGAGGAGCCGGGTGCCGAGGGCGCCGAGGGCACCGTCGACTGGCAGGCGGTGGCCCGGGTGGGCGGCACGATCGTCGTGCTGATGGGCGTCGCCCGCATTGGGCGGATCGCCGCCGAGCTGATGGCGGCGGGACGCTCCCCCGACACCCCGGTGGCGGCTGTCCAGTGGGGGACCCGGCCCGAGCAACGCACCGTACGGGCCACGCTCTCGACGATCGCCGACCAGTCCCTCGGCACCCCGTCGACGATCGTGATCGGCGAGGTGGCCGCCTCGGACCTGGCCTGGTACGAGAACCGGCCGTTGTTCGGGCGGCGGGTGGTGGTGACGCGCGCCCGCGAGCAGGCCGGCGAGCTGGTGGTGCGGCTGCAGGCGGAGGGTGCGTCGACCGTCGCCGCGCCCGCGATCGTGATCCGCGACCCGGCCGACGGCGGGGCGGCGCTGGCCGCGGCGGCCGACCGCCTCGGGGACTACGACTGGGTGGTCCTGACCTCACCCAACGGCGCGCGCCGGCTGCTCGACGCGGTCCGTGACGCCGGCCGCGACGCCCGGGCGTTCGCCCGGTCGCGGCTCGCCGCCATCGGTCCCGGCACGGCCGAGGTGTTGGCCGCGGGCCATCTCGTCGTCGACCTGCTGCCACCGCGGTTCGTCGCCGAGTCGCTGGTGGAGGCGTTCCCGGCACCGACCGATCCCGCAGGCGGTCGGGTGCTGCTCGTACGGGCCGCCGTGGCCCGGGACGTGCTGCCCGGGGGGCTCCGGGCCCGGGGATGGGACGTCGACGTCATCGAGGCGTACCGCACCGAGCAGGCACCCCTGACCGAGGAGCAGGCGTCCGCCGTCGCCGGGGCGGATGTCGTGACCTTCACGTCGTCGTCGACCGTGACCAACTTCGTGTACGCCATCGGGGATCGGCCGATCCCGCCGGTGGTGGCGGCCATCGGGCCGATCACCGCGGGCACGGTACGCGCTCACGGGCTCACCGTCGACGTCGAGGCCGACGTGCACACCATCGACGGGCTGGTCGACGCGCTCGTCGCCTGGGCCGCGAAGACACCCGGCCGGCCCGCGGGAGCGACGCCGGCGGTCGACGCCGGTGGATGACAGACGCGCGTGACGTGGGTGGGTGACATCGGGGCGCTGATCTTCGATTTCGACGGGCTCATCCTCGACACCGAGACCTGCACGTACGAGACCACGGCGGCGATCTTCGCCGAGCATGGCGAGGCGCTCGACCTGGGGTGGTGGCATTCGATCCTGGGCACCGCCGATCACCGGCATTGGACCGACGTGCTGGCGGAGCGGCTGGGCCGGCCCGTCGATCGCGGCGCGCTCGTGGCACAGCGCGAAGCGCGGCGGCTGAAGATCCTCCGGGAGTTGCCGCCGCGCACCGGCGTGGTGGAGCTGCTCGACCAGGCCGAGGCGCGAGGGATACCGAGCGCGGTGGCGTCGTCCTCGGGCCTCGACTGGGTCGGTGGTCACCTCGACCGGCTGGCGCTGCGCCGCTACTTCCCCGTGGTTGTCACGCGCGACGACATCGGCCAGGACGCGGGGCGCACCAAGCCGGCTCCCGACCTGTTCCTGCTCGCAGCCGAGCTGCTCGGCGTGGAACCTGCCCGGTGCGTGGCGTTCGAGGACTCCCCCCACGGTGTCACGGCCGCCCACGTCGCGGGCATGGCAGTCGTCGCCGTGCCCGGCCCGATGACGCTGGGGCTGGACTTCGCCCTGGCTGATCTCGTGGTCCGGTCGCTGCTCGACGTCGACGTGGATGGACTGGCCGAGGCCGTGTGGGAGGACTGACGACCCGGGGCCCACGTCGAGTCGGGCCCCCGGCCCGTCCGCGGGCGTGCCGCTCGGCATGCGCCTCCGATTGGACCGAGGGGAGTCCCGGGGAGCACCCCCGGGACTCCCCTCCCGGATCAGAACTCGAAGTCCTCGGCGAAGGGTGCCTGGTGTTCCGCCACGATCAGGCCCAGCCCGATCGGTTTGGCCGGGTCCACCTCGAAGATCGAGTTGGCCCGCGGCGGGTTGCGGTCCTCCGGGCTCCCCCAGCCGTACTCGCCGAGAAGCCCCTCGAACTCCAGCTCGTCTATCGAGTTCATCGCCTCGACGATGCCGTCGCGCGACAGGTCGCCCATCTCCACGGCCTGCTCCAACACCTGGTGCACGGCCTTGGCCTCGTTGTACCCGAAGTTGAAGTAGATGTCGGGTTCCTGGTCGGGCGCGTAGGTCTCCTGGATCCGCAGGATCTCCGACATGCCCGGCACCGACTCGTCGCCGTACTCGGGGCCCTCGGAGACCCACGTGAAGTTCGCCTGGAGGTACGGCAGCAGCGGCGAATCGATGAACACGCCGATCCAGGTGGGCGACTGGGCCATCCACCGGGGCGCGAAGCCGAGCTCGGCGGCCTTGGCGAGGGCGCTGCCGGTGTCGGTCGGCGTGGACACCAACCAGACCATCTCGCATCCCGCCCCCTGGAGCTGGGTGATCTGCGTCGTGAAGTCCGGGTTGCCGACCGGGAACGTGACCTCCTCGGTCAGCTCGATGCCGAGCTCCTCGGCCGCGAAGTCGACGCCCTCCTGGCCCGCCTCGCCGTAGGGGTCGTCCTGGCGCAGCGTGCAGATGGCGCTGTCGGTGCTGCCGCCACCCTCGTTGACGTACCAGTCGACACCGTTGATGGCCTGGATCTGGTACGGCGCCCCGATGGGCAACAGGTTCTGCTCGCGCACCCAGAACGAGTCGAGCGAGGCGGGCTGGGCGACGATGTTGTCGGCGACCAGCTGCTCCAACAGCGCGTTCACGATCGGCGTGCCCAACAGCTGGTTGAACATCACGACGTCGCCCTTGATCTGGTTGTACTTCTGGACCGCGGTGGGGGCGTCGTACGCCGAGTCCTCGATCACCAGCTCCACCGGGTACCTGCCGGCCACGCCATCGAGCTCCTCGTTGACGTAGTCCCAATAGGCACGGTTGCCGTTGGTCAGCGGCTCGCCGATGATCGCAACCGGCCCACTGGTCGGCGTGACGACCCCGAGCCGTATGGTCTCGCCGTCGAAGCCCGGCACCGCCTCCGGCTCGCCGCCCTGCTCGGTGTCGTCCGCGGCGCCGGCGTCGTCATCGTCGTCACGGCCACCGCAGGCCGCGGCGATCAGGGCCACCGCAGCCAGAGCAACGAGCAGCCTGAGCCGCCCTTGTCGTTTCTCCATGTTTCCCCCTGTTGCTGTCGTTGTCATGGGTCTAGTACGAGAACGGCCAGGTGACGAACCAGGTCTTGATCCGGAACCAGAAGGCCGCCAAGCCGCGTGGCTCCAGGAGCAGGAACAAGACGATCGCCAGGCCGAACAGCACGGCGTTGAGCTCGCCGATGGTGAAGATGCCCGGCTCGCCCGACCGGGTGGTGATCAACGGGTCGAAGATCGCCTGTCCGCTGTTCTGCTCGATGATGGAGCGACCGCCCAGGACGAACAACGCGCCGACGATGGATCCGAAGATGGTGCCGAGCCCGCCGATGATGATGATGGCCACGTACGTGATGGCCAGGAACAGCCCGAACTCGCTGGGGCTCACGTACTGCTGCAGCAGCCCGTACAGCGCACCCGCCACTGCGGCGTAGGCGCTGGACCAGGCGAAGGCGCCGACCTTGTAGCGTGCCGGGCTCACGCCGATCAGCTCGGCGGACAGGTCGCGGTCGCGGATCGCCTGCATGGCCCGGCCCGCGCGGCTGCGAACAAGGTTCTTGGCCAGGAGCGCGCCCAAGGCCACCAGCGCCCACACCAGCCAGAAGAAGCTCTGCTCGAAGGTGTACGCCTCGCCGCCGAGCTCGATGCCTTGCTTGAAGTCGAGCGGGCCCAGGGTCATCGGCGCGGCGCCCAAGCTGATGCCGTTCCCGCCGCCCGTGACGCTGTCCCAGTTGTTCCAGAGGTGCTCGCCGAGGAACACCAGCCCCAGGGTCACCACCACCAGGTAGTTCCCTCGCAGCCGCAGGGCGAACGGACCGATCACGCCGCCGACCACGAAGCCGAGCAGCGCGGCGAAGGCCAGGTAGGCCGGCATCGGCCAGCCCCGCTGACCCCCGAAGTAAGCGGCGGTGTAGGCGCCGACCCCGACGAAGAAGGCGTGGCCCAGCGAGATCTGCCCGGTGTAGCCGGTCAGGAGGTTGAGCCCGATGGCGCCGACGGCGTAGATGCCGCACAGCGACAGCACCCGCAACCCGGGGTCACCGAGGTAGTTGGGTAGCCCGAGGAACAGCACCAGCCCGCCGACGAGGGCGACCCACCGCCACGGCTGGCGCCGGGGGCTGCGCAGCAGCTTGATCTCGTCCTCGTACGAGAGGGTCAGGTCGGGTGCCGGCCCGCTGCGGCCCCCACCGAGCGGACGTGGCAGCGGGAGGCGTGCCCGCAGGCCTGTCGTGAGCGCATGGGTGGTGGCCATCAGACGCGCCGCACCTCCCGGGTGCCGAACAACCCATAGGGCCGGATCAGCAGGATCAGGATCATCACCAGGTACGGCGACACCCGCTCGAAGCTCTCCCCCACCCAGTCGAAGTACTCCGGCGCCAGCAAGGCGGTGAACTGCTGGACGAGGCCGATGATGATCCCGCCGACCACCGCCCCGAGCGGCGAGTCGAGCCCACCGAGGATGATGGCCGGAAATGCCACCAGGGCCAGCGCACCGGTGGCGGGGCTCAACTGGCCGGCGCCGGCGGCCAGCGTGGCGCCCGCCAGTGCGGCCACCACCCCGGCGATGGCCCAGGCCACCCGGTGGACGCGGCGGGCGGGGATCCCCTGGGCCATCGCCACCTCTGGGTCGAACGCCGCCGCCCGCATGGCCAGGCCCAGGGTCGAGTAGCGGAAGAACACGAAGAACGCCGCCACCGCCACCGCCGCGAACCCGATGGTCCACAGGTCACGGTTGGCAACGGTGACGCCGAACAGTTCGCGGGTCTCGATGCCCCAGGGATCGCCGAGATTGTGGTTGTCCGGGCCCCAGATCGCGGTGACCACGTTGTCCAGCACGAACAGCAGCCCGATGGTCACCATGATCAGTGCGGCCGGTGGTTCGCCCACCAGCCACCGCAGCACCAGCGCCTCGGTGGCGACCCCGACCAGCGCCCCGAACCCCATTGCGATCACCAGGGCGAGGTAGAAGTTGAGGTCCCAGGTCTGCGTGAAGTTGAAGGTGACGTAGGCGCCGAGCAGGACGAGGCTGGCCTGGGCGAAGTTGATGACACCCGTGGCCTTGAACACCACGGAGAACCCCAGCGCGATCAGCGCGTACTTGCACCCCAGTGCCAGCCCCGAGAACGCCGTCTGCAGCATGTCGTCACCGGTGATCGCCGCCAGGACCGGCGCCGCGAGGCCGCTCATTGCCCGGCCCCCGATGGCCGCGCCGCGCCGCTCCGCGCCGGGCGCCGCTCGTCCGCTCGCCTGCCCCCGCTCACCGGTACAGCGCCTCGATCATGGGGCCGAACGCCTCCTCGATGGCCCGGCGCTTGACCTTCTGGGTGGCGGTGACCTCGCCGTCCTCGTGGTCCAGCTCCTTGGGGAGCAGCGCGAACCGCTTGACCTGTTCGACCGAGGCCACGGTGCCGTTGACCCGTTCGACCACCGCCCCGATCAGCTCCACCACCTCGGGCTTCGACGACAGGTCGGCGTAGGTGGTGAAGGGGATGCGACGCTGCTGAGCCCAGCTGCCCACGGTGTCGAGCTCGATGCCGATCAGGGTCACCAGGTGACGGCGCTGGTCGCCGATGACGACGGCCTCGCGCACGTAGGGCGAGACCTTCAGCTCGTTCTCGATCTCCGAGGGGCTGATGTTCTTGCCCCCCGCGGTGATGATGATGTCCTTCTTGCGGTCGGTGATGGTGAGGTAGGCGTCGTCGTCCAGGTAGCCGATGTCGCCGGTGTGCAGCCAGCCGTCGGCATCGATGGTCTCGGCGCTGGCGTCGGGGTCGCGGAAGTACCCGACGAACGTGCCGGGCCCCCGGGTCAGGATCTCGCCGTCCTCGGCGATGCGCAGCTCGCAGTCGGGCACTGCGGTCCCCACCTTGCCCAGCCGGACCCCGTCGACCGGCGTCACCGTGGCCTGCGCCGAGTTCTCGGTCATGCCGTAGCCCTCGAGCACCGGAACGCCCAAGGCCCAGAAGTACTCGAGCACCTGGGGGGCGATGGGGGCGGCACCGGACAGCGCGTAGCGGATCCGGCTCATGCCGATCTTCTGGCGCAGCGACCGGTACAGCACCAGCCACCCGAGGGCGTACTCGACCGTCGCCAACGGGCCCAGCCTCCCCCGCCAACGCTTGCGGGCGAGCCGGGTGCCCCGGGCCATCCAGAAGCGGTAGTTGGCCCGCTTCAGGGCGCCGGCGTCCTGCATGCGGATCGTGATCGTGGCAAGGAGCTTCTCCCAGACCCGGGGCACCCCGAGGAAGAACGTCGGCTGCACGGCGCGCAGGTCGGCGGCCAGGTCGTCCACTCCGTCGCCGAAGTTCACGACGTAACCGTGAGCGATCGCGTCGATGACCGATATCAACCGCTCGGCGATGTGGCACAGCGGGAGGTACGACAGGACCTCGTCGTCGGGCGACACGGAGAACACCCGGCCGCCGTTGCGTGCCGCGGCCAGCAGGTTGTCGTGCGACAGCATCGCACCCTTGGGTGGACCGGTGGTGCCCGAGGTGTAGACGATCAGCGCCGGCTTGGCCGGGTCGACCTCGCCCACCAGCCGCGTGTAGTCCGCGACGTCGCCCTGCGCCCGTCCGAGCGCCTCCAGCTCGGCGAAGGTCACGAGGCCGGCGTCGGACATGTCGACGCCACGGGGGTCGATCACCACGATCTTCTCCAGCGCCTCCAGCTCGGACCGGACCTCGAGCGCCTTGTCGACCTGCTCCTCGTCCTCGGCAATGAGCACCTTGGAGCCCGAGTGCCCCATCAGGTACGCGAGCTCGACCGCCGGCGAGGTCGGGTAGACGCCCACGGTGACGGCGCCGATGCCCTGCGCTCCCATGTCGGCCAGCGCCCATGCCGGGCGGTTGAGGCTGTGGACCGCCACGCGGTCGCCGGGCTCCACACCGAGGGCCCGGAGGCCGAGCCCGATGGCGGTGGCCCGTCCCGCGTAGTCGGCCCAGGTGTACTGCTTCCAGATCCCGAGGTCCTTCTTGCGCATGGCGACCCGATCGGGCGAGTGCTGGGCGCGCTGCAGGAGGAGGGCGGGCAACGTCGAGCCGGCGAGGTCGGCCGGGAGGCGGCCGGCCTCGAGGGTTGGTGTCCTGGTGGCGGTGGACATCACGAACCTCCCAGGTACGCCTCGATGACCCTCGGGTCCGCCCGGACCTCGTCGGGGGTGCCGGTGGCGATGCTGACGCCGAAGTCGAGGGCCATGACCCGATCGGCGATGTCCATCACCAGCTGCATGTCGTGCTCGACCAGGATCATGGGCAGGCGCAGCTCCCGGCGGGCCTCGAGGATGTAGCGCGCCATGTCCTCGGTCTCCTCGAGGTTCATGCCCGCCACCGGCTCGTCGAGCAGCAGCAGCCTGGGTTCCATCGCCAGCGCCCGGCCCAGCTCGATGCGCTTCTGGATCCCGAAGGGCAACAGGCCGACGGGCTGGCGCCGGAATGCGGTCAGCTCCAGCAGGTCCACGATCTGCTCGACCGTGGCCCGGTGCGTGATCTCCTCACGCCGCGCCTTGCCGAACCACACGGCCCCCGCGGCGAAGCCGCTCCGCATCAGGTGGTGGCGGCCGAGCAGGAGGTTGTCGACGAGCGTCAGCTGGGTGAACAGGCCCAGGTTCTGGAACGTCCGGCCGATCCCCAGCCGGGCCACGCGGACGGGTCGCTCGCCCACCAGCTCGTGCCCGTCGAGGCGGATCGAGCCCGCCCGCGGCCGGTAGACGGCGGAGAGGCAGTTGAAGATCGACGTCTTACCGGCGCCGTTGGGGCCGATGATGGCGAACAGCTCGTCGCGTCCGACCTCGAAGCTCACGTCCGACAGGGCGGCGACGCCGCCGAAGTGCAACGTCAGGCCCGACACCGTCAGCAGCGGCGTGGCGCTCCCCTCGGGGGTGGTGGCGTCCTCGGCCTTGACATCGGCCCGTGCCGTGGTCTCGGCCACGCCCCCCGCGTCCACCACAGTGGCATCCTGGCGCACTACATCCCCCAGCTCTTGCGTCGGCGGTACGTCTTGACGTTGCGGAACGAGTGGCGCTCCGCGCCGGGGTTCATGCCCAGGTAGAACTCCCGGATGTTCTGATCGGCCAGCAGCTCGTCGCCGGAGCCCGACCGGACCACCCGGCCCTGCTCCAGCACCAGCCCGCGGTCGGCGATGGCCAGCGCCATGGTGGCGTTCTGCTCCACCAGCAGCACGCTGGTGCCCTGACCGTTGATGTCGACGATGAGGTTGCGGATCTGCTCGACGACCAGCGGGGCGAGGCCGAGCGAAGGTTCGTCGAGCAGCAGGAGGCCGGGTGCCGACATGAGCGCTCGGCCCATGGCCAGCATCTGCTGCTCGCCACCGGACAGGTAGCCGGCGATCTGGCGGAAGCGCTCCTTCAACACCGGGAAGAGCTCCATGACGCGCTCGCGGCTCTCCGCCAGGCCCGCCCGGTTGGTGTAAGCGCCGGTGCGCAGGTTCTCGTCGACGGTCAGCTCGGCGAAGACGCGGCGGCCCTCCATCACCTGGGCCAGGCCGGACCGGACCCGCCGGGCGGGGTCGTCGTGGGTGATGTCGCGGCCGGCGAGGGTGATCCGCCCCTTGGTGATCTTGCCCCGGTGGACCGGAAGGAGGCCGGTGATGGCCCGGAGGAGCGTGGTCTTGCCGGCGCCGTTGGCTCCCAGCACGGCGATGATCTTCCCCGGGGGCACGGCCACGCTGACCCCGCGGAGCACCAGCACGACGTCGTTGTAGACAACCTCCAGGTTGGACACCGTGAAGTCACCCGCGGAGGCCCCTGCTCGGTCACCCGCCGACGGCGATGTCGCCTCGGCCACCCGCTGCTCGGCCACAGGTTGCCCCATGTGCTGGTCCCCCCGGATCTGGTGGCCGCTACGTTAGAGGCCGAGCGGATAGACCCGCACGCGGGCACCGAACAGTACGGGATCTGTAGCGTGAGCCAAGGCCACCCAGCGAGGCCTCCCGGCAACGCTGACCACCGCAAGCCAAGAGGACGTGCCTATCCGCGCACGCTCTTTAGTGGGGTCGCCGCTCATGTCGAAGGTCGCGACGCGAAGTCGGTGGGGGAACGGGCCGCATCCCAGGGGCACGGCGCCCGTCACGACGACGGGACGCCGGCGATGGATACCGGCCTGGTCGCCACGTCGAACGACGCCAGCGAGGCCAGCACGACCGCGGTGTCGTCGGCCGACAGGTCGGCGTTGAAGCTCACCGTCGTCACCCCGTCGGACACCGTGCCCCTCGTGGACGCCCAGCTCTCCTCTGCTCGGCCCGAGAACGACCCGGCGCGGAACGGCTCGCCCCAAGCGATGCCGCGGCGGCCCATCCGGGCGCGACAGCCTTCCGAGGTGACACCGAGCGACAGCCACCCATCGGCCACCGCCCCGAGGTCGCGGTAGGCGAGGCTGAGCCAGGGGCACTCGTCCGGTAGCCCCATGGTTCCATCCCGGGTGGCTCGCGCGTCTGTCAGCGCCCAGCCGGCCGGCACCCGGCCCAGCTCGAGGGCCTCCACGCCCGCGGCATCGAGCACGTCGACCGGCACGGCGCCACGTGCGGGGTCGCCGATCTCCGCCGGCGTGATGAGGTCCGGCTCTCCCAGTCGCTCGATCGCGAGCTCGACCACGAGCTGGGGATCATCGACCGGCGCCGAGGTCAGGCTGATGTGGTCGACGTCGCCCGCCTCGTCCAGGGCCAGGGACACCTCGGCCCCCGCCAGGAGATCGCCGTAGCGTAAGTCCGCGGCGTTCATCGGGGCGGAGCCGTGGACGGTACGGCGTCCCGTGGCGTCGGGCGGCTCGCTGTGCCGGTTGCCGGCCGACCGCACGACGTCGGCCACCAAGGCGATGCCCAGTCGATGCGGCCGGGTCGCGCCGGCGGCGCCGGGTGGACGCGGTCGCGCGATGTCGGGCGTCACGACCGCCTCCCACGGAGCCTGGGCCAGCCCGCCGGCACTCGACGCAGTGCGGCTCCACGCGGTCGGTCCCGAGGTGACCGTCTCGACCGCCCGGCCGCCCGCATCGACCGCAACTTCTCGCGTGATGGCATTGGCCAGCAGCACCGCGCCCTCGACCGTCACATCCGGTGCGAGCCACGGTCCGGGCCGCATCGGGCTGGGCCCGGCGGCGTGCACCGAGCCGCGGTAGGCAAACGACCCGGCTCGTCCAAACCGCCGCACCGCCTCGGTGTAGGCGACATCGGCGGTGTCGGCCTGCGGGCGCTCGTCGGCGCCGTCGTCCCGACGGACGTTCCCGCCACCGTCCCGGACCAACACCAGCAGCCCCCCGGCCACCAACCCGGCCAGGCTGATGAAGGCGGCCACCCGAGCCCCGCGACTCGCCTCGCGGACCACCCGCCTCGACGACGCGCCTCGACCGGACCAGCGACCGCCCGCCCCGGGCGGTCGCGCATCCCCGGTGGCTCCGGGCCCGACGCGGACCAGGACCTCGTCGCCCACGGTGCCAGTGTCCCACCTCCGGGTTGGCGGAACCCATCGCCTCGGGTCGTACCATCGCTGGGTGAGCTTTCCCCAGCGCCGGCTGCGGCGGCTGCGCCGCACGCCCACCATGCGCCGCCTCGTGGCCGAGACCCACCTGTCGATCGACGATCTGATCGCGCCGCTGTTCGTGCGCGAGGGCATCGACGAGCCGGCGCCTATCACCTCGCTCCCGGGGGTGGTCCAGCACAGCCGCGAGTCGTTGCGCAAGGAGGTGCACGAGCTGGCGGGGCTGGGCGTGCCGGCGGTGATCCTGTTCGGGGTGCCCGCCCACAAGGATGCCACCGGCTCGGCCGCGTGGGACCGCGACGGCATCGTCCAGCTTGCGCTCCGCGACCTGCGGTCGGATCTCGGCGACGAGCTGGTGCTGATGGCCGACCTGTGCCTGGACGAGTACACCGACCATGGGCACTGTGGGGTCGTCGACGAGCGCGGCCAGGTCGACAACGACGCCACCATCGACCTCTTTGCCCGGGTGGCGATCGCGCAGGCCGAGGCGGGCGCCGACGTTGTGGCGCCCAGCGGGATGATGGACGGCCAGGTTGCGGCGATCCGCGGCGCCCTCGACGACGGCAGCTTCGAGCACGTGGCGATCCTGGCGTACGGCGCCAAGTACGCCTCGGCGCTCTACGGACCGTTCCGCGAGGCGGTTGACGTCACCATCGTGGGACCGGTCCGAGACCGCAAGGCGTACCAGCAGGACCCGCGCAACGCCCGCGAGGCGCTGGAGGAGATCCGGGCCGACCTCGCCGAGGGCGCCGACATGGTGATGGTCAAGCCGGCCGTCGCCTACCTCGACGTGCTGGCCGCGGTGCGGGCCGAGGTCGACGTCCCGTTGGCGGCGTACCACGTGTCGGGCGAGTACGCCATGGTGCGGGCCGCCGCCGAACGCGGCTGGATCGACGGCCGCGCGGTCATGCTCGAGCACCTGACGGCGATCCGACGCGCGGGCGCCGACGTGATCCTCACGTACGCCACCCGAGACGTCGCCGACATGTTGAGGTGACCACCAACGACGACCTGTTCGCCCGGGCCGAACGGGTCATCCCCGGGGGTGTCAACAGTCCGGTGCGGGCGTTCCGGGCCGTCGGTGGCACGCCCTACTTCGTGGACCGGGCCGAGGGCGCCTATGTGTGGGACGTCGCGGGGCGGCGCTACATCGACCTGGTGCAGTCGTACGGGGCGATCATCGCCGGCCATGCCCACCCCGCCATCGTGGAGGCCGTTCGGCGTGCGGCCGCCGACGGCACCAGCTACGGCGCCCCCACCGAACGGGAGGTGTTGCTGGCAGAGGAGATCTGCGCCCGGATCCCGTCGTGCGGGATGGTCCGGTTGGTGGCGAGCGGGACCGAGGCGACGATGTCGGCCGTCCGGGTCGCGCGCGGCTTCACCGGCCGGGGCAAGGTGGTCAAGTTCGCCGGCAACTACCACGGTCACGGCGACCTGTTGCTGGCCGAGGCGGGCAGCGGACTGGCGGCCCTCGGCCTGCCGGGATCGGCCGGGGTGACGGAAGCGGCCGTCCGGGACACCGTTGTCGTCCCCTACAACCGGGTCCCCACGCTCGACGAGCGGACCGCCTGCGTCATCGTCGAGCCGATCGCCGCCAACATGGGCCTGGTCCCACCGGAGCCGGGGTTCCTGGCGGGGTTGCGGGCCGAGTGCGACCGCGTCGGCGCGCTGCTCGTCTTCGACGAGGTGATCACGGGGTTCCGGGTGGCCCGGGGCGGGGCGCAGGAGTTGCTCGGCGTGACCCCGGACCTGACGACCATGGGCAAGGTCATCGGCGGTGGGCTCAACATCGGCGCCTACGGCGGGCGGGCAGACGTGATGGGCGTGGTGGCCCCCCTGGGCCCCGTGTACCAGGCCGGAACGCTGTCGGGGAACCCGCTGGCGACCGCCGCCGGGCTGGCGGTGCTCGAGCTGCTCGATGCCGACGCCTACGGGAAGCTGCGACAGACCGCCGAGGCCGTGGCCGTCGCCTTCCGGTCCGCATTCGGCGCCGCGGGCGTCACCGCCCACGTGCCGGTGGCCTCGACGCTGGTGGGCCTCTACCTCGGCGCCCACGCGCCGATCGACTACGACGGCGCCCGGTCCACCGACGAGGCGGGGTACGCCAAGCTGTTCCACGGCCTGCTCGACCGGGGCGTGGCGCTCGCACCGGGGGCGTACGAGGTCATGTTCCCCGGCTTGGCGCACACCGACGGGGTGATCGCCGAGGTGTCGGCCGCGATCGCCGGCTCGGTCGCCGCGAACTGAGGACCTGCGAGGGATGGCCGTGAGCACCCGCCGGGGCGCCCGTGTCGAGCGAACCGTGGCGAAGGTGCTCGTCGCGCTGGCCAGCGTTCGTCCCGGGGGTCCGGCCGTCCCCTGACGGCACACCTGTGTACTGTTTTCGCGGTGGAGGGGGAGCCCGGGTGATCCGCCGAGGGCTGCTGGCGGCGATGTGCGCCGGGTTGATCGCTGCGGCCTGCAGCGACGGCGGCGACGATGCCGGGTCAGGCCCGGACGAGGGCGCGCAAGGCGCGGCCGATGCGAGTGCGGGCGACGACGCCGAGCGCCCGGACGATCCGCTCCTGATCCCCACCGACCTCGGGGACGTTCGCGGGGGCGACAGCGCCGTCGACGGCGTGCGGGCGTTCCTGACCATTCCCTACGCCGCCCCGCCGGTCGGGGACGACGCCTGGCGCCCGCCGCAGCCCCGGGAGCCCTATGACGGGGTCCTCGACGCCACCGTGCCCGGTGCCTCCTGCCCCCAGGACACCGACGCGGCGCTGGCGTCGATCACGCCGATCCCGGGCCCCGACGACGACTGCCTGACGCTGAACGTCTGGTCCCCGGCCGACGCCGACGACCTTCCCGTCATGTTCTGGATCCACGGTGGGGGGTTCACCGCCGGGTCGGCCCACCAGGCCTTCTACATCGGTGACGACCTGGCGGCGGAGGGCGTGGTCGTGGTCGGCGCCAACTACCGCCTGGGCGCGTTCGGGTTCCTGGCCACCGACGAGCTCGCGGACGAGAGCGACGACGGCTCCTACGGCAACTATGGCCTCGCCGACCAGGCGGCCGCACTCGAGTGGGTGCAGCGCAACATCGCCGCCTTCGGTGGCGACCCGGGCAACGTCACGATCTTCGGCGAGTCGGCGGGCGGCTTCTCGGTGTGCGGCCACCTCGCCTCGCCCGCCTCGGAGGGCCTGTTCGTGCGGGCCATCATCGAGAGCGGGGGCGGCTGCGACCGCATGCAAGACGGCGACGACGCCCGGGCCGCCGGCGCCGCCCTGCTCGAGGCCGCCGGCTGCGCCGACATCGCCTGCCTGCGTCGGCTCCACGGCGACGCCGTGCTGGCCGCGGGGTTCGAGCCCGGCCTGGTCGCCGACGGGGTGCGCCTCAGCGACAGCGGCCTGGACCGTGCCGAGAGCGCCGAGCTCTCCGACATCCCCGTGCTCATCGGCTCGAACGCCGACGAGGACACCCTTTTCACGCTCGGCAGCGCCGAACCGGCCGACGCGGACCTCACCCGGCTGTTCGGCGAGCTCAGCGACGACCCCGACGCGCTGCTCGCCCTCTACCCGGCCGACGACTACGACAGCAACCTGGCCCGCTACCAGGCGATGCGCACCGACGTGCGCTTCACCTGCCCCACTCTGACGTTCGCCGATGCCGCCGAGGGCGATACCTACGTGTACCACTACACCTACGTGTCGCCGGACGATCCCTTCGGCCTCGGCGCCACCCACGGCTCAGAGCTGGTCCCGCTGTTCGGCCACCCCGAGGGCATCGCCGCGCTCTCGCCCGGGCTGACGGGCAGCGACGCCGCCATGTCGGACGACATGCAGGCGGCGTGGGTCGCGTTCGCCACGCGCGGCGATCCCGGTGACGGCTGGGAGCCGTACGGCGACCGCGGGCGGATCACGGTGCTCGACCAGCCGCTCGAGCTCGTCGACGAGATCCGCGACGGCCGCTGCGAGGACGTCGACCGGCTCACCACGCTGCGGCGGTGACGGCGGCCGGTGCCGATCAGCCGCCGGGGCCCGTGTCGACCCCCTCGCTGGGCCCCCGCACGGGCTCCAGGGTGCAGTCCCAGGCGCCGGTCCCCAGCCGCGCCGGCTCGTCCATGAAATCGATGCGGCAGCCGATGTCGTTGAGCAGCAGGCCGAGCACGATGGCGGGCTCGAAGCTGGCGCTCTCGCTGTTGTTCGGTTGATCGGCCGTCAGCGGCCGGAACGCGACGATGCCGTTGAGCGCGATGGCGCCGATCATCAGCCACAGGAACGGTCGCCGGTTGCGCTCGCTGGCCGCCACCCACAGCACCAGGGCCAGGAGGCAGGGGATCAGGTGCGCCAGCTTCCACGGCACCAGGAGGAACAGCACCTCGGTGGCCGCCAGGCCGAGCACCGCGAAGCGCAGCAGCGGATCGAGCGTCCAGCGACGCAGCGATCGGGCGAGCGCCGGCAGCGCCGCTGCCACGACGACGACCAGGGCCAGCCCGGCGGCGGCGTAGTTCTTCACCGCCAGGCGCCCGACGTTGTTGGCGAAGCTGCGCCACCCCTCGGTGGCGGTCAGGAACCCGAGGCTGCGGTCGAACGCCAGCCACGACGGGATGAACAGCGCCGCCCCGAGCGGCAACGCCACGGCCGCCGTGGCCACGCAGCGGCGACGGTGGGCGCGGTCCCAGCCGTCGGCCACGAGCAAGGCAAGCACCAGGAGCAGGGTCGTGGAGCGGCTCCCGATGGCCAGTCCGAAGAGCAGGCCCGCCGGCAGGCTCCGGCCGCGCAGGTGCGCCAGGGCACCCCACACGAAGAAGGCCAGCGCCCAGATGAAGTCACCCGTCGAGGTGCCGGCGATCAGCGTGACCGGCGAGGCCAGGAAGGCCAGGGCGACGAGGTCGCCGTTGTCGTGGCCCCAGGCCCGCACCAGCCGGGCGATCCCCACGACGGCGAACGCCAGCGCCGCGGCCGTCGCCAGGTTGACGAGGATGTGCCCGCCCACCGGGTCGAGAAGCCCGACGATCGTCTCCACCACCGGCACGCCCGGGTTGCGGGAGGGCGCGTAGTCGCCATTGCGGATGAGGTCGCCCGCCAGGAGCACGCGCCGCACGTCGATGTCGGTGCCGTAGCCCAGCCAGAAGATCGGCAGCGTGACCGCGGCGGTGATGGCCAGCAGGGCCCGGTCGGACAGCCCGGGAGGCGCCGACCGATCCGGTGCCGGCGCCGTGTCGGCGGTATCGCCCCAAGCCTCCGCGGTGCTCGGCGGCTCGGTGGCGGGGGAGGACATCGGCGCGTCAACGTAGTGGGCGCAAGTCCACCGTATGGCTGGTAGCAAGGGGAGGCGTGATCGTCGACGAGAGTCCCGACCAATGAGGGCGGGGATGGTGGGGCTGGGCCGGATGGGCGGGAACATGGCCGCCCGCATCCGGGAGGCCGGGCACGGGGTGGTGGGCTACGACGCCTACAGCGACGCCTCCGAGGTGGCGTCGCTCGCCGGGCTGGCCGAGCGGCTGGACCCACCCCGCGTGGTCTGGGTCATGGTCCCGGCGGGCGAGGCCACCGAGGCCGTCGTCACCGAGCTGGCGGGCCTGCTGCAACGCGGCGACGTGGTGGTCGATGGTGGCAACTCGAACTGGCACGACTCCGTGCGGCGCGGCAGGGAGCTGGCCGGCCGGGGCGTCGGCTTCGTCGACGCCGGCACCAGCGGCGGCGTGTGGGGCCGCACCGAGGGCTACTGCCTGATGGCAGGGGGCAGTCCCGAGCACGTGGCGGTCGCCCAACCCGTCTTCGACGCGCTCAAACCGGCCGATGGCGGGTTCGTGCACACGGGCCCCGTGGGCACGGGGCACTTCACCAAGATGGTCCACAACGGCATCGAGTACGGGATCATGCAGGCCTACGCCGAGGGCTACGAGCTGCTGGACCGTTCGGGGCTCGACATCGACGTGGTGGGCGCGCTCGACGCCTGGCGGGAGGGATCGGTGGTGCGCTCGTGGCTGCTCGACCTGCTGGTGCGGGCCCTGCAGCAGACGCCCGACCTGAAGGGCGTCGCCGGCGTGGCCGAGGATTCCGGGGAGGGGCGCTGGACCGTGCAGGAGGCCATCGAGCGCGGCGTGGCCACCCCGGTGATCAGCGCCGCGCTGTTCGCCCGGTTCATGTCGCAGCAGGACGACTCGGTCGCCATGAAGACCGTCGCCGCGCTGCGCAACCAGTTCGGCGGCCACGCGGTGCTGTCGGAGACCGAGGCGGCCGCCGGCGACCAGCCGCTGCAAGCGACAACGGAGTCATGATCATGGCAAATCGGCCCCGCAGCGACGCGCTCGTGCTGTTCGGCGCCACGGGCGACCTCGCGCACAAGAAGATCTACCCCGCCGTCTACGAGATGGAGCGGGCCGGCAGCTGCGGCATCCCCGTGATCGGCGTGGCCTCCCGGGAGTGGGACGACGACAAGCTGCGCGAATCCGCCCACGACGCCATCGCCGCCAAGGGCGAGGTCGACGAGCGGGCATGGAAGGAGCTCGCCGGGAGGCTCACCTATGTGAGCGGCGATTACCGCGAAGCGGCGACGTTCGAGGGCCTGGCCGAGACGCTCCAGGGCGTCCAGCGGCCGCTGTTCTACCTGGCCATCCCCCCGGCACTGTTCGACGACGTGATCCAGGGCTTGGCTCGGGTCGGGCTGGCCGGCGAGGGGTCGCGGGTGGTGGTGGAGAAGCCGTTCGGCCGCGACCAGGCGTCGGCCACGGAGCTGAACAACGTGCTCCACCGGGTGTTCCCCGAGGAGGCCATCTTCCGCATCGACCACTTCCTGGGCAAGGAGTCGGTGGAGGACCTGTTGGTGTTCCGGTTCGCCAACTCGGTGCTCGAGTCGGTGTGGACCCGCAACTACATCTCCGGCGTGCAGGTGACGCTGGCCGAGACGTTCGGGGTCGAGGGACGGGGCCGGTTCTACGAGTCGGTGGGCGCGTTGCGCGACGTGTTCGAGAACCACCTGCTGCAGGTGATCGCGCTGCTGGCCATGGAACCCCCCGTCGCGGCCGACGAGAACGCGCTCAGCGACGAGAAGGTGCGGCTGTGGCGCCAGATCCGGGCCATCGACCCAGCCAGGGTGGTGCGGGGCCAGTACCGGGGCTACGCGGACGAGCCAGGGATCGAGCCCGGCAGCGACGTCGAGACGTTCGTGGCGCTGCAGCTCGAGATCGAGTCGTGGCGCTGGGCGGGCGTGCCGTGGCTCGTGCGCACCGGGAAGTACCTGCCGGTCGACGCCACCGAGGCGGTGATCACCTTCGCCGCCCCGCCGCGGCTGCTGTTCGCCAAGGCGGGTTCGAAGCCGCCGGACCCCAACCGGCTGCGCTTCCGCCTCGGTCGCGACGACGGTGTCACCCTCCAGGTGCAGGCCAAGGCCCCGGGGGAGGACCTCGTGAGCCGCCCGGTCGACCTCGAGGTGTCGTACGAGCGGCTGTTCCCGCATCGTCAGGAGGCGTACCAGCGGCTGCTGGAGGACGCCATCGAGGGCGACCACCGCCGCTTCGGCCGGGCCGACGGCGTGGAGGAGCAGTGGCGCATCGTCCAGACGGTCCTCGACGACCCGCCACCGGTCCAGCTCTACCGCCGGGGCACGTGGGGCCCGCCGAGCGCCGAGACCCTGGCCGCCCACTCCGGCGGCTGGGTCGAGCCCCTCGCCGACGAGGGTTAGGTGTTTCCCGGTCGCTCGACCGGCAAAGCCGGATCGAGCGAGGGTGGGGGGTTCCGGCAGGAGCCTCTGCCCCCACACCCCCCGCCCACGGCGCCCGCCGCTCTACGCCGCGGCGGGGTTCGGCGCCAGGCGGGCGATGCGCGCGACCGACCGGTAGGCGGCCTCGGCCGGGCCGAGCTCGTCGTCGCGCAGCAGGTTGGCCATGATCCGCAGCACCCATTCCATGAGGCTGTGCGACCGCATGCCCACGCGCGTCAGCTCGCGCATGAGCGCGGGCTGGCCGATGATCCTGGCGAAGCTGCGCGCGACCTTGAAGTAGAGGCCGTACTCGTCGTCGAGCATGGTCGTGTAGCGCTGCAGCGGCCGGCCGGTGCCGGAGACGATCGCCTCGTCGATGAGGCCGGCGGCCATGCGGGCGGTCTCGTAGGCGTAGTCGATGCCCTCGCCGTTGAACGGGTTGATCGAGCCGGCGGCGTCGCCCACGACCAGCCAGTTGGGCCCCACCTTGGGATCGACCGAGCCGGCCATGGGCAGGCGTCCCCCGGTGGGCGGCGCGAGCATGGCGCCGGCGTCGATCCCCCAGCGTTCGGGCGCGGTGGCCGCCCACTCGTCCATCAGGTGGGTGGTGTTGACGTCGCGGTAGCCCTTGTACGTGGACAGCAGGCCGATGCCCACGTTGATGGTCCCGTCACCCAGCGGGAAGATCCAGCCGTAACCCGGCAGGCTGCGGCCGTCGCGGTCGTGGACGTCCAGGCACGACTCGATCCACGGATCGGCCGACGTCGGGCTCTCGAAGTAGCCCCGGATGGCGATGCCCTGCGGGTACGACTTGTTGCGGGCGGTCCCCAGTGCCCGGCCGAAGCGCGACAGCGACCCGTCGGCCACCACCACGTAGCGGGCGCGGATCTCCCGGGTCCCGCCGCTCGCCTTGTCCTTCACGAGCGCGCCGGTCACGTGACCGTCGCGCATCAGCGGGCGCAGCGCCTCGCTGGACTCCAGTACGGCGGCTCCCGCCGCGGCCGCCTGCTCGGCCACCATCTGGTCCAGGTCGCGCCGGCGGACGACGTAGCCGTAGCTCGGGAACACCGGGTGTTGGGGCCAGGGCAGTTCCAGCGTGATGCCGTGCGCCTCGGCCCGCAGGCCGTCGTGGCGGTGGTGGCGGGCGGCGATGGCGGGCTCGAGCCCCATCTCCCGGAGCTGGTGGACGGCCCGAGGCGTGAGGCCGTCGCCGCAGGTCTTGTCGCGGGGGAACGCCTTGCGCTCCAGCACGCACACGTCGTGGCCGGCCTTGGCCAGCCAGAACCCGGCGGCGCTGCCCGCCGGGCCGCCACCCACCACGAGGACGTCGTGCCGCTCCGCCGTCATCGGCTCAGGCTACGAGTGCCATGGGGACCGCTAGCCGCCCAGCTCGCTCTCGTCGACGCCGGCCTCCTGGGATAGGGGGCCCAGTCCCGGCGGCGCGCCCTCGGGGCCCTCGGCCTCGGCCAGCGTCGCCTCGCCGTTGGCGACGGCGAACAGGCCGGTGTACTGCGGGCTGTCCTCCGAGACGTCATCGCCGGCGAGCTCGCGCTCGTGCAGCACGATCTGGGCGATCTCCTGGTCGTCGAGCTGGCCGCCGAACGCCGGCATCGTGCCGCCCCCGCCCACCGGCTTCTCCGTGGCTCCGTAGGTGGCGCCCGGCCAGCCGTCCGTGCCGAGCTTCACCCACATGACGTGGTCTCGCCAGTCCGGCCACGTCTCCACCACGGCACCGTCGACGAATGCGGGTGCGGACACGCCCTGCCCGCTGGCGCCGTGGCAGGAGGCGCAGTTGGCGCCGTACAGCTCGGTGCCCAGCACCAGCGGGTCGGTCTCGCCGGTGGGCGGTGGCTCCAGGGTGCGGACGTAGACGTACCCCCAGAGCGGCAGCGCCGCGAGCACCGGCATGGCCCAGTAGGGGATGCGCTTGCGGTTCCTGGCCGCCTGGATGTACGCCGGCTCGGGCTCGGGGGGTGCCGCCCTGGCCTCCTCCACCGCAGCCGCGGGCGCCGCTGCCGGCGTGGCCGCGGCCGCTGCCGGCACGGGGGCCGAGTCGGCGGCCTCCGCCTCCTCGGCCTGACCAGGGGAACCCGACGTGCTCGCGGGCGTCTCGCCGCCCTCCAGGCCCAGCGCGGCCCGACGCTCGCGAGAGCGCTTGAGAAGGTGCTCGGGGATCTCGGTCAACAAAGCCTCCGCGGGGAGCTCCGAATGGCCACTCTATTCAGGACCGGACGACGGGTACCAAGGCCGACGAGCCGTCCGCGTACGCCCCGACCCCAATGTGATTGCGCCGGAGGTCGCGTGGTAGACCAGGCCACGTTGCCGGCCTCCCGCTGTCGGTTACTGTTCTATGTGAGCGATTTCACGAGGAGTCGCGAGCCAAGTGGTCGCCTTCATAACCGAGGTCGTGATCGGCTTGTTGGGTGTCGGGGCCGTGATCCTGTACGGGCGGCGCCGTCCCCTGGGCGCCCCGCTGTCGTGGGGTCAGGCGATGCTTGCGGCCACGTACGCCATGTTCATGTTCTTCTGGTGGTACGCGGTGATCCCCCATCAATGGCTCACCTGGGCCAGCGCGGAGTTGGGTTGGACGGTCGACAACATCCTCATGCAACCCAACAGCTGGCAGCCACTCACCATCAACATGCAGGCGGTCCGGGACATCCTCGTCGTCGTCATCTACGGCGTCGGGATCGGCCTGCACGTGGGGGTGTGGGCGTGGTGGAACGACCGGGCCAAGCCCCGCCCGGTCGAGGTGCCCGCCTCCCGCTACGGCCGGCCGCTGGTGAGGAGGGGCTGAGGGGATGGCCAAGAGCGACGCCAACCCGCCCATGCCGGAGTTCCGCGACGACTACGTCCTCCAGGAGGTCGACGCCGCCTGGCTCTCGAAGGCGGTCAAGCCCAAGCAGTTCATCCACATCGACCAGTCCGAGTGCATCATGTGCGAGGGCTGCGTGGACATCTGCCCGTGGAAGTGCATCCACATGGTCACCACCGACGCGATCGACCAGGCCGTCGGGTGCGATCAGCCGGGTTGCGATCCGTCCGACCATGTGATCTTCACCATCGACGACGACGTCTGCACCCGCTGCGCCCTGTGCGTCGATCGCTGCCCCACCGGCGTCATCATCATGGGCAAGGTGGGCGACCCGGTGGCGTCCGGCGACGCCCACCAGCGCACCAACACCTACGGCTACGGCTACGGGATGCGGTTGGGATAGGAGAGCGCGTGGCCAAGACGATGGAACCGAAGGTCCCCCTGCGCGAGCGGGTCGAGACCGCGGTCAAGGGGCTCCCCGACGCCATCCAGGGCTCGCAGGCCTGGAACTCGATCTTCCGCCCGGGCTCGATCTTCCGGCGGGGCTACAACGACAGCCCCCGGAACCGCTCCTACGTGGTCATGAACAGCGTCCTCTACCACCTCCACCCGGTGAAGGTGAAGCGGCACGCGGTCAAGGTGAGCTACACGCTGTGCCTGGGGGGACTGAGCTTCTTCCTGTTCATCCTGCTCACGGTGACGGGCATCTTCCTGATGTTCTTCTACCGGCCGACGGCGGCGCAGGCCTGGGACGACATCTACACGTTGCAGACGTCGGTCACCTTCGGCCTGTTGGTGCGCAACATGCACCGCTGGGCGGCCCACCTGATGGTGATCACCGTGTTCCTGCACATGGCGCGGGTCTTCTACCACGGCGCCTACAAGCCGCCCCGCGAGTTCAACTGGGTGATCGGCGTGATCCTGCTCACGCTCACCCTGCTGCTGTCGTTCACCGGCTACCTGCTGCCGTGGGACCAGCTGGCCCTGTGGGCGGTCACGGTGGGCACGAACATGATGGGCTACACGCCCGTGTTCGGCGACCAGGTGCGGTTCGTGCTGCTGGGCGGGGCGGAGATCGGCACCGACACGCTGTTGCGTTGGTACGTGCTCCACGTGCTGTTGTTGCCGTTCGTCCTGGTCGTCTTCCTGGCCGTCCACTTCTGGCGGGTCCGCAAGGACGGCGGCATGTCGGGGCCGCTGTGATGAGCCGCGCGGCCCCACGGGAGACACTTCCATGACCGAGATCCCTGAACACCTGCGCAAGCGGGCGGAGGAGGCCCGCAAGAAGGCCGAGGCGGCCAGGGGGACCGGCGTCGACGCGCCCGAGGGTGCCGCCGCCGGAAGCGAGGGTGGCGGGGGCGAACAGGCGCCGCCGAGCGAGGCCGCCAGCCGCATCCCGGCACACCTGCTCGAGCGCTCCCGGGCCGCCAAGGCCCGGGCCGGGGGAGGCGGCGGCGACGACGAGGCCGCGGCCGAGGGTGGCGCTGGAGGGACCGCGGTCGCCACGGCGCCGGCG
>JBOGHG010000005.1:0-41405 GCA_050744525.1 Acidimicrobiales bacterium | reverse complement strand
GACCAGTCCTCGGGGTTCTTCTCGACGAAGTGCTCGATCACCTCGCCGTCGTGACCGTCCACCAGAACCAGGCCCCGCTTGGCCGGCGGGTTCTCGTCCGAGTACAGCAGGATGCGCCAGGTCGGGCGGCTGAGCAGGCCACGCCAGCCCATCTGTGCCGAGGCGTGGCCCACCGGGAAGCCGACGGTGCGAGAGGCTGCCACCAGGGCGTCCTGCTCGTCGACGTCCAGGCTCCACGCGGTCACCAGCTGGTAGGCGCCGGCGGTCGCCAGCAGGGCGGCGGCGAACAGGAAGCCGCCGTTGACGTACGGCGAGTCGTCGACCAGCAGCCACACGGCCACGCACGCGACCGCCGTCGCCAGGTAGAGGTAGCCCGGGATCCGCCGCCGGTTGTTGTCGGGGAACAGGTAGGGGCCGACGTCGCCGGCCGCCCGCAGATCGTCGGGCAGCTCGTCGACGACGTCCTCGTCGTGGGGGGATCGGGCCTCGTCGGGCACGGCCGAAATGAAATCACCCGGCGTCGGGCGCCGGCCAGGCGGCGCGCAGCTTGCGCCAGGTGTCGCCCAGGGCCTCGGGGAGGACCCGCACCTCCGCGACCGCGGTCATGAAGTTGGAGTCGGCGCTCCAGCGGGGCAGGACGTGGACGTGCAGGTGCGACGAGATCCCCGCACCCGCCGCCTGGCCCAGGTTGAGGCCCACGTTCACACCCTGGGGCGCGTAGGCGGCCTTGATCGCCACGACCGCGTCCCGCACCGCAGCCCACAGCTCGGCCGACTCGTCGGGCGTCAGGTCCTCGAGCTCGCCCACCGCGCGGTAGGGCATCACCAGCACGTGGCCGCTGGTGTAGGGGAAGGCGTTGAGGAGGGCGAAGTTGAGCCGGCCCCGCCACACGACGTGGGTCTCGTCGTCGGGCAGACCCGAGGCGAGGATGCGTCTGAACAGCGATCGCTCCCCCGTCGGTTCCCCGTCCCCGGCGCCGGCCACGTACGACGACCGCCAGCCGGCCCACAGGCGGTCCATGGCCCGTGACCCGGGTTCCCTCCCGCCTTCGTCCGTCACCGGTGGGCGGCGACCTCGCCGCGCAACCGCTCCACGAAGGTCGCCACCGGCACGTCGCGCTCGACCCTGCCGCCGCGAGGATTGTCGCCCACGGTGTCGTGGGCCACGTCGTCGTCGCCGACCACGACCACGTGGGGGACCTTGTCGAGCTTGGCCTTGCGGATCCGTGCGCCCAGCGGTTCGTCGGCGTCGCTGACGTCCACCCGGAAGCCCTCCCCACGCAGCCGCCCCGCCAGCGACCGGGCGTGGGCCTGGTGGTCGGACCGCACCGGCAGGACCTGCACCTGCACCGGTGCCAACCAGGCCGGCAGCGCCCCCGCCGTGTGCTCGAGCAGCACGCCGAAGAACCGGTCGAACGACCCGAACAGCGCCCGGTGGATCATCTGGGGCCGGTGGCGTTGGTTGTCGGCGCCCACGTACTCGATGCCGAACCGGCCCGGCTCCTGGAAGTCGACCTGCAGCGTCGAGAGCTGCCAGCGGCGCCCGATGGCGTCCCGCACGTGCACGTCGATCTTCGGGGCGTAGAAGGCCCCCTCGCCCTCCGCCACCACATAGGGAATGCCGGCCGCCTCGATCGCCTGGCGCAGGGCCACCTCGGCCTCGTCCCAGTCGGCGATCTCACCCACGAACTCGTCGGGCCGCGTCGAGAGCTCGGCCTCGAACTCGTCGAACCCGAAGTCGCGCAGCAGCTTCAGCACGAACGCCAGCAGGCTGCTCAGCTCGCCGGCGAGCTGCTCGGACGTGCAGAAGATGTGCGCATCGTCCTGCGTGAAGCCCCGCGCCCGCAGCAGGCCGTGCACCACGCCCGACTTCTCGTAGCGGTACACCGTCCCGAGCTCGAACAGCCGCAGCGGCAGCTCGCGGTACGACCGCTGCCGCGACGCGTAGATGAGCACGTGCATCGGGCAGTTCATCGGCTTCGGGTAGTACTTGTGCCCCTCGTCGAGCTCCATGGGCGGGTACATGCTGTCGGCGTACCAATCCAGGTGGCCGCTGGTCTCGAACAGGTCCGCCTTGGCGATGTGCGGCGTGAACACGAACTCGTAGCCGGCGCGCTCGTGCTCGGCGCGGCTGTAGTCCTCCATGAGCTTGCGGACCAGGCCCCCCTTGGGGTGGTACAGCGGCAGGCCGCTGCCGACCTCGGGAGGGAAGTGGAACAGGTCGAGCTCGGCACCGAGCTTGCGGTGGTCGCGCCTCGCCGCCTCCTCCAGCTGATGGAGGTGGGCCTCGAGCGCCTTGCGGCTGTCCCAGGCGGTGCCGTAGATGCGCTGTAGCTGGGCGTTGCGCTCGTCGCCCCGCCAGTAGGCGCCAGCCACGCGCATGAGCTTGAAGTGCCCGAGGTGCCGCCCTGTGTCCTCGACGTGCGGTCCCCGGCACAGGTCGATGAAGCCCGGCCGGCCGTGGAACGGCGGATGCTCCTTCGGCTTGGCCGGCGGGTTCTCGTAGGTGCGTACGGCGCCGTCACCGCTCGTCGCCGACATCGGATCGGTCGAGGCGTCGGCGATGATCTCGAGCTTCAGGGGATGGTCGGCGAAGATCCGGCGCGCGTCGTCGGCCGGGATCTCGTCGCGCACGAACGCCTGCTCCTCGTCGATGACCTCGCGCATCCGGGCGTCGATGCGGTCGAGGTCCTCGGGGGTGAAGGTGGCGCCACCCGGCAGTCGGAAGTCGTAGTAGAAGCCGTCCTCGACCGGCGGGCCGATGCCGAAGGTGGCGTCCGGGAACAGGTCGAGGACTGCCTGGGCCAAGACGTGGGCCGTCGAGTGGCGGATCGTGTAGAGGCCGCGCGGGCTGTCGGCGGTGACGATGGCCACGCGGTCGCCGTCGTGGAGCTCGGCCGACAGGTCGCGCTCCTCGCCGTTGATCTCGGCGACGACCGCCGCCCTGGCCAGCCCCGACCCGATGGAGCGTGCGAGATCGGCCGCGGTGCTGCCCGACGTCAGCGCGCGCGTCGAACCATCGGGCAGCGTGATCTCGATCTCGGGACGCTCGCTCATGGAAGGCCGAGGTTACCGACCCCCGCTGGCGGCCCCCGAAAGCGTTTGGTCGGCGTCGGTGGACGGGTGTGGAGCGCCGCCCGCGTCCCCGTTGCCCTCGTTGGCCAGCACCGCCGGCGGCTGCGGCGGCAGCGCATCGGGTCTCCGGGTGGCGTACTCGTCGACGTAGTCCTGCCCCGACAGCTCGCGTATCTCGAACATCAGCTCGTCGGTGAGCTCGCGCAGGATGAGATGGTCGTCGGGGCGGTCGCGGTAGTGCCCGACGTCGATCGGTCGCCCGATGCGGATGGCGCACGGCCGGAACAACCGCGGAACGTTCCGGCCGGGAGGCTGGATCTCCCGGGTGCCCAACAGGCCCACCGGCACCAGCGGGGCGCCGGTCCGCAGGGCCAGCCGCGCCGGGCCGGTGTGGCCCCGGTGCAGCCGGCCGTCGCGACTGCGGGTGCCCTCGGGATAGATGCCGAACAGCTCGCCGACCTCGAGGACCCCGGCGGCGACGTCGAGCGCCCGGCGGCTGGAATCGCCGCCCGAGCGGTCGATGGGGATCATGCCGAGGGCCGGGAACAGGTGCTTGGTCTTCCAGTCGTCGAGGTACTCGGCCTTGCCGACGTAGGTGATGCGCCGCGGGAGCACCGCGGGCAGCAGGAAGGAGTCGATGACCGACACGTGGTTGGGGCAGATGACCGCGCCGCCCGTCGCCGGGAGGTGGCCCGCTCCCTCCACGTGGATCCGCCAGCCGAACCGGAATACGGGCGTGAGCACGGCGCGCGCCGCCGGGTACAGCCACCCGTACTGGCGCTCGCCGCCACCTCCGAACAGCGTTGCTCTCCGCTCTTGGCCTTCGGCCGGGCCGCTCGGGCCTCGCTCGCTCATTGCCCTCCGGGGCGCTCGCTCAGGCAGCCTACGACAGGGGGAGGCGGGTCAGGGCCGGGTGAGGTCCACCCCGAGCAGCGCGGCTCCGGCAGTGACCCCCTCGCCGGTGTCGGCCGCCTCGTCGAGCAGCCGAAGGGCAAGGGGCGTGTCCAGGTCGTCGTCGAGCGCGCCACGCACGGCCTCGAGCACCGCATTGCCGGTCCCGGCCCCCTCACCGCCTGCGGCCGCCTGCCAGCGCTTCAGGCGGTGGGTGGCGTCGGGCATCACCTCGTCGTCCCACTCCCACTCGGTCCGGTAGTGGTGGGCGAGAACGGCCAGCCGGATGGCCCGGCTGTCCCAGGCCTTGCGCAGCTCCGACACGAACACGAGGTTGCCGAGCGACTTCGACATCTTCTCGCCGTCCATCCGCACCAGCGCCTGGTGCATCCAGTGGCGCACGAACTGCTCGCCGGTGGCGGCCTCCGACTGGGCGGCCTCGCACTCGTGGTGCGGGAAGATGAGGTCGCATCCCCCGCCGTGCAGATCGATGGTCGTCCCCAGCTCGCGCATGGCCAGCGCCGAGCACTCGATGTGCCAGCCCGGCCGTCCCGGTCCCCACAGCGACTCCCACGACGGCTCGTCGGGGGCGGACCGCTGCCACAGCACGAAGTCGAGCGGATCGCGCTTGTGGGGGTCGTCGATGTTGCCGCCGCGCTCGGCCGCCAGGCGCAGCATCTCGTCACGATCCAGGTGGCTCACCTGCCCGAACCGCTCGAAGCTGGACACGTCGAAGTACACGCCACCCCCGGCCTGGTAGGCGTGGCCGCGATCCAGCACCATGCCGATGAAGCCCCGGATGTCGGGAATGGCCGAGGTGGCGCGGGGTTCGCTCCACACCGGGAGCACGTCGAGGGCCCGCATGTCGTCGTCGAAGCGGGCGGTCTCGGCGGCGGCCAGGTCGAGGTAGTGGACGCCGAGCTCACGGGCCTTGCGCAGGATGTCGTCGTCGACGTCGGTGATGTTGCGCACGCAGCGGGTCTCGTGACCACGGTCGCGCAGACGTCGCTGCAGCACGTCGTACGTCAGGTATGTGGCGGCATGCCCGAGGTGGGTGGCGTCGTAGGGCGTGATGCCACACGTGTACATCGTCACCACGAGGCCCGGCGCGAAGGGGATGACCTCGCCCCGCGCCGTGCAATGGAGCCGCATGGGCCCGGCGCGGGATCCGCCGGCGGTCACGCCGGATGCTCGCTGGTGGACGACGAGTCAACATTCGGCCCGGCGGCCTCGCCGTCACGGATGCCGGTGAACTTGAGCGCCACCCGGGTCTTGTAGTGCGTGTTGAGCTGCATCAACACTGCCGTGAACGACTCGATCGGCGTCGCCATGGCCAGCTCGCCGGCGTTGAGCGGTCGCATGTTGGGGATCTTGGCGACGATGTCGCTGGTCACCTGGATCGCCGAGGGGTGATCCGAGCAGATGAGCACGTCGCTCTCGATCGGGTGGCTGAGGTCACCCAGCTCCCGGGCCGGCACGTGGTGCAGGGCGGCGGCGACCAAACAGTGCGACACGGCCGCCTGCACGCTCGCCGCCACCGATCCCCGTGGGGGCACAAGCGGTTGGAACTCCTTGCCCAGCCGCGTGAGCGCGTTGGCCATCGAGACCACGACCTTGCCGCGCAGCTTGTCCTCCACCGACGCCGCGGTCTGCGTGGCGCCGTCCCACGGCGTGGCGATCACCACGATGTCGGCGTCGGCGGCGCCGGCGTTCTCGGCGGCGCCGATGGTGAGCTGGTGCTCCGGCCACTGCTCCAGCAGGGTGTCGACGATCTCCATCGCCCGGTACTTCGAACGGGACCCGACCACCACCTCGAACCCGACCGCCGCCAGCCGGGCCGCCAGGGCCCTGCCCGCCGGACCGGTTCCACCGAGGATGCCGATGCGCATTGGCGACACGGTAGCGGCGGCCCGCCGCCGGGCGGCCAAGGCCACCCCTCTCTCAGCAGGCGGCGGCGGTGTCCGAGAAGGGGTTGATCGCCGCCCCGCCGCCGGGATGGATCTCGAAGTGCAGGTGCGGGGTGCCGGCGGCGTTGCCGCTGTCGCCCACGTAGCCGATGACGGTTCCTGCTCCCACCCAGCCGACGCCCTCGTTCGCGTAGCCCGACAGGTGGGTCCCGTAGTACTCGTCGCCGTCGTCGCCGTAGAGCCACCAGGACAAGCCCCCGGTGGCGTTGCCCCGATGCTCGACTCGTCCGCTCACCGGGGCAACCGTGGGCGTGCCCATCGCCGCCATCATGTCGACGCCCCGGTGGGCGCGGCCGCCCGACCGGGGCGCGCCGAAACTGTCGACGAACGACACCGGCCCCTGCACGGGGCACACCAGCCCCCCGCCGCCGGGCGCCGGCGCAGGTGGGGCCGTCGCCGTGGTGGGCGGTGCGGTCGTCGTGGGTGGGGCCGTGGTCGTCGTCGGCGGTGCGGTCGTGGTCGTCGTCGGCGGGGCCGTCGTCGTGGTGGTGGTCTCGCCGGGGAACCCGTCGATCCCCGGCCGGACCATGCCGACGTCGCGCCGCGACGAGAGCAGCATCTCGGCGTCGATGTCGAGATGCGAGCCCTGGCCGTGGCCGCTGCCGGCATTGGTGATGAGCGCTGCCCCCAGTAGGAAGAGGAGCGTCGGCAGAACGAGAAGTCGGCGCATGGGTCGGCGACCCTAGCGAACGCGTTACGAATATTGCGATTCGATGACAGGAATTCAGACCCGGGGTCGGCGACCACGGCCTAGCGTCCAGCCTCATGTCGTCGGCGCTGCGCTTGTCGGGAGTCGGGCTCGTACGTGACAACGTCACCATCCTGGACGGGGTCGACTGGGAGGTGGCGCCGCACGAGCGATGGATAGTGCTCGGTCCCAACGGCTCGGGGAAGACCACGCTGATGGGGGTCGCTGGGCTCTATCTCCACCCGAGCCGCGGTGAGGTCGAGGTCCTCGGCGAGCGCTTGGGGCGGGTCGACGTCCGCCGGCTCCGCACCCGCATCGGGCTGGTGAGCGCCGCGTTCGCCGCCATGCTGCGTGACGGGGTCACGGCGGCCGATGTGGTCATGACCGCCGAGCACGCCGCACTCGAGACCTGGTGGCACAGCTACGACGATGCCGACCGGACGCGCGCCCTCGAGCTGTTGGAGCGTATGGGCGCCCGGCCGCTGGCCGAGCGACCCTTCGGGGCGCTGTCGTCGGGCGAACGCCAACGGGTCCTCCTGGCCCGGTCATTGTGGGGCGAACCCCGCCTCGTGCTCCTCGACGAACCGACCGCGGGACTGGACCTCGGCGCGCGCGAGGACCTGGTGAGCCGCCTCGGTGGACTGGCTGCGGACCCGACGACGCCCGCCACCGTGCTCGTCACCCACCACGTCGAGGAGATCCCCGCCGGCTTCACCCACGTGCTGTTGCTGGATCGGGGGCGGGTGGCCGCCGCCGGTCCCCTCGACGAGGTGCTCAGCGCCGAGACGCTTTCGGCGCTGTTCGGCCTGGTGCTGGCACTCGATTGCCGGCACGGCCGCTACGCCGCCCGGGCGCGCTGACTCGTAGCGCCTGCGGGTGCGTCGGACTGATCACGCCTCGACCAGCGCCAGGAGGCGGGGCTTCGACTGGCGGATCTCGTCGGCGAGCAGGCGTTCGACGAGGGGGCCGACGAGGCTGCCGCCGTAGTGAAGGCGCATGGTCAACAGGCTGCCGCCGCCGTCGGGCGCCACCCGCGCCTCCAGGACCCAGGGCGAGTGGCGGCGGCCGTCACGTTCGAGCCGCTCGAAGCGCACCCGGTGGGGAGCCTCGTGGACCGTGCGCACCATGCGGAGGCGCTTGGAGCGGGCGAACGGGCCCAACCGGCCCCGAAGGTCGACCGACCACGCGGGCCCGGGATCGCCATCCGCGGCATCGACCGGCGTCGCCCGGGGGACGATGTCGAGCCATTCCGGGTAGTGCGTGAGGTTGTCGACCCACCCGAACAGCCGCTCGGGCGAGCAGGGCGCCAGCAGCTCGGCGGTCACGTCCATTGCGGCGATCGTGGCACGGCGACACCCGCTGCGTCAGCGTCGGCCCGCGGTCGCCCGCCGCCAGTGCGTCCCGACGATCCCGGGTTGCACGGCGACCAGGACGCCGGCACGGAGCCGCACCGATGCCTCGGGGGCGGCCAACTCGTTGCTGACGCCGCGCGTCGATCCGACGGCCAGGTCCTCGTCGCGCAGGGGGTACAGCAGCCCCTCGGTGACGACGCCCAGGGCCGGGCCGTGCAGCGGCACCAGCGACACCAGGTCGCCGGGCTCGCCCCTGAGCACGGTCAGGTCCCGGGCCACGCTCAGGTGGGCGTCGCCGATCCACGCCTCCACGTCGACCCCGGCGGTGCGGGGTGAGGCCAGCAGCTGGGCCAACGACAGCGTGTGGTCCAGCCGATCACCGGTCCCGGTGACGACGACGATCCGTTCCGGCTGCCGGGCCAGCGCAGCGTCGAGGGCCAGGTCGAGGTCGGTGGCGTCCTTGGCCTCCGGGTGTCGCTCGAGGGCGATCCCCGCCGCTTCGGCCGTGGCCAGCACGTCAGGGTCCACCGAGTCCATGTCCCCGACGACCGCGGCCACGTCGAGGCCGAGCTCGAGTGCGGGCTCCAGTCCCGAGTCCGCGGCGATCACGGTGGCGTCGGCGCCGGCCGCGAGCTGGCGCGCCCCGCCGCCCGAGGGCGGGCCCCCGCCCCCGACGATCACGATCGTGCCGGCTCCCGCCCTGCACCTTGCTCCCCGCTCTTGGCCTTCGGCCGGGCCGCTCGGGCCACACTCGCTCTCTCGCCCTCCGGGGCGCTCGCTCATGTGACGAGAGTACGGTCGGCCGGGTGCGGCGCACCCTGTTCGACGACGAGCACGAGCTGTTCCGCGACAGCGTCCGGCGTTTCGTCGCCGCCGAGGTGGGACCGCGCAACGAGGCGTGGGAGCGGGCCGGCATCGTCGATCGCGACCTGTTCCGGTCCGCCGGGAAGCATGGCTTCCTGGGCATGGCGGCGCCGACGGAGTACGGCGGCGGCGGCGTCGACGACTTCCGCTACAACCTGGTGATCGGCGAGGAGGTCCAGCGGGCCGGGATCAACGCCGCAGGCCTGGGCTGGACCCTGCACAACGACATCTGCCTGCCCTACTTCCTGACGCTCTGCACCGAGGAGCAGAAGGACCGGTGGCTCCCGGGGATCTGCTCCGGGGAGCTGATCACGGCCATCGCCATGACGGAGCCCGGCATCGGGTCCGACCTGGCCTCGATGACGACCACGGCCGTGCGGGACGGAGACCACTACGTCGTCAACGGGTCGAAGACGTTCATCACCAACGGCATCAACGCCGACCTGGTCGTGACCGCGGTGAAGACGGATCCGACCGAACGGCACCGCGGGATGTCGCTAATGGTGGTCGAGCGCGGCATGGACGGGTTCGAGCGGGGGCGGAACCTCGACAAGATCGGGATGCATGCCCAGGACACGGCCGAACTGTTCTTCAGCGACGTCCGGGTGCCGCTGGCCAACCGGCTGGGCGACGAGGGCGAGGGCTTCGCCTACCTGGTGACCAACCTGCCACAGGAACGCCTCTCCATCGCCGCCACCGGTGTCGCCGCCGCGCGCGCGGCGTTCGAGCAGACGCTGTCGTACGTCAAGGAGCGCCAGGCATTCGGCCAAGCCGTCGGCGCCTTCCAGAACACCCGCTTCCGGATGGCCGAGATGGCCACCGAGATCGAGCTGGGCCAGACCTTCATCGACCGCTGCGTGCTCGCCCTCAACGCCGGTGAGCTCACGGCCGAGGAGGCGTCGATGGCCAAGTGGTGGTGCACCGAGCTGCAGGGTCGTGTGGTCGACGTGTGCGTGCAGCTCCACGGTGGCTACGGCTACATGACCGAGTACCCGGTGGCCCGCGCCTACACCGACGCCCGCGTCACCCGCATCTACGGTGGCACCACGGAGATCATGAAGGAGATCATCGGCCGCAACCTCGGCCTGTAGCACCCGAGGCAACGGCGAACGGTGCCGAGTCAGCGGCGAACGGTGCCGAGTCAGCGGCGGAGGAGCTCCTTGGCGATGTGGGTGATCTGGATCTCGTCCGTGCCAGCGTAGATCTGGAGGACCTTGGCGTCCCGGGCGAGCTGCTCGACCTGGAACTCGGCCATGTAGCCGTTGCCGCCGAACAGCTGGACCGCCTCGAGCGCCACCTCGGTCGCCGCCCGGGCCGTGTAGAGCTTCATGGCCGACGCCTCCGCCAGTGTGAACCCGCGCCCGGCGGCGGACGCCTCGATCACCCGGAACACAAGGTTCTCGACGTTGAGGCGGGCGACCTCCATGCGGGCGAGCTTGTCCTGGATGAGCTGGAACTCGCCGATGGGCTGGCCGAACTGCACGCGGTCCTTGGCGTACGCCACGCACAGGTCGAGGCACTGCGAGATGATCCCCAGGGCCATCGCCGCCACCCCCGAGCGCTCCTGCAGGAACGTCGCCTTGGCCGCCGTCCGCCCGCCGGCCTCCACGTCCTCGGACTCGCCGATCAGCCGGTCCCGCCCCACCCGCACGTCGGTGAGGAACAGCTCGCCCGTGGGCGACGAGTGCATCCCCATCTTCTCGAGCGGCTTGGACTGCTCCAGGCCGGCCGTGCCGGAGTCGAGGATGAAGCTCACGATCTTGCGCTCGGCGGGCGGGTTTCCCTCGTCGAGCTTGCAGATGAACACGATCGTGTCGGCGTAGGGACCGTTCGTGATGAACGTCTTCGAGCCGTTGAGGACGTACTCGTCGCCGTCGCGCCGCGCCGTCGAGCGCATGGCACCGAAGGCGTCGGACCCAGAGCCGGGCTCGGTGATCGCCCAGGCCCCGATCTTCTCCATCGTGAGCAACGGCAGCGCCCAGCGTCGCTTCTGGGCGACCGTTCCGCGCGACAGGATGGCGGCCGCGGTGAGCCCCATCGACACCCCCATGGCCGTGACCATGCCCGGGCTCCAGCGGGACAGCTCGATGATGGGGATGATCTGGAACGCGGCGGCGTTGGCGGCCTCCTGGGGATCGTGGCCCGCGGCGTCCTCGGCCGTGCGGTCGGCGCCCGTCCCAGCGGCGCCCGGATCCTCGTCACGGGCGATCTGTCGGGCGAAGCGGTCGCGCGCCATCGCGTCCATCCCGAAGGTCGAGAACAACCTGCGGATGATGTCGTACGGCGGCAGGTCGCCGTGCTCGAGGTCACGGTGGTGCGGCACGAGCTCCTTCTCGATGAAGTCGCGCACCGCCGCCCGAACCATCTGCTGCTCGTCAGTCCATTCGATCACGCCCCCAACTGTGGCAGGCGCCCCGGGAGATGGCATCCTGTACGGACCCCCAGGGACGTTCCGAGGAGTTCTGCGTGTCGTTTCGCGTCAAGGATCGGGTGGTCTATCCCCACCACGGCGCTGCCATCATCGAAGGCACCGAGAAGCTGGCCACATCCGACGGCGAGCGGAAGGACTTCTTCGTCCTCCGCATGACGCACGGCGATCTGGTCCTGAAGGTCCCTGTCGACAAGGCCGAGGAGATCGGGATGCGCTACCCGATCAGCGTCGAGGACGTGGAGGACGTGTTCGAGGTGCTCGCCAAGAAGGACGTGCGCGAGCCGACCAACTGGTCACGCCGGTTCAAGAACCATCAGGAGAAGCTCAAGTCCGGCGACGTCTACCAGGTGGCCGAGGTGGTGCGGAACCTGGCGCTGCGCGACAACGACAAGGGACTGTCCGCAGGTGAGAAGTCGATGTTCGTCAAGGCGCGCCAGGTGCTGGTATCGGAGCTGGCGTTCGCCCTCAACATCAGCGAGGACGACGCGATGGACCGTCTCGCCAAGACCATCGCCTGAGCCCGTCGGCGGGGCGGACGCCCGGGAGGCGAGGCCGTGAGCGACGCAGGCGAAGGATCCGGCGGTGCCCCTCCCCCTCGGTCCCCTGGTCCCTCTCCCAACGAGCTCAACCGGACACCGGTGATCGTCGCCGCCGGGCTGCTCCTGACCGCGGCCGCGATCGGTGTGATCGTGGCCCGGTTCGGCGGCGACGACGGCGACAGCGCCGGTCCCTCCCCCGGCACCGACGCTCCCCCGGCGGTGTCGGAACCGGAAGACGGCACGACCACGGACCCGTCGAACGGGACGACCAGCACGACGGCGGGCACCGCGCAGCCGATCGACGGGCTGGCGGTGGTCGACAGCGGCTTTTCGACCTACGAGGGCTTCGACGGCCCGGCCGGTTCGTACGGCCTGATCCTCGAGAACACGAGCGACCAGCCCATCACCCATTTCGCCGTCCAGGTGGTCGTCTACGACACGACCGACACCGTCGTCGGCAGCTACGACCACGACGTGGCGGTGGTGAACCCGGGGGCCAGGCTCGGGCTGGGAGCGGAGATCAGCGACCCGCTGCCCAACGGGATCGGCCGCCTCGACATCCGGACGGAGGAGGGCGGTGGCGACCCCCTTCCCCAAGGCGCCTTCACCGTCTCCGACGTGTCGACGTCCTCGGACGAGTTCGGCGTCTACACGACCTTCGTCGTGTCCTCGAGCTACGACGTGGAGCTCGAGCTCTCCAACGCCTACGCCGTGTACCGCGATGCCGTAGGCCGGATCATCGGCGGCGCCAACGGTGTCATCGACCTCATCCCGCCGCGGGGCCGGGCCAGCGGCGAGGTGACCGCCTTCGCGGTCGTGCCCAACGTGGCCCGGGCCGATGTGTACATCGACCCCGGGTAGCTACGCAGGAGGGGTACTGCTGTCACAGGCGGATTCGCTGGCCTGTCTTCTTCGGTGGACGAACGAGAAGGGAGTCGCCATGAAGGTATTCGTCGCCGGCGCCACGGGTGCGCTCGGTAAGCAGCTTGTTCCCCTGTTGGTCGCCAAAGGGCACGAGGTCGTCGGGATGACCCGCACAGACGCCAAGGCCGACCAGCTCCGCAGCGTCGGCGCTCGGCCCGTCGTGGCCGACGCGCTGGATGCCGACGGCGTCGGCCGGGCTATCGGCGAGGCCGAGCCCGACGTGATCGTTCACCAGCTCACCGCCATACCGCCGAAGATCAACATGCGACGCTTCGAACGCGAGTTCGCGCTCACCAACCGGCTGCGCACCGAGGGCACCGATCACCTGCTGTCGGCCGGCCGGGCGGCGGGCGTCAAGCGATTCGTCGCCCAGAGCAACGCCAGCCTGTACGCCCGCACAGGTGGGCCGATCAAGCGGGAGGACGATCCGCTCGACGACGATCCCCCTCCGGAGATGCGTCAGGGGCTCGGGGCGCTCCGTCACCTCGAGGCGGCCGTCACGGGCGCGCAATGGACTGAGGGCCTCGTGCTGCGCTACGGCTGGTTCTACGGCCCCGGCACCTCGATCGCCCTCGACCCACTCGGCAGCCAGATCGAGCTGCTCCGCAAGCGCCAGTTGCCCATCGTCGGCGGGGGCAAGGGCGTCTGGTCGTTCATCCACATCGAGGACGCGGCGGCGGCAACAGTCGCCGCGGTCGAGGGCGGACCTGCCGGCATCTACAACGTCGTCGACGACGAACCGGCACCTGTGTCCGAATGGGCCCCGGTGCTGGAGACCTACTTCGGCGAATGGCTGCCGGAGCCGGTGGTGACGGGTGGCCCGGACGATCCCGCCACCCACGCGGAGATCTCGGACTCGCTGTCGCTCGCCTTCCTCGTCCTGCTGGAGCGCCTGTCGCCCGAGCAACGGGCCGTGTTCCTGCTACGGGAGGTGTTCGACTACGGCTACGACGCCATCGCCGAGATCGTCGGCAAGAGCGAGGCCGCGTGTCGGCAGTTGGCGGTGCGGGCCCGCCGCCACGTCGAGCAGGAGAGGCCCCGCTTCGAGGCCTCGCGCCAGGAGCAGGACGAGCTGGCACGCAGGTTCATGACGGCCACGCAGACAGGTGACCTCGACGGGCTCGAGGCCTTGCGGGCCCACGACGTGGCCCTGCACGGTGACGGCGGCGGCAAGGTGCGGGCGATAGCGCACCGCTGTTCGGGCGCCGTCGGGTGGCGCGGACGGTGCTGAACTGGATGCGGGTCGTCATGGGCATCGAAGGCTTTTCGACCCGGCGGGTCGAGGTGAACGGCCATCCCGGCGCCTTGGGCCTCGACGGGCAACAGCGAGTCCTGTTCGCGCTGTCGCTCGACATCGCCGACGGCCAGATCCAGACATCCGCGGGATCGTCAACCCGGACAAGTTGCGCCACCTCGGCCCCGTGTCCGACCTCCTCCCAGCGCCGCTGTCCCCGGGGCCCGCCTAGCTCGCGTCGTCGGAGAGCGTCGCCCTCGTCGTCCCACTTGCGGGCTTCCTCAAGGGAAATGCGCACCGGGTGGGCGTAAGAGGACTCGAACCTCTGACCTCACGCGTGTGAAGCGTGCGCTCTAACCAGCTGAGCTATACGCCCAAGGGCAGTGAACTCTAGCAAGGCCCGGACATGGGCCTCACTCGTTGCCGAACGGGGCGGCGGCGTCGAGAGCGAGCGCGTCCTCCAGCAGCGCCAGCGCCCGCAGCACCACGACGTCGCCGTGCTGGGGGCCGACGACCTGCAGCCCGACCGGCATGCCGTCGGCGGTGAAGCCGGCGCACACCGAACCGGCCGGCGAGCGGGTCATGTTGAACGGGTAGGTGTACGCCACCCAGTTGACGTCCGGGTCGCCGTCGATGGTGCCCGGCTCCCCGATGCGCGGGAGCTGGCCGGCGACCGTCGGCGACAGCAGCAGCGAGACCCCGTGGAACAGGTCCACGAGCGCCAGGTTGAGTGTGTGGCAGGCGTCGAGCGCCTCGATCACGCGGCCGGGACCGATCGATGTGCGGGCCCACTCCAGCAGGGCGACCAGCCCGGGATCGATGCGGCTCCAGACGGCGTCGTCGGCCCGGAACTCGTCCAGCGAACGCAGCGAGGACGCGCCGACCAGCGCCAGCCAGTCCTGCACAGGGTCGCCGTCGAGCAGCCGGTCGACCGTGACCACCTCGGTCCCCAGCCCCTCGAGCCGGGCCACCGCCGCCGCGCACACCGCCAGGACCTCGGAATCGACCCGGCCGTACCCCAGGGTGGGAGCCCACGCAACCTTGCGAGGCGGGTTGAGGGCCGCCAGCGACCGCGACCACGACCCTTCGGGAAGGGGCAGCGACACGAGGTCCGTGGGCTCGGGGCCGACGACGCTGTCGAGCGCTAGCGCCGCGTCCCGGATGCCGCGGGTCATGACGCCCCTGGTGGACAGCATGGGCCAGCCCGGCGGCTCCGCCCCGCCCATCGGCACCCGGCCCAGCGACGGCTTGAAGCCGGTCAGCCCGGTGGCCGACGCAGGGATGCGGATCGAACCCCCGCCGTCGGACCCGGTCGCCAACGGCACCAGGCCGGCCGCCAGCGCCGCGGCCGAACCCCCGGACGAGCCACCCGCAGATCGCTCCAGCGACCAGGGATTGTGGGTGGCGCCGAAAACCTCGTTGATCGTGTCGGCCTTCCAGCCGAGCTCCGGCGTGTTGGTCTTGCCCACGACCACGCAACCGGCGGCACGCAGGCGCTCCACCAGGGGCGAGTCGCTGGTCGCCGGCGGGCCGTCGGCATAGGCCGCCGAACCGCGGCTGGTGACGAACCCGGCGGCGTCCTCGAGGTCCTTGACCGCGAGCGGGACCCCGGCCAGCGCCCCCACGTCCTCGCCGGCGGCGATGCGGGCGTCGATCGCCGATGCCTCGGCCAGTGCCGCCTCGCCATCGACCGCGACGAAGGCGCCGATCTCGTCGTCGTACCGGTCGATCCGGTCGAGCGCGGCCCGCACGACCTCGCGGGCTGACATTGCCCGAGTCGCAACCTGCTGGGCGATCTCGGCAACGGTGGTGCGGCGGAAGTCCATCGCATCGGGACGCTAGTGGGGCCGCTCGCAGCGCTCGTCAGGTAGCCGGCGATCCCAACAGCTCCAGCAGGCGCTCGAGGCCCGCCACCCGGCTGCCCTTGAGCAACACGGCGTCGCCGTCGCCGAGGCGCCCGAGCGCCGCCGGGACCTCGTCGACGTCGCCCACGGTTGTCCCCCCATAGGCCGGCACGCCGACCCCGATGACCTCCACGCCCTGCCCGCGGGCCACGGCGCCGATCGCACGGTGCTCGTCGTCACTCGACGGGCCGAGCTCGGCCATCAGCCCCAGCACCGCGACCCGGCGCCGGGCGGGCAGCCGCGTCAGGGCGCGCAACGCCGCCGCCATCGACCTCGGGTTGGCGTTGTAGGCGTCGTTGACCACGAGCGCACCGGACGGCAGCCGGACCAGATCCATCCGCCAGCGCGACAGCACCGCGGTCCCCAGCGCGGCCGCGACGTCCGTCACCGGGACCGCGCACACCAGCGCCGCCGCGGCCGCCGCCAAAGCGTTGTCGATCATGTGCTCGCCACGCACCCCCAGGTGGACGGGGGCGCCGCCCCAGGGTGACGCCAGGCGGAACGATGGTCGCAACCCGTCGTCCAGCGTCGCCGACTCGGCCCGGACGTCCCCGCCATCCCCGAAGGTGACGGTCGTCGCCGACGTGCGGGACGCCATGGCCGCCACCCATGGGTCCCCGGCGTTGAGGACGGCGTGCCCGCTGTCCGGGAGGGCCTCGACCAGCTCGCCCTTGGCCCACGCCACCTCCTCGAGCGTCCCGAACGTCTCGGTGTGCACCGCCGCCACCCGGGTCACCACGCCGACGGTCGGCCCGGCCAACGCGCAGAGCTGGGCGATGTGGCCCACGCCGCGCGCGCCCATCTCCACGACCAACGCCTCGGTGTCGGCGGCCGCGTTCAGCAGTGTGAGCGGCACGCCCAGCTCGTTGTTGAACGAGCCGAGGCTGGCCGACGTCCGCCAACGGGCGGCCAGGGCCGGCGCCAGCAGGTCCTTGACGCTGGTCTTGCCCACCGAACCGGTGATGCCCACCACGCGATCCGGCAGGCCAGTGCGGGCATGGCGCCCCAGCGCCCCCAGGGCCCCCACCGTGTCGCCGACCTCGACGGCGCTGGCGTCGACGCCGCCGACCGGGCCACGCGACGTGAGGTAGGCGGAGGCCCCGGCGGCGACGGCGCCGGCCACGAAGTCGTGGCCGTCACGGACGGCGACCACGGGCACGAACAGCTGGCCCGGCACGACCGCGCGCGAATCGATGGTGGCGCCCGAGACCTTCACGTCGGGGCCGGACAGCACCCCGCCGGTGGCCTTGGCGATCTCGGTCGTGAGGAGGTCCACGGCGCAGCATCATCGCAGGCGGGCACCCGCCGCCCCGAGCCTGCGCCGCCAGTTCCCCGAATCCCGTTAGCCTCGCTGGCCATGACTCGCCCCGACCGCGTCCGGCTCGTCATCCTGTTCGGCGGGCAGTCGGCCGAGCACGAGGTTTCGTGCACCACCGCCGCGCACGTCCTGCGCGCGGTCGATCCCGATCGTTACGACCTCGTGCCCGTGGGCATCACCCGGGAGGGCACCTGGGTGCAGGCCGACGACGCCCAGGCGGCCCTGGCACGCGGTGCGGCCGCACTGGCGGCCCCACCCGACCGTCTGGAGGCGACGGGGACGGCGGTCGAGCCGTTGCGCACGGTCACGCCGTCCGCCGACGACCTGCCGGTCGTCGTGCTGCCCCTGCTGCACGGGCCCCACGGCGAGGACGGCACGGTCCAGGGCCTGCTCGAGCTGGCGGGCGTACCCTACGTCGGCTCCGGCGTCCTGGCATCTGCGCTGGCGATGGACAAGGTCAAGGCCAAGGAGATCCTCTCGGCCCACGGGCTACCGCAGGTGGCGTGGGTGGCCCTCAGGGACACCGAGATCGACGGCGCCGCCGGTGCCCTCGCCGGGGCCCGGCTGGGCTATCCGGTCTTCGTGAAGCCGGCCAACCTCGGGTCGTCGGTGGGCGTGACCAAGGTGCACGACCCGTCCGAGCTCGACGACGCCGTCGCGCTGGCGGCGACGTACGACGAGTGGATCCTCATCGAGGAGGGGGTGGACGCCCGCGAGATCGAGGTGGCGGTGCTCGGCAACGCCGAACCGCGTGCGTCGGTGCCGGGTGAGATCGTCTCCAGCCACGAGTTCTACGACTACGAGGACAAGTACGTCGACGGCACCTGCCAGCTGCTGGTCCCTGCGCCCCTGGACGAGGCGCCCACCGCCCGGGTCCGGGCCCTCGCCTGCGACGCCTACCGGGCGCTCCGCTGCGAGGGCATGGCGCGCGTCGACTTCTTCTACGAGGACGACGTACGTGCCTCCCGCTCCCCCGGCCGCTCGGGCCGCGGCTTCCTGGTCAACGAGGTCAACACCATCCCCGGGTTCACGCCGGTGTCGATGTACCCGAAGCTGTGGGAGGCGTCGGGCCTCGAGTACCCCGACCTGATCGACGAGCTCGTGCGCCTGGCGGTGGAGCGGCACGACCACCGCAGCCGCTTCTCCACCAAGCGCTGAGAACGCCGTTCACGGACCGACGATCCGCCCCTCGACGGCCGGATCCACCGGCGAATTGGCCGTGATGTAGTCGATCGTCACCTGGAGGAGGTCGTCACCGGGCTGGGCGACGTCCGTGCCGTCGGCGAACATCGTGTAGCCGTCGCCACCCCCGAACATGAAGTCGTTGGTGACGATCCGGACGGTGTCGGCGGGACCGATCGGGGTCAGCGTTCCGCCGACCCCGTCGGGCGCCTTCCACATGTTGTCGACCACCGGCACGATGCCGTCGCAGTGGAACTGCACCTTGAGGCCGGAGACCTGCGGGAAGCGGCCGGTGCCGCCGGGGAAGCCGACCTCGCAGAACGGCGTGAACCCGTTGATGTACGCGGCTCGCAGCTGGTCGCCGGTGAGGGTGAGGATCGTGGTCCGGTTGCCGAACGGCAGGACCGCGAACACCTCACCCCAGGTGATCTCGCCGGGCGCCTCCCCGGCGCTCGGTGGCGTGAACAAGAGGTCCTGGCGTAGACCGCCCGAGTTGGTGAAGGCGGCGTCGACGCCGGGGTACTTCGTCCGCATCGCGTCGGTCACCAGGTTGCCCATCTCGGACTCGAAGAGCCTCGTCGGGGCGCGGGTGATGTCGTTGGCCTGCGTGCCGATCACCTGGTTGCGCAGCACCGCGGTCTGGGCGTTGGCGTCGTCGACGATCGCCTGGACGTCGGCTCGCGCCTCGACGCCGAGGTTCTTGGCGATGCGCGTGGCTCCGCCGGCCCACTCGACGTCGCCGCCCTTGACCATGAGCTGGAGCACCGAGTAGCTGGCGCCGGCGTTGATCCCCTCGGTGATGAGGATGTCGCCACGCATGAGGTTCGAGATGCGGTGGGTGTGACCGGCGACGATGGCGTCGACCGTCGTGGTCTGGAGGGCGTCGGCGATGTCGAGGATCGGGCCCTGCCACTCGACGCCGGGCGCGTTCCCCAGCGGGTTCAGGCCGACGTTCGTGCCCTGGTGGATGACGACGACCTGGACCTTCACGCCCTTCTTGCGCAGGCGCTCCGATTCGGCCGCGATCCGCGGGGCTTCGTCGAGGAACGTCAGGCCCTCCGTGGCACCCGCGGACACGAGCTCCGGCGTGTTCTTGAGTCCGGCGCCGATGACACCGACCTTGACGCGGTTGATCCTGAAGACGACCGAGGGCGTCACCCAATCGGGTGCTTCCCCGGTCGCGGTCTCGACGATGTTGGTGGCGAGGAACGGGAAGTCGGCACGCTCCTGGTGCATGAGCAGCCGCTCGACGCCGAAGTCGAACTCGTGGTTGCCGTAGGACGTCGCGTCGAGGCCCCAGGCGTTCTCGACGTCGATCGCCGGCCTGTCCTCGAGGAGCCCCGAGTTCGGCGGCGAGGCGCCGACGTTGTCGCCGCCGGCCAGGATGAGGCCCGGCCCGGGCAGGCGCGCCAGCTCCTCGTCGAACATCGTCGCGAGGAAGGAGGCGCCACCAACGCTCTGGGCGCGGCCGTCCATGCTGAGCGTCGTCGGCTCGAGCTGGCCGTGGAAGTCGTTCAGGCCGACGAGCGAGATGGGCTTGACGGACTTGCCGCCCTTCACGATCTCGAGCAGGACCCGGCCCTGGCTGAACTGCGGCTCCGGGATGCCGAGCAGGTAGGCGAGCGTCGGGGCGAGGTCGATCGTCGAGGCGGTCACCGGGCCCTTGGCGATGCCCTTGCCGCCGGCGAGGAACGTCGCCCGCATGTTGATGTTCGCCTCGAAGTCCTGGATGTCCGGGACGTACCCGTGCTGGCCGAAGAAGTGCGAGGGGGCGACGAGGGTGCCCGGTGTCTGCGCGTCGTACTGGTACGGCGGAAATGCGAACGCGATCACGTCGCCGGTCCTGGTCGGATGGGCCATGTCGGTCGTCGTACCGGGCCCGTTCGGGATGTGGCGCGCCTCGGCCTTGGTGAAGACGCGATCGATCAGCGTCAAGCCCTCGGGCTGGCCGTCGTGCGTCCAGTCGTTCGGGTCGACCAGGCCGAGGTACTTGGCCTTGATCGCGTCGACGGTCGCCGCGACGTCGCCCGCGGCCACCTGGGTGAAGCCGCCGCCCGCCGGATCGCGGCCGGCGACGTTGAGGTAGATCTGCGCCGCACCACCGGCCCAGCACACCTTCGCCTTGCCGATCGTCTCGCCGGTGGCGGGCCGGCAGTTCGAGGTCTGCGGCCTCGACAGGAGGCCGAGCTCGACGAGCGGCTGGCTGGCGTCGATGGCGAGGAACTGCGGCGCGAAGCCATGGTCGGAGGCGACGAACGTGGTCGGGTCCTTGCCGATGAGCGACCGCGCCAGTGTCAGCGTCTCGTCGGACTCCCGGTACGCAGTCCTGATGAACGCCTCACGCTCGGCGACGCGACCGTCGGGCACGCCGTTCAGGTCCACGTCGTCGAATGCCGGGTTCGCGGCTCCGCCCGGCAGCGTTGGTGAGACGAGCCCGAGGAACTGGTGCTGGAACTCGTCGGTCGTCGGCATGCCGACGAGCAGGAGATCCGGCTCGTACGTCTTGGCGACGTACTCGAGCATCGGCAGGTGGGCGGTCGACCAAAAGAGGCCCTGCTCGACGTAGGTCTCCTCGCTCGTGATCCCCGACTCGAGGATGGCGAAGTCGGCCGCCGTCGAGGTCGGGAACCTCTGGGCCAGGAACTCCGCGAAGTCGCCCGTGAAGCCGGGCTCGCTGAAGCCCGGCCACGTCGCGATGGCGCGGCTGACCGACGTGTGGAACAGGCGGACCCGGGAGAGGTCGCCGGTGAGCTCCTCGACCTTGACGAGGAACCCGGCGGTGAGGCCGTCGAGGGCGCCGCCCTGGATCGTGACCTTGACATCGGCCCACTCGCCCTTGGCGAGGATGCCGACGGAGTCGGCGGCGCTCTTCGTCTTCGAGAACAGCACCTTGTCGTAGTTCGTCGTCGCGTCATCCGTGCTGTCGAAGATCCAGGCGTTCAGCCCGTACTTGTCGGTCCCGAAGTCGAGGACCCGCAGGCGCATCTCCTGCGCGGGGCTGAACGTGGCCGGCAGGTCACCGCTCCAGCCGGTTGCGGCCACTGGCGCCGCGCCGGCGAAGGGCGCCTGACCGGCAAAGCCGGCGGGATGGTCGAACTGGAGCCCGAAGGCGCTGATGAACGCGGCGTCGTCGAACAGGACGTCACCGGCCGTGCCGATGAAGTTCGTCGCCACGCCCCTGCCCGAGAGGAACGACCGGAAGTCGATCGTCGGGCCCTGGATGCTGGCGTTGCGCCCGCCGGCCCATTCGACCTGGGCGACCTTGAGGCCGTCGCGCTCGGCGGACTGGGCGATCGACTCCACCTGGAGAACGTTCGGATCGAAGGCCGACGTGCGGTTGCCGAACGGCTGGCCGTTGATGTGGAACGTGTTGTTCGTCGAGCCGTGGACGCCCGGCCAGGCGCCGGTGGCCAGGCTGTACCAGCCGGCGCCAGTGTTCGGCGGGGCCTGGGTCAGGAGCCCGCCTCCGGTGGCCGAGGCGCCCTTCTTGAGGAAGTCGGCCATCGTCGGCATGACGCCCGCGCCCGCGTACTTCTGGACGAGATCCTGCCGGAGGCCGTCGGACGCGAAGAAGACGGCCTTTGCGGCCGGCGGCTTCGCCGCCGCAGCCTTCGTGCCGGAACCACCGGCCGGTACGGCCGCGGCCGGCGTGGCCAGGAGGCCGGTCAGCAGCGCGACGACGATCAACGAGGCGAACCGTCGACTGCGGATGTGCGTCATTCTGAGCCCCTCCTCGCCGGACGGGCCGCACGCCTTGATCGGATCGGGCGGCCCGTGACGGCGACCGCACGACCGGATTCCGGCGGTGCATCCCCCCGGACACCTGTCGCTCTGTGGGGCACACGATACGCCGCGTCAACGACCGTGTCCTCGATCGAGGGATTCAGGCCGGCACGAGCGCGGCGCGCAGGAGCGCGAGCAGCTCGTCCCGGCGGCGCACCAGCGATGCAAGGGTGGGCTCCTCGCCGAACGCCCGCAGGACCTCGACCTCGGTGGCCAGGCCGGTCACCATCGAGTAGGCCGCGAGCAGGATGAGGCGGGGGTCGTGGCGCAGCATGCGCCCGGCATCCATCTCGACGGTGAGGAACCCGGCGGCCCGGTCCACCAGCGGCGCCACGGCGGCCAGCAGGCGGGTCGAGGCGGGTGGGCCCAGCCGGCTCACCTCCCGCAGGAACCCGAGCATCGACGGGTGGCGGGCCGCCAGCCGGAACATGGCCCGCACGATGGCCTCGACCCGGTCGAAGCCCTGGCCGGCGCGGGCGACCGCCCGCTCGAGCCGGGTGGTGAGCTCGGCCGCCGTGCGGTCGATGGCGGCGTCGAGCAGGGCCTCCTTCGAGGGGTACCAGTAGAGGATCGTCTGCTTGCGGATGCCGAGGTCGCGGGCCAGGTCGTCCAGCGACGTGGCGCCGTAGCCGCGGGTGCCGAAGGCGTCGAGGGTCGCGTCGAGGATGCGATCGGCGGTGTTGGTGCGGCGGGAACGGCGAACCGCACTCGGCGTCGCCTGGGCCATCTACCAGATGGTAGACAAATGCGGTGGAGTGCGTGGCTAAAGCCCTCGAGGGGAAGCGTTTCGCCATCACCGGGGGCACCGGGTTCCTGGGCACGGCACTGATCGAGCGCCTGCTGCGGTCCGTGCCCGGGTGCGAGCTCGTGCTGCTCGTGCGGCCCGGGAAGCGCTCGTCGGCCGCCCAGCGGGCCCGGCGCGAGATCTTTCGCAACGACGCGTTCGATCGCCTGCGCTCGGAGCTGGGCGTGGCGGCGCTCGACGCGCTCGTCGACGATCGGGTGCAGGTGATCGCCGGCGACGTGGGCACCGACGGCCTCGGCCTCGACGACGCCGATCGGGCCGTTCTGGCGTCGTGCGACGTCGTCGTCCACTCGGCCGCCACGGTGGCGTTCGACTCCCCGCTCGACGCCGCCATCGAGGTCAACCTGCTCGGCCCCAGCCGGATCGCCCGGACGCTCCAGGACCTGGGGGTCACCCCCCATCTGGTCGCCGTGTCGACCTGCTACGTCGCCGGCAACCGCCGGGGCGCGGCGCCCGAGGAACCGGTCCACGACAGCCCGTTCTTCGTCGACGTCGACTGGCGCGGCGAGGTCGACGGCGCCCGCCGTGCCCGGCGCGACGCCGAGTCCCACAGCCGCACGCCGGAGGCCCTCGCCCGCTTCCGCAAGCAGGCTCGCCACGAGCTGGGTGCCGCCGGCACGCCCGCCCTCGCGGCCAAGACCGAGCAGCGGCGCCAGGCCTGGGTCAAGGACCGCATGGTCGAGGCCGGGCGGGCGCGGGCGGCGTCGCTGGGCTGGCCCGACGCCTACGCGTACACCAAGGCACTCGGCGAGCGGGCGCTGCTTCAGCAGCGGGGCGACCTGCCGGTGTCCATCGTGCGACCGTCGATCATCGAGTCGGCCTGGGCCGAGCCGAGGCCCGGGTGGATCCGCGGCTTCCGCATGGCTGAGCCCATCATCATCAGCTATGCCCGCGGGCTGCTCAGGGAGTTCCCCGGCGTGCCGGAGGGCACCGTGGACGTCATCCCCGTCGACCTGGTGGTGGGCGCGGTGGCCGCCGTGGCGGCCGGGGCGCCGCCCGAGGAGCCGGCGATCGTGCAGGTGGCGTCAGGGTCGACCAACCCGCTGCGCTACCGGCACCTCGTCGACCTGGTGCGCGAGTGGTTCCTCGAGCGGCCGTTGTACGACGCGGAGGGCCAACCGATCGTCGTGCCGGACTGGTCGTTCCCGGGGCGGGGCCGGGTCCAGCGCCAGTTGGTGCGGGCCAAGCGCGCCATAGAGCGGGCGGAGTCGACGTTGCAGTCGTTGCCCCTGCGGGGCAAGCAGGCGGCGTGGTCGGCCAAGCTCGAGGAGCGGCGCGAGGACGCGGAGCGGGCCCTCGGCTACGTCGAGCTGTACGGCGCCTATGCCGAATGCGAGGCGATCTACGGGGTCGACCGCCTCCTGGCCCTGTGGGACGACCTCGGGCCCGACGACCGGGCCGCGTTCTGCTTCGACCCCCGGGTGATCGACTGGCGCACGTACGTGCACGCGGTCCACCTCCCGTCGGTGGTCCGGCACGCCCGCGTCCGGACCACGCCGGGCGGGCGCAGCAGCGAGGACCGCCAGGACCGGCTGCGGCGACAGGTGCTCGCGCCCGAGCGGCACTTCGCCGCCTTCGACCTGGAGAACACGCTCATCGCCTCCAACGTGGTGGCGTCCTACTCGTGGCTGGCCACCCGGCGACTTCCCCGCGACGATCGCGTGCGCTACGTGCTCAAGACCCTGGCGGAGGCGCCCTCCCTGCTGGCCCTCGACCGGCGCGACCGCAGCGACTTCCTGCGCCACTTCTACCGGCGCTACGACCGGGCGCCCATCGCCCAGCTCGACGACGACTCGAACGAGATGTTCAGCCACCTGCTGCTGGCCAAGTCGTTCCCGGCCGCCGTGCGGCGGGTGCGGGAGCACCGACGCCTCGGACACCGCACCCTGCTCATCACCGGGGCCCTCGACTTCGCCATCGGCCCGCTGCGGCCGTTGTTCGACGACGTGGTGTGCGCCCGGCTCGACACCCGCCCCGACGGCACGTACCGGGGCGAGCTGGTGGATGTGCCGCCGACGGGTGAGGCCCGGGCCACCTTGCTCGCCGACTACGCCGCCACCAACGGCTTCGACCTCGCCGAGGCGGTCGCCTACGCCGACTCGACCAGTGACCTGCCGATGCTGGAGGCGGTCGGGTTCCCCGTGGCGGTGAACCCCGAGACCCGGTTGGCGGCGCTCGCCCGCAGGCGGGGCTGGCTGGTCGAGCAGTTCGACAAGGCCACCGGTACGCCCGAACCGCCGTTGCCGATCGGCCCCGCGTGGCGCGGGGGCGGCAAGCCGCGGTTGCTGACCCGGCTGCTCACGTCGGATGCGCTGGCGGGAAGCAACGGAGCCCGACGATGAAATCTCTGCTGTTCTCCCGCCAGCCCACCCGGTACGCCGCGGCGATGGTTGCGGGCTCGCTGCGGCCCGGGCGGGGCGCCCGCTACGGCCCGCTGTCGCTGCGGGACGTGGATCCGCCCGACCCGCCGGGGCCCGGTTGGCATCGGCTGCGCCCCCGCCTGTCGGGGATCTGCGGCAGCGACCTCGCCACCATCGACGGCCGGTCGTCGCGCTACTTCGAGCCGATCGTGTCCTTCCCGTTCACACCGGGCCACGAGATCGTCGGCGATCTCGACGACGGCCGCCGCGTCGTGGTGATCCCCGTGTTGCACTGCGCGGTGCGCGGCGTCAACCCGCCGTGCGACATGTGCCAGGCGGGGCGCATCAACCTGTGCGAGCGGGTGGCGTTCGGCAGCCTCGAACCCGGCCTGCAGTGCGGGTTCTGCGAGTCGACCGGCGGCGGTTGGTCGCAGGAGATGGTGGTCCACGAGTCCCAGGTCGTCGAGCTGCCCGACGAGCTGACCGACGAGGAGGCGGTGCTGGTCGAGCCCACCGCCTGCGGCGTGCATGCCGCCCGGCAGGTCGCAGACGACGTCGTGGCGGTCATCGGAGCCGGGGCGCTGGGGCTCCTGACGATCGCCGCCCTCGGTGCGCTGGGCACGCCCCGAGGGCCGTTCATCGCCACGGCCAAGCATCCCGAACAGGAGCGCTGGGCCAAGGAGCTCGGCGCCGACACCGTGTGCGCGCCTGGGGAGCTCGAGCGGATCGTCCGTTCGGCGACGGCGTCGCTCGTGCTCGACCACGGGCAGCTCACCTGCGGGATCGACGCCGTGATCGACTGCGTCGGCAGCGGCGACTCGATCGCCCAGGCGATCCGGGCGTGCGCGCCCGGCGGCACCGTGTACCTGGTGGGCATGCCGGGCGTGACGACGCTCGACCTCACGCCGGTGTGGCAACGGGAGGTCGGCCTGCGGGGCGTGTACGCCTACGACGAGCACGACGACCGGGGCCACGACTTCGCCACCGCCATCGACGTGATCCGCCGCCTGGACCTCGGCCGGCTGGTGTCCGCCCGCTATCCCCTGTCGCGCTACGAGGACGCCATCGAGCACGCCGCCAACGCCGGGCGGCGAGGTGCGGTGAAGATCGCCTTCGACTTGCGGGAACACGGTCGATGACAACCCAGGAGCAAACCTGATGCCCCGCCCCGGTTTCGTGCTCGACGTCGACCGCTCGACCCCGCCGATCCTGTTCCACCACGGCGAGAGCCTGCGGCTGGAGAGGCTGCCCGCGGGACGCAGCCGGGTGCTCTACCCCGGCGAGCCGCTGGAGCCGCTCGACGACCCGGAGGGCGCCATCCGCGAGGCGCTCGACGACCCGGAGGGCGGCGGCCCGCCGCTCCGGGCCCTCCTCCACGCAGGCATGAAGCTCACGATCTGCTTCGACGACATCTCGCTGCCGCTACCACCCATGCGCCGGCCCGACATCCGCCAGCGCGTCATCGAGGCGGTGCTCGACCTGGCGGCCGAGGCGGGCGTCGACGACGTCCACCTCATCGCCGCCTTGGCTCTGCACCGCCGCATGACCGAGGCGGAGCTGCGCCACGCCGTGGGCGACCGGGTCTACGACGCCTTCGCGCCGCACGGCCTGCTGTACAACCACGACGCCGAGGACCCCGACAGCCTCGCCCTCATCGGCACCACGCCCCAGGGCGAGGAGGTCGAGATCAACAAGCGGGCCGCCGACAGCGACCTGGTCGTCTACGTGAACATCAACCTGGTGGCCATGGACGGCGGCCACAAGTCCACCGCCACCGGCCTGGCCAGCTATCGCAGCCTGCGGCACCACCACAACGTCACCACGATGTTGCACAGCCGCAGCTTCATGGACCGGCATCATTCCGAGCTGCACAGCTCCAACTGGCGCATGGGCAAGGTCCTGCGCGACGCGGGCGTGAAGATCTTCCAGGTCGAGACCACCCTGAACAACGACACGTTCGGCACCAGCGGTCCGATGGCCGTGCTGCAGAAGCGGGAATGGGAGTGGACCGCCCGCGACCGGGCCAGCTTCCTGGCGATGAAGGCGGGGCTCGACCGCCTGCCGCTCAAGGCTCGCCGCCGGATCTTCCAGGCGTGGCAGGCCCCCTACGGGGTGACCTCCGTGCAGGCCGGTGAGGTCGAGGCGGTGCACGACGTGACCACCGCAAGCGTCTTCCGCCAGCAACTGGTGCCGATCGAGGGCCAGACCGACATCCTCACCATGGGCCTGCCCTACATCTGTCCCTACAACGTCGGTTCGGTCATGAACCCGATCCTCGTGATGTGCCTGGGCCTCGGTTACTTCTTCAACATGTACCGGGGCCGGCCGCTGGTGCGCGAGGGCGGGGTGATGATCATGAGCCACCCGACCACCTGGGAGTTCCACCCGGTGCACCATCCCAGCTACATCGACTTCTTCGAGCAGGTGCTGGCCGACACCACCGATCCGTTGGAGATCGAGGCCCGCTACGAGAAGCAGTACGCCGAGGACGAGTGGTACCGGCACCTCTACCGGACGAGCTACGCCTACCACGGCGTCCACCCCTTCTACATGTGGTACTGGGGCTGCCACGGCCTGGCGCACGCCGGCAAGGTGATCGTCGTGGGCGGCGAGACCCGCTCGGTGCGGCGGCTGGGCTTCACCCCGGCGTCGACGCTGGCCGACGCCCTGGAGATGGCCGAGGACGTGGTCGGCCGCCAGGCCACCATCACCCATCTCCACAACCCGCCACTCGTGATGGCGGATGTGAAGTAGGGCGACGACACGATGGCAGCACTCCCCGATGCGCTGACCCGCCGGTTGCCCCGCCCGCCCTTCCCCTACTCGGCGCCGTCGGTACCGGGCGGGATCGAGGTCCCCGAGGCCCCGCCGCGGTCGGGCCCCGACTACGACACCGGCTGGGCCCGGCGGTATCCCGCGCGTCTGGCGCGGGCCGCCCTGGTGGAGACCGTGGGGCGGGGACTGGTGGCGGCCCTGGCCCGGCCCCGGGTGTCGGGCCTCGACCGCCTCGACACGCTGGCCGACCGCGACCACGCCCCCGTGATCTTCGCCGCCAACCACCACAGCCACGTCGACACCCCGGTGCTGCTCACCGCCATCCCCGACGCCTGGCGCCACAAGCTGTTCGTGGGCGGTGCCGCCGACTACTTCTTCCGCACCCGCCTCACGAGCGCGCTGTCCGCCCTCGCCATAGGCGCCATCCCCATAGAGCGCACCCGGGTGTCGCGACGCTCGGCCGACCGGTCCGCCGAGCTGATCGACGCCGGCTGGTCGATGCTGATCTTCCCGGAGGGCGGCCGCAGCCCCGACGGGTGGGGTCAGCCCTTCCACGGGGGAGCCGCCTACCTGGCGCTGCGCTGCGGCGTGCCCGTGGTGCCCATCCACGTCCACGGCACCGGCCGCATCCTGCGCAAGGGCAAGCGCTGGCCCACCCCGGCCACCGCCACCGTCACCTTCGGCGCCCCGCTGGTGCCTCAACCGGGCGACAACGCCCGCCGCCTGTCCGCCGCGATCCAGCGGGCGGTGGAGGCACTCGCCGACGAGGCCACGACCGACTGGTGGTCGGCCCGGCGCCGCGCCCACGCCGGCGCCTCGCCGGCACTGACGGGGCCGTCGGCGCCCGCCTGGCGCCGAGCCTGGGCGCTCGGTGACGTCGGCGCCAGGCGCCGCCGCCAACGCCGCCGCTGGCCATAGTCGAGGGGGCGGGAACCCCTCGGCGTTCAGCTATCACAAGGTGATAGCATCTCAATATGGCTTCCACTCGCACCACATTCACGATCGATGACGAGTTGGCCGAGCGTGCCCGTCAGCTCAGGATCAACATCTCAGCGGCTGCGCGTCAGGGAGTCGCGGACGCGGTCCGTGCGGCGTTGGCACGATCGGACCGACAGGCCTATCAACGGCATCCCGAACGTCCCGACTCGTTCTGGACCGAAGTCGAAGCGTGGGGTGAGCAGTGAGGCGAGGCGAGCTATGGCTGGCGCAGGTCGGGCGCAAGAAGCGTCCGGTCTTGGTGCTGACGCGGTCCGAGGTGATCGACGTACGCGAGCTCGTCACGGTCGCCGAGGTCACCACGTCGATTCGTGGCCACGCCGCCGAAGTCGACATCGATCACGACGAGGCTGGGCTCGACCGGCCATCGGTCATCAACTGCGACGGCATCCACACGGTCGCTCAGGCAGCCCTCACCGGGCCTGTCGGAGAGGTCAGCGACGACACTATGCGCAAGGTCTGCTCGGCATCGAGCTACGCACTCGGCTGCTGACGCCACGCAGCGACGCTTTGGCACCAACCAAGCGCGGGAGGGCCGGCGACGACCGTCGGTGGTAAGAAGGCGCAGTGGACGCCTTCACCTCCGCCGTCGGGCTCGCTGCCGCCATCAGGGCCAGGGAGGCGAGTCCTCTCGAGGTCGCCGACCTGTACCTGTCCCGGGTCGACAAGCTCGAGGCCGAGATCAACGCCTTCGCCCACCAGGACGGCGACCGGGTGCGGGCGGCAGCGGCCGAGGCCACCGAGCGGGTGGCTCGGGTCGCCGACCCCGCCGAGCTGCCGCCGTTTCACGGCGTGCCGATGCCGATCAAGGACCTCAACTCGGTGGCGGGCTGGCCGTGCACCTACGGGTCGCGAGGGGCGTCGGCGTTGCCGCGCTCTGAGAGCGACCCGCTCGTCCAGCGCTTCGTCGACGCGGGGTTCGTGCTGCTGGGTATGACGAACACGCCGGAGTTCGGCACGATCTCGTTCACCGAGAGCGATGCCCACGGCATCACGCGAAACCCGTGGGACCTGGCCCGCACGCCGGGCGGGTCCTCGGGTGGGTCGGCGGCCGCCGTGGCGTCTGGTATGGCACCGATCGGTCACGCGAACGACGGTGGTGGGTCCATCCGGATACCGGCGTCGTGCTGCGGGCTCGTCGGCCACAAGCCGTCGCGGGGCCGTGTGCCCAATGAGTTCATCGAGCTTGAAGGCTTCGTTGTCGAGCATGTCGTCGCCCGGACTGTGGCGGACTCCGCCGCGGTCCTAGACGTCGACGGCGTGGTCGATCCGCTCGTCTTCTTCTCGGCGCCCCAGCCGCCGAAGCCCTACGCCGAGCTGGTGCGGGAGTCGCCGCCGCGGCTGCGGGTGGGCTACAGCACCACGCCGGCGATCGATGTGCCTGTCGACCCCGCCTGCGTCGCCGCCGTGGAGGGCGCCTGCGCGGCCCTGGAGGACGCCGGCCACGCCGTGACGGAGGCCACGCTCACCCTGCCTGACACCGACGCCTTCCTCGCGGCGTTCACCACGATCTGGAACACCGGCTCGGTATGGACGCCGCTCGAGCGGGCCGACGAGATGGAGCCGCTCAACGCTGCCTTGGCGGCGTTGGGCCGCGGTGTCGACTCGCTGACGTTCGTGGCATCGGTGCGCCAAACTCAGCGGCTTGCCCGGACGCTGCTGGCCAACTTCAGCACGGAATTCGATGTGCTCGTGACGCCCACCATGGCATGCCTACCCCCCGAGGTGGGCGCGTGGCGGGCCGGCACCGACACCGATCCGATCCTTGGTCTGCTCAACTGCACCCCGATGGCCGCCTTCACGGCGGTGTGGAACGTGTGCGGACTGCCTGCCACCTCAGTGCCCACCCACCACGACGCGGGCAGCGGCCTGCCCGTCGGCGTGCAGGTCGTGGGTCCGGCGTGGCGGGACGACCTGTGCCTCCAGATCGCCGCCCAGCTCGAGGCCGCCCTCCCCTCGCACGACCGTCGCGCCCCCACCGCCTGATCCTCCGAGTGTGCGGCGACCTGCTGGCCAGCCGGCAGGGGTCAGGTCCGGATCGGGCGCGCTCAACTCGTGCTTGCGTGGCGATGAGAGCCGAGACCGCGCTGTGCGCGACCAGTGGAGCCTTCGCCCCAGGCCCCCCGCCCACCGCGCATCGGGACCGCAGACGCCCGTAGGCTCTCGCCCCATGCTCTGGTTCGAGCGTCAGGTCGTGGCGGCTCTCGTCGGGTCCGAGGATCCCGGAGTGCGGTCGTCGGTCGAGGCGTTCGTCGACGGCTCGCTGCGCGACAAGCCCGAGCACCTGCGTCTGGGGTTTGCCGGGGAATCGATCCTCCTCGGCAGCTACGCCGCCGCGCTTCGCTCCCTCGGGCGTCTCGAGGGTGACAATGCGCTGCTCGCACGGCTCCGGTCCTGGGAGACCGGGCCCATCGGTGTCGTTCGCCAGTACGTGCGGGCCATGAGGGCGCTGGTGATCTTCGCCGAGAACGAGCTCACGTCGGCACCCCCCAAGGGGGCCTGAATGGCGACGCTCGACACCGAGATCCTCGTGATCGGGTCCGGCGCCGGGGGCGGCATCACCGCGGCCCGCCTCGCCGACGCGGGGCGCCGGGTGACGGTCGTCGAGGAGGGCCCCTGGGTGGACGCCGACGCGCTCGAGCCGTTCTCGCTCGAGGAGATGGTCACCAAGTACCGCCATCACGGCGCATCGCTGGCGCTCGGCAACCCCAACATCGCCTACGCCGAGGGGCGCTGCGTGGGCGGCAGCACGGAGGTGAACAGCGGCCTGTATCACCGGCTGCCCGACGCACTGGCCGCCGACTGGGAGACGCGCTACGCCATCGACGAGTTCACGCCGGCCGAGCTCGGCCGCTACGCCGACCGCGTCGAGCGCGACCTCGGGGTGTCCACCCTGCCCGGTGCGCCGCCGCCGTCGTCGGCGATGCTGGAGCGGGGTGCGACCAAGCTCGGCTGGCGGAACGTCGAGTTCGCCCGGGTGTTCCGCTACGACGCTGCCGGCCGTGGCACCAAGCAGACGATGTCGCGCACGATGCTGCCCCGGGCGCTGGCCGCGGGGGCGACGATCGTCGCCGACTGCCGCGTCGACCGGCTGCTGCGCGACGGCGGCCGGGTGGTCGGCGTGCGGGCCCGGCGCCGTCGTGCGGGCGCCGCCGTCGAGCGGCTCACGATCCGTGCCGACCAGGTCTTCGTGTGCGCCGGCGCCGTCGAGACGCCGGCCCTCCTGCAGCGCAGCGGCATCCGGCGCAACACCGGGAACGGGCTCAGGATGCACCCGACCGTCAAGATCGCCGCCCGCTTCCCCCACCCGATCGACCACGGCGACGTGCCCATGCATCGCATCACCGAGTTCGCGCCGACCCTGACCATCGGCGGCTCGGCCAGCCGCCGCGGTCACATCGCGATGGCCCTCGCCGACACCGGACTGCCCTTCGACGACGCGTTGGCCGACTGGGAGAACATCTCGGTCTACTACGCCGCCATCCGCAGCGAGGGCAGCGGGCGGGTCCTGGCGCTCCCGGGTCTGGCGTCGCCGCTCGTGACCTACAAGCTCACCGACGGCGACCTGAGCCGGCTGGCCCGGGGCATCGTCCACCTGGGCGAGCTGCTGCTGGCGGCGGGGGCCACGGAGCTGCACCCCTCGATCCTGGGCGGACCGGTGGTGCGGCGCCTCGACGAGCTGGGTGCGTGGTGGGACGCGGTCACCCGCAGCCGTGCCAACGTCATGACCGTGCACCTGACCTCGACCGTGCGGCTGGGCGAGGACCGCCGACGCACCGGGGCGGACAGCTTCGGGCGTGTCTGGGGCCACCGCAACCTGCGGGTCAACGACGCCTCGCTGCTCCCCGACGCGCCGGGCGTCAACCCGCAGGCGGCGATCATGGCCATCGCCGCCCGCAACTGCGACGAGTTCCTCGCGTCGTGAGCGCGCCCTCGGTGCCGACGGGTGCCCCCGCCCCGGTCGCCGTGGTCACCGGCGCCTCGGGCTGGCTCGGTCAGAACCTGGTCCGCACGCTGGCGGCACAGGGCCGCGAGCGGGTGCGGTGCCTGGTGCCGGTGGCCGCGGAGGCGCCGCTGCTCGAGCTGGTCTTGTCCACCATCGAGACGGTGATCGGCGACGTGCGGGACCCAGCGACCGTGGACCACCTGTTCGATGGGGTCGGCCCCGACGCCGCGGTGTACCACGCCGCCGCGGTGATCCATCCCCGTCGGGCGGTCCGGGAGCTGTTCGACGTCAACGTGGGCGGCACCCAGCTGATGCTGGACCGGGCCCGCCGCGCCGGCGCCGCCCGCTTCGTGCACGTGTCGTCGAGCTCGCCGTTCGGTGTCAACCCGGGGCCCGACGACGTGTTCACCGAGGATTCCCCCTACGACCCGTACCTGGGCTATGGCCGCTCCAAGCAGGAAGCGGAGCAACTGGTCGAACGGAGCCACGACCGGGGCGACCTCGGCACGGTGACCGTGCGCGCGCCCTGGTTCTACGGCCCGTATCAACCGCCTCGGCAGAGCCGGTTCTTCGCCGCCATCCGCAAGGGCCGCTTCCCCCTGGTGGGCGACGGCACCCAGAAGCGGTCGATGGTCTACACCGACAACCTCGTGCAGGGCCTGCTGCGGGCCGAGGTGGCCGACAAGGCCCCGGGCAACGCCTACTGGGTGGCCGACGCCGAGCCCTACGAGCTCCGCGAGATCCTCGCCACGGTGCGCCGCGCGCTGGCCGCCGAGGGCTTGGCGGTGTCCGGGCCCGAGCGGCTGCCCGTGCCCCGCCCCGCGGCACGGGCGGCCGAGAAGGCGGATGCCCTGCTCCAGGGCCGGGGCCGCTACTCCCAGGCCTTGCACGTGCTGGGTGAGCTCAACCACACGATCGCGTGCGACATCACCCGCGCCCGCGAGGAGCTCGGCTACGAGCCCGCCGTCGGGCTGGAGGAGGGCATGCGGGCCAGCATCCGCTGGTGCCTCGACCGCGGAGAACCGCTCTGATGCGCACCGTGCTCGTGACCGGGGGCAGCGGCTACTTCGGCTCGATCCTCGCCGGCAGGGCCCTCGAGCGTGGTGACCACGTCCGCGTCTTCGACCTCAACCCGCCGACGCCGCGCGCCGGCATCGAGTACGTCGCCGGCGACGTGCGGGACCGGGCCGCGGTCACGGCCGCGTGCGACGGCGCCGACGTCGTGATGCACAATGTCGCCCAGGTGCCGCTGGCGCGTGACCGTGACCTGTTCCGGTCGGTCAACGTCAGCGGCACGGCCAACGTGCTCCTGGCCGCCCGCGACCGCGGGGTGGCCAAGGTGGTGCACACCTCGTCCAGCGCCATCTTCGGCATACCCGACCACAACCCGGTCAGGGAGGACACGCCCGGGCGACCGCTGGAGGCCTACGGCAAGGCCAAGCTCGAGGCCGAGCTCCTGTGCCGCGACGCGACCGAGAGCGGCGTCGACGTCAGCATCGTCCGCCCCCGGACGATCCTCGGACACGGGCGCCTCGGCATCATCGCCGTGCTGTTCGAGTTCGTCGCCGAGGGCGCCCCGGTGTACGTGCTGGGCCGGGGGGACAACCGCTACCAGTTCGTGCACGCCAATGACCTCGCCGATGCCTGCCTGCGGGCGGCCGACCGCGAAAAGCCCGCCGTCTACAACATCGGCGCGGTCGAGTTCGGCACCATGCGCGGGACCCTCCAGGCGCTGGTCGACCACGCCGGCACGGGGTCACGGGTCCGGTCCCTGCCGGCAGGAATCGCCCGGGCCGCCATGCGCGCCGCGGCCGGGGCGGGGGTGGCGCCGTTCGCCCCCTATCACTGGCTGCTCTACGCCGAATCCCTGTGGTTCGACACCACCAAGGCCCAAACCGAGCTCGGCTGGGAGCCCCGGCACTCCAACGCGTCCGCCGTGATCGAGTCGTACGACTGGTACCTGGCCCACCGCGACGAGCCGGGCGCGACCGGGCGCTCCCACCACCAGTCGCCCGTGAAGCTGGGCCTGCTGGAGGTGCTCAAGCGCCTGCCCTGAGACCCCCGCTGGGGCGTCGAACGTGCGGCGGTTACCGCCGCCATACGTCCCTGGCCACCGCAAGTTCGCGAGGGAATGGGTTCGCAGCCGGCCAGGAGCGATCAGCTAACCTGAGCCGACCCTTCGTGGGGGCTTCGGGCAACGGCGCCCGCTTCGCTTCAGCGACGAGCGGATCAGACGTCCCCCACCAGCCGGCCCGAGCATTCTCGGGCGCTGGCGTCCCGACCCGGCAGGAGGTGCCCGCGTTGCTCTCCCCCACGACCCGTGAGCTCGACGCCTGCGGCATCGGCTTCGTCGCCGATGCCCGGGGCCGCTCGCCGCGTGCCATCGTGGCCGCTGCGCTCGACGGGTTGGCGTGCGTCAAGCACCGAGGGGCGGTCGCCGCCGACGACCGGACAGCCGACGGGGCGGGCCTCCTGGTACCCATTCCCCGGGCGCTGTTCGGCAACGACACCGGGGTGGCGGTGCTGTTCGTGCGGGGCGACGATCCCCGGCCCGCGGTCGAGGCCGCCACCGACGCCGAGCGGCTGGACATCGTCGACTGGCGGCAACCGCCACTCGACGTCGGCGCGCTCGGGGAACTGGCCCTCGCCACGGCACCGCGCATCGTGCAGGTCCTGGTCCGCAGCCGGGGCGGGCCCAACCGTGCCGACATGGAGCGCCGGGCGCTGCGCCTGCGGCGCCGCATCGAGCGCACCACCGTCGGCACGTACGTGGCGTCGTGCTCGTTCCGCACGATCGTCTACAAGGGCCTGGCTCCCGCCGATGCGCTGGCCGACTTCTATCCCGACCTGGCCGACGAGCGCTTCGCGGCGCCGTTCGCGATCTTCCACCAGCGCTTCTCCACCAACACCCTGCCGACCTGGGAACGCGCCCAGCCGTACCGGACGCTGTGCCACAACGGCGAGATCAACGCCCTGTGGGGCAACGAGCACCGCATGCGGGGTCGCGCCGGCCTGGGCACCGGGCCCGCGGGGCTCGGGGACGAAGAGCTTTTCTTCCCGGTGCTCGACCCGCAGGACTCCGATTCGGGGAAGCTCGATGCCATCGTCGAGCTGCTCATGCGGGCGGGACGCGACGCCCGCCACGTGATGGCCATGGTCATGCCCGAGGCGTGGGAGAACGTGCGCGACCTCGATCCCGAGGTGCGGGGCTTCTACCGCTACCACTCGGCGCTCATGGAGCCTTGGGACGGCCCGGCCGGGGTGATCTTCACCGACGGCCTGGGCGTTGGCGCGCGCCTCGACCGCAACGGCCTGCGCCCGCTGCGCTACCAGGTCTGCGCCGACGGGTTCGTGGCCGTGTGCTCAGAGGTCGGTGCCATCGACGTGAGCGGCCATGGCGAGGTGACGCGGGGGCGGCTCGGACCGGGCCAGATGCTGTTCGTCGACCCCACGCGGGGTTTCCTCGACGACCACGCCTGCAAGGAGCGGATCGCCGCCGCGGCCCCCTACGGCCATTGGGCCGCCGACGGCTTCTACCGCCTCTCGCCGGGGGAGCCGGCGCTGGAGGTGCCCGACGACCTGGTGGAGCGCCAGGTGATGCACGGGCTGACGAGGGAAGACCTGGCCATGGTGGTGCGCCCCATGGCCGACGACGCCAAGGAGCCCACGTTCTCGATGGGTGACGACTCGCCGTTGCCCAACCTGGCGCCCCGCCCCCGCCCGGTGAGCCACTTCCTCCGCCAGCGGTTCGCCCAGGTGACCAACCCGCCGATCGATCCGCTGCGCGAACGGCTGGTCATGAGCCTGCGCACCATCCTGGGACCCCGGCGGCCGCTGCTCACCGAATCGCGGGACGCCGCTCGCCTGCTCACGCTGCCCTCCTTCTTCCTCTACCCCTCGGGCCTTTCCGGACTGGAGCTCACCGATCGGGCTCCCTGGCCGGTCATCCCCCTCGATGCCACCTTCCCGGTCGCCGACGGACCGCCGGGGCTGCGGGCGGCGGTCGAGCGCCTCCGGGCCGAGGCGGTCGCCGCGGTGGAGGGCGGGGCCGGCACCCTCGTCCTGGAGGGCGAGGACGCCGGGCCTGACCGGGCGCCCGTGCCGTCGCTGCTGGCCTGCGGTGCGGTCCATCAGGCGCTCGGCGACGCCCGTCGGCGCTCGCACACGTCGCTGGTGGTGGTGGCCGACGACGTCTTCGACGTGCACGGCTTCGCGGCCCTGTTGGGCTACGGCGCCGACGCCATCTGCCCGCGCTTGGCGCTGGCCACGGTGGCCGCCGAGGCCGACAGCGCCGACGACGGCGATCTCACCAGCCCCGAGGCCCAGAGGAACCTGCAGGCGGCGGTCGAGGCCGGCGTGCTGAAGATCATGTCGAAGATGGGCATCAGCACCGTCGATTCCTATCGCGGCGCCCAGATCTTCGAGGTCGTGGGGCTGGATCCCGAGGTCGTGGACGTCTGCTTCACCGCCACCCCCAACGTCGTCGGCGGCATCGGCTGGGGGGGCCTGGGCGAGGACGTGCTCGCCCGCCACGGTGCCGCCTGGGGTGAGCGACCCGACCTGGCATCGCCGGGCTTCTTCCGGGTGCGCAAGGGCGGCGAGCCCCACGGCAAGGACAAGGACACGGTCCAGGCCCTCAACGACCTGTCGCTGGTGCAGGAGCCTCCGACCGATGGGCAGACCCGGGAGATGCTGACCGCCCACCTGCTGCAGGCGGCCATCCGCTCCGAGTCGTCGGAGCGCTACGACGCGTTCGCCAAGCTGGCCAACGACCGGGCGGTCATCGAGCTCCACGACCTGCTCGAGCCGGTTCCGGCCGCCGAACCCCTCCCCGTGGACGAGGTCGAACCCGCGCGGGCCATCGCCAAGCGCTTCTCGACGGGAGCGATGTCGCACGGCGCCCTCTCCAAGGAGGCGCACGAGACGCTCGCCCAGGCCATGAACCTGCTCGGTGCCATGTCCAACTGCGGCGAGGGGGGCGAGGACCCCTACCGCTACCACACCCGCGGCCAGGGACGCGACGACAAGAACTCGAAGATCAAGCAGGTCGCCTCCGGCCGCTTCGGCGTCACCCCCGAGTACCTGGCCCACGCCGACGAGCTGCAGATCAAGATGGCACAGGGATCCAAGCCCGGCGAGGGCGGCCAGCTTCCCGGCCACAAGGTGTCGGCCGAGATAGCCCGCCTGCGCCACACCCAGCCCGGCGTCGGCCTGATCTCGCCGCCGCCGCACCACGACATCTACTCGATCGAAGACCTGGCCCAGCTCATCTACGACCTCAAGCAGGTCAACGCCGCCCAGGTCTCGGTCAAGCTGGTGGCCGAGGACGGCGTGGGCACCGTCGCGGCCGGCTGCGTCAAGGCCCTGGCCGACGTCATCCACATCTCCGGCCAGAACGGCGGCACCGGCGCCAGCCCGCTGTCGTCGATCAAGCACGCCGGCATGCCCTGGGAGCTGGGCGTGGCCGACACCCAGCGGGCGCTGGTCGACAACGGCCTCCGGAGCCGGGTGCGGATCCGCGTCGACGGCGGCTTCCTCACCGGTCGCCAAGTGATCGTCGCCGCCCTCCTGGGCGCCGACGAGTACAGCTTCGGCACCGCGGCGATGATCGCCGAGGGCTGCATCATGCTGCGGGCCTGCCATCGCGACACCTGCAAGCCCGGCGTCGCGACCCAGCGACCCCACCTGCGGGCCAACTTCACGGGGACCCCCGAGGGCGTGGCCGCGTACTTCCTGTTCGTCGCCGAGGAGGTGAGGGGCTACCTGGCCACGCTCGGCCTGCGGTCCATCGACGAGGCGGTGGGCCGGGTCGACCTGCTGCGCCAGAAGGCCACCGGCAACCAGCGGGCCGACGCCATGGACCTGTCGCCGCTGCTGGTGCCGCCCGGCGGGGTGGGCCCTCGCCACTTCGTCGAGCGGGTGGAGCTCCAGGATCCCCGGGACGACCTGGGCGACCAGCTGTTGGCCGACGCCTTCCGGGCCATCTGGGACGGCGACGACGTCGACCTGTCCTACGAGATCCGCAACGCCGACCGGGCCATCGGCGCCGCCCTGTCGGGCGCCATAGCCCTCGAGTACGGCGAGCTACCGCCGCGTGGCACCGCTCGGGTGCGGCTCACCGGCGCCGCCGGGCAGAGCTTCGCCGCGTTCCTGGCCCACGGCGTCGAGCTCGACCTCACGGGCGAGGCCAACGACTACGTGGGCAAGGGCATGGGCGGCGGCGTGGTCATGATCCGCCCGCCCGCCAACGACCGCTCCGGGCTGCCGACCCTCGCCGGCAACACCTGCCTGTACGGCGCCACCGCCGGCGAGCTCTACATCGCCGGCGGCGTGGGCGAGCGCTTCGGCGTCCGCAACTCCGGCGCCACCGCAGTGGTGGAGGGCGCCGGCGACCACTGCTGCGAGTACATGACCGGGGGCACGATCGTGGTCACCGGACCGGTGGGCTGGAACCTGGGCGCCGGCATGACGGGCGGCCAGGCGTTCGTGTTCGACAGCGACGCCGAGCGCCTCATCTCCCGGCTCAATCCCGACCTCGTCGACGCCGTGAGGCCCGACGCCGCGGCGCAGGAGGAGGTGCGGTGGCTGGTCGAGCGGCACGCAGCGCTCACCGGCTCCTCCCGGTCGGCCCGACTGCTCGAGCGGTGGGCCGACGCAGTTGGCCACGTCTGGCACGTGCTGCCCAGGGACGAGGTGCGGCGCATCGAGGGCCGCCAGGCCGGGCGCCTGGTCAGCGCTTAGAACATCAGCGGACAGGCACGTCTTCTCTGGCTGACGGTGGTCAGCGCTGCTGGGCGGCGCCACGCGTGACCCCGGGCGCGCGCCCGGCCACCGACCGCGTCAGGGTGCCGAGGGGCCCGCGAATCCGGTGGCGGGTTGCCCGAACGGGCGCCGGTACGGACCGCCGATCCGGGCTAGATTCGCCCCCCGACATGGCTGGGACATCCGCGCCACCCGTACCTCATTGTCGCGACCTCACTCCCGTCGGGGATCGCCTTGCGTCCAGGCTCTACACGGCCCACAGCGACCGGCTCGGGCGCCCGGTGACGGTCACCGTCTATCCCGCCCTGGCCGACGAGGACGGCCGGCGCCGCTTCGACGACGCGGCCGCCAGCGCCCAGCGGTTGGCAGCGCACCCGAGCGTGCTCACCATCCACGACTGGGGCCACGGCACCGACGGCCGCCCGTGGGTCGTCACCGACCCCCAGCCGCCCGAGACCATCGACGTCGTGCTCAGGTCCGATGGGCTCCTCCCGGTCGAGCAGGCGCTCCGGATCGGCGTGCTGGTCGCCGGGGCCCTCGAGACGGCGCACCGCGCCGGCATCGTCCACGGCGATCTGTCGCCGGCCCGGATCGTCCTCGGCGCGCACGGGGCACCGCTGGTGGCCGACATCGGTCTGGCCGAGTTCAGCGATTTCCCCGGGTTCGGGGCGCTCCACAATCCGATCCGCTACTTCGCCCCGCCCGAGGTGCTGGAACGCACGGGCGTGAGCCCGGCCTCCGACGTCTACTCCCTGGCGGCCACCGTGTACGCCCTCCTCGCCGGCAGCGCCCCCCACGAGAAGCCGGCCGACATCACCGACAGCAACGCCTCGTTGCTGCTGCGCATCCTGCAGATCGAGGTGCCACCCATCGTGCGCCCCGGCGAGGACATCGACGGCGTCGAAGCGGCCCTCGGCCCCGCCCTGGCCCATGCCGCCGACAGGCGCCCGCACCGGGTGCTCGACCTCGCTCGGTCCCTCCAGAACGTGCAGCGCAACCTCGGCCTCGCCGTCGTGGAACCTGTGGTGCTCGATGTGGGGGACCCCGAACCTGCGAACATGCCACGCGCAGCGGCGGCGCCCGCCCTGCCGGCCGCGACCGTCCCGCCGGGCCCCGACGCGCTTCCGGCCGGGTACACGGAATCGCCGCCCGGTCCCGCCGGCACGTCCGCGGCCGACCCCGTCCAGCTGTTCAGCGACATCCCGCCCGACTTCACCGGCCCGTCGCCCGGTCCCACCGCCCGCCACTGGGCGTCGGGGCTCGGCCACCTGGGCGCGCCGTCCCCCCCGGCCGGTTACGACGAGGCGGGGGCGGGCCGGCCGCGCCCCCCGGCCCGGCCACAACAACCGGACGAACCGCAGCAGCCGGACGAACCGCATCGTCCTGACCAACCACGCCCGCCGGCGGCGGCCACCGGCGCCTGGGCGCCCACCCGCGGGTACCGACCCAACGGGCACCCGCCCGAGCCGTTCACCGGTGTCCCGCCGGCCGGGCTCAACGGCCGGGGCAACGGTCGCCAGCCGCCCCCGACGGCAGGACACGCACCCCCGCGCCCGGTCATCGGACGGCACGCTCCCGTCGAGCCCGACGCCGTGCCCACCGCCCAGGGC
>JBOGHG010000004.1:0-45134 GCA_050744525.1 Acidimicrobiales bacterium | reverse complement strand
CGGTGGCCGGGCAGGTGTACGCCGTCGGCGGGAGGTGGCCGAGCTGCGTGAAACCGGTGGCCGGGTCCACGACCAACAGCACCCGGAACCCGAGATGCGAAAGCCGGGAGTAGAAGTCCTGGTTGCGGTACGAGATCGTCGGACGGCGGATCCACTCACCGTCGTCGATGATCCTCGATGCCGCCCGGGCCGCCTGCTCGCCGATGACCACGGCCCGGCGGAAGTTCTCGTCGGTGTACGTGAAGCCGTCGCCGCCGGGTACCGCGGCGCCGGCGGGCGGATGGAACTGATCGCCCAGGGGGTGCTGGCGGTCGACCTCCCACACGCTGGCGCCGCCAGGGCCGACGATCTCGCCCAAGGCGCCCACGAAGTAGAGGGTCTCGCCGCCCACGCGCCCGGAGATCGCCTCCGACAGCACCCCCGCGTAGTCGGACGTGAGGTAGCGCCCCTCGGCATGGCAGTTGTCGCCGGTCCAGCCCAGCGCAGCGCAGGCCGACGCGATGTCGGCCGGTGGCGACCAGTTGAGCGTGGTCTCCGGGTGGTTGTTCCACTGCACCACCGTGCCGATGACCCTCCCGTTGGTGGCGACGGCCTGGAGCACGTTCATGCGGGGGTCGATGATCTGCGGGTCCGTCCCGTCGTCCATGCCGAACCAGTGCTCGCCCTCGCCCACCCGCAGCCGGGCGGGCCGCAGCTCGCCGACCGCCTCGACGACGGCGTCGGCGGCCTGGTCGGTCATGTGCTCGTACCAGTCGTGGTTGACGTCGAAGGCGGTGTCGGGACCGTGGTGGTTGTGCGTGGACCCCACCAGCACCTCGACGCGGCCCTTCAGCTTGCGGGGCAGGCGGGCGTCGACCTTGGCCCGTATGGAGTCGGCGTCGGTCCGGAAGATCATGTAGAGGTCGGCGGCGAGCAGCACGGTGACGTCCTTGGACGACCGCTCCCGCAGCGCCAGGGCGCGCACCCGCAGGTCGTCGTGCACCCAGTGCGACTCGGCGTCGCCGTTGCCGACGGCGATGCGGCCGTCGTCCCATTCGGGGACGAAGATGCCGGGCGAGATGGCGTCACGCGCCGACGGGAACCCGGCGCGGGTGTAACCCAGCGATCCGTCCACCAGTGGCAGGACCGAGCGGCTGGCGGCGCCGGCCATGACCACCCCGCCCCGCGGGCCATGGTCCTGGCCCCGGGTCGGCGCACCCACCGCAGGAGCGGCACCCAGCGCCAATGCGGTCGTCAGCACGGCTGCGAGCATCGTCTTCCGCATCACGGTCCCCCTCGGCGCGTTCACGGATCGTCGCCAGTATGTCTCGCCCGGCCGGCCCAGGTCGGGTGGCCGCCGGGCTGGGCTGAGCTCGACGGCGAATGAGAGGCTTGTGGCGTGATCAACTGGTCTGACATCGACGCCGTGGTGGGGCAGAACTGGTACCGGCTGGACCCCGACTTCCAGGACCGGGTCCGGTGCGACTGCCCGCCCGAGGACCTGGCCTGGGCCGAGGCCACGCTCGACGGGTTCGGCGACCTGGTCGGCGGCCGCATCGCCCGGGCCGCCGACACCATCGATGCCCACCCGCCCGAGCTGGTCCGCTACGACCGCTGGGCCAACGAGGTGGGCGAGATCGCCCATCACCCGGCCATGCTCGACGCCAAGCGGGCGCTGTGGCGGGCGGGCTATCCCTCGGGGTTCGCGCCAGCGGCCGAGGAGCGGGGGCGACCGACGCCCGGGGTGGTGCTGGGTGGCGCCAGCTACCTGCTCTCCCAGGCCGACACGGGCATGGTGTGCAGCCTGGGCATGACCTCCGGGGTGGCGGGTCTGGTCGACGCCTACGCCCCGCCCGACGTGCGCGGCGAGCTCCTGGCGGGCCTACGGGCCGCCGACGTCGACCATGCGGTCGATGGGTCGATGTTCCTGACCGAACGCGACGGCGGGTCCGACCTGGGGCGCACCGTCCACTGCACCGCCCGGGACCTCGGTGACGGTCGGGTGGAGATCAGCGGCGAGAAGTGGTTCTGCTCGAACGTCGACGGCGCCGCCATCGTGCTGCTGGCCCGACCCGAGGGCGCCCCGGATGGCCCCGCGGGCCTCGGGCTCTACCTGGTGCCCCGGGTGTTGGAGGACGGATCGCCGAACCGCTACACGATCCGCCGGCTCAAGCAGAAGCTGGGCACCAGGAGCGTCCCCACCGGGGAGGTCGAGCTCCACGGCGCGCTCGGCTACGCGCTGCGGCGACCGAGGACCGAGGACGCGACCGCAGCCGGGGCGGCCGACGCCATCGACCGGTCGGCGTCGGACTCGGGCGGCCTCGCACGGATGATGGAGATGGTCAACGGCAGCCGGTTCGGCGTCGCGCTCATGGGGCTCGGCATCGCCCGGCGCTGCTTCGCCGAGGCGGCCGCCTGGGCGCATCACCGGCAGGCCAAGGGCCGGGCGCTGGTCGACCTGCCGCTCGTGCGCGAGCAGCTCGTCGACCAGCTGGCCGAGCTGGAGGCGGCGCTGGCGCTGGGTTTCGAGTGCGCCGCCGCCGGTGGGTTCGCGGACGGCGCTCGGCTGCGCCGCATCCTGGTGCCCGCGGCCAAGGTGCGCCTGTGCCGGCTCGGCGTCGAGGCCGCCTCGTACGCGGTCGAGCTGCACGGCGGCAACGGCTACTGCGAGGACTGGGGCCTGACCCGCCAGCTGCGTGACGCCCAGTGCCATCCCATCTGGGAGGGCAGCGAGAACATCTGCGTGCTGGACGTGCTGCGGACCATCCGTCGGGACGCCGCCCACGAGGCGGTCGTGGCCCGGATCGACCGGGCGGTGGTCACGGCCCGTGGCGGCGCGCCGGGCTGGGCCCAGCCTGCGGTCGATGGCGTCGTCGCCGCCCGCGACGAGCTGGTGGGCCGTGTCGACGCCCTGCGCGGGCTGGAACCCGACGCCGCCGAGGCGCTGTCGGCGAGGATGTGCGATCACCTGGTGCGCACGGCGTCGGCAGCGCTGCTGCTGGAGCAGGCCGGCGACGGGGGCGAGCGGGCGATCCACAAGGGCCTGGTGGGGCTTCGCTACGTGCGCCGTCATCTGCTGCCCGGCGCAGCATGGTCCGATGCCATCGGCGCCACGGTCGGGCGCGAGCTGCTGGCGTTCGCGGCCGTCGGCGACGACGCGGCCGACAAGGCCGCAGCCTGACGATCGGGACGGAAACGGCCCCTGTCGCTACTCTGCGCGACCTGGTTGACTGTCGCCGGGCGGGCAGTCTCCCCGGGAGGAACGTCATGTCGTCGGTAGCCAAGACGATCGAGCTGAGCGCCGAGTCACGCGACAGCTTCGAGGATGCCGTCAGGGTGGGCATCGCCAAGGCCGGTGAAACCGTCCACAACATCGAGGCCGCCTACCTCAAGGAGCAGAAGGCGATCGTCACCGACGGTCAGGTGAGCGGTTTCCGCGTGCACATGCAGATCACCTTCGTCGTCGACTGACCACGTTCGCAGCCGGGTCGTCGGGCCAGTCGTGCCTGGGGTAGCGGCCGGCCATCTGCTTGCGCACCTCGCCCCACGACCCGGCCCAGAACCCGGCCAGGTCGCTGGTCACCTGCACCGGCCGCCCCGCCGGCGACAGCAGGTGCAGCACCACCGGCACCTGCCCGCCGGCGACGGCGGGCGTCCGGCGGGAGCCGAACATCTCCTGCACCCGCACCGCCAGGACCGGGGGATCACCCGGTGCCCCGCCGCTCCGGTAGTCGAGCGGCACCCGGCGGCCGCTCGGCACGGTCACCGTCCTCGGCGCCAGGCGATCGACGTCGCCCGCCACGTTGGCCGGGACCATGGCCCGCAGCGCACGGACGAGGTCGACGCGCTCGAGGTCGGCCCGCCCGGTGGCGCCGGCGGCGGTCAGCACCGGGGCCAGCCAGTCGTCGAGGTGGCGGCGCAGGGCCCCGTCCGAGACGTCGGGCCACGGCTCGCCCAGCACGCCGCGCAGGAAGCCGATCCGGGCCTGTAGCGACCGGGCGGCGTCGCTCCAGGGCAGCGCCACGAGGTTGGTGGAACGCACCCGGTCGATCAGTGCGGTGGTGGTGGCTGTTCCCGCCGGCGGGCGTCGTTCGACCACCCCCAGCCGCAACCGCCCGAGCCGGCGCTCGATGCGGGCAACGAGGTCGTCACGCTCACGGTCCCAGAGGACGCGGGCATGCTCGTCGACCTGGTGACCCGCGATCTCGTCGAGCTGGGCGGCGTCGAGGGGTGCCGCCAGGCGGATCCGCCCGTTGCGCCGCCGGCCGTCGACCTCGGCCACCGCCAGGAACGGCTCGCGGGCCAGGGCGTCGCCGTCGGCCAGCCAGGCCTCGGTGCCCGCCCGCAGCACGAAGCGCCCGGGGCCGCCCCGTGCCTGGGCGATGCGGTCGGGGTAGGCGACGCCGAGCAACGGCCCCGCCTCGGCCGGGTCGCCCCCGGCTGCCGCCACCCCCAGCCGCCGCGCCAGGTCGTGGGCCCGGTCACGGGCGCCCCGCAGGGCCCGCCCGTCCGTTTGCGAGTGGTGGAAGGTCGGATCGCCCAGCAGGGCCACGCGCAGCCCGACGTCGGCGGGGATCTCGTCGGGGCGGCCCCGCAGCACGTCGCGGTCCTCCAGCAGCGCGGCCAGCAGGCAGCCGAGCCAGCCCGCCCCGCGGTCGCGAGCCGCGAGCAGCATCCGGGCCAGTCGGGGATGCAGCGGCAGCGCCACCATCTCCCGGCCGGCGCCGGTCGGGAGCCCATCCCCGTCGAGCGCACCCAGGTCGGTGAGCAGGCGCCGCGCTTCGTCCAGGGCCCGGGGCGGTGGTGGATCCAGGAACCGCAGGTCGCCGGGTTCGGTGCCCCAGACCGCCAGCTCCAGCGCCAGGCCCGCCAGGTCGGCCTGGCGGATCTCGGGCTCGCCGAACGGAGGGCGCGCCGCGTGCTCGACCTTCGACCACAGCCGCACCGCCACGCCCGGTCCCAAACGGCCGGCCCGTCCCGCCCGCTGATCGGCCGACGCCCGTGAGGTGGGTACGGTGGCCAGCCGCGTCAGCCCCGTGCCGGCGTCGAACACGGGTCTGCGGGCCAGGCCGGCGTCGACCACCACCCGCACACCCTCGACGGTGAGGCTGGTCTCGGCGATGTCGGTGGCCAGCACCACCTTGCGCCGCCCGGGCAGGCCGGGGGCCAGGGCCGCGTCCTGATCGCCGGCCGGCAGCGCCCCGTACAGGGGGTGCACGTCGACGGACGAATCGGCGCCGAGCGCGGTGCCGAGCTGGTCGGCGGTCCGCACGATCTCGGCGGCGCCGGGCAGGAAGGCGAGCACGTCGCCATCGACCTCGCCGGCGGCGGTCTCGCGCAGCACCCGGCGGATGGCGCCGACCATCGCCGTTTCGAGGTGTTCGCGGGGCCGCCGCGGCGCCCAGCGCACGTCGATGGCGTGCGACCGGGTCTCGCTCGTGATCAGCGGTGCCGGCGCACGCCCCGGCGCCGCCAGCAGCGCGGCGACCCGGTCCCCGTCGAGGGTCGCCGACATGACCAGCAGGCGCAGGTCGGGGCGCAGGTGGCGGCGGGCGTCGAGGGCCAGCGCCAGCCCGAGGTCGCCCTGGAGGCCGCGCTCGTGGAACTCGTCGAAGATCACCAGGCCCACGCCCTCGAGCCCGGGGTCGCGCTGCAGTCGACGCGTGAGGATGCCCTCGGTCACGACCTCGATGCGCGTGGCGGGGCCGACCCGCCGATCGTCGCGGGTGCGGTAGCCGACGGTGTCACCCACCCGCTCCCGCAGCAGCGCCGCCATGCGCCGGGCCGCGGCCCGGGTGGCGAGCCGGCGGGGTTCGAGCATGACCAGGCGTCGACCCTCCAGCCACGGCTCGTCGACCATGGCCAAGGGCACGACGGTGGTCTTTCCCGCCCCCGGCGGCGCCTGCAGCACCGCATGGCCGGCACCGGCGAGCGCCGCCCGCACGTCGTCGATGCAGGCGCCGACCGGTAGCGACGCGGCGGCGGGCGGCAGACTCACGAAACTGGTGGTAGCCGTGCGGACATGCGCCGTACAACTACAACCAGAAAGCGGCCCGGTCAGCCGAGGTGGGTCGGTTGCAGCTCGCGGATGAGCTGATCGCGGGCCCGGGCCACGCGTGAGCGGATCGTGCCGACCGGACACCCGCAGATGGCCGCGGCACCGGCGTAGTCGAACCCCAGCAGCTGGGTGAGGACGAAGGCGGTCCGCCGGTCGGGATCGAGACGGGCGAGCAGCTCGTCGCTGAGCGCCGAGTCACCCAGGCTGATCTCGACCGTCGTCGGCTCGGCGCGGTCGGCCAGCAGCCGGGTGAGCCGCCGGCGCCGTGACGCCACCCGGACGGCGTCGACCGCCGCCCGCCTGGCGATCGACAGAAGCCAGGTGCGGGCGCCGGCGTCGCCGCGATAGGCCGGCAGGGCCCCGATGGCCCGCACATAGGCGTCCTGGGCGGCGTCCTCCGCGAGGTCGCGGCCCGCCACGGCGGTGACGAGGCGGACGACGTCGCTCCACGTCCGGCGGACGAACGACGACAGCGCCAGGCGGTCACCATCCCGGGCTGCAAGCGCCAGCGCCGTCACATCGTCCACGGCGCCGCAACGTAGGGGTTCGGCCGGATCGGATGCCATCTCCTGATGTACGACCGGGGCACCCGGCAGGTTCCCGGGAACCGGATCAGGTCCCCGCACGACTGTTCCCACATGCGCTGCACCCGTTTCCGCGAAGCCATCTCGGCCCGGATCGACGGCGAGGACCCGGGCCTGCCTCCGGGGGAGATCGACGCCCACCTCACCGGGTGCCCGGACTGCCGGTCCTGGGCTCGCGCCGCCACCTCGCCGGCGCTCAGTGCCCTGGCCTCGCACGGCGATCCGGTCGCACTCGCCCCGGCGCTCCTCGCCCAGCTCGTACCGCCCGCGCCCGCGCCCGAGCCGGCCCGCCCGGGCCTGATCTCGACGGTCGAGTGGCGCGTGGTGCTGGCCGTCATCGGGCTGGCACAGGTCGCCCTGGCCTGGCCCGGTGTCTTCCTCGACGGCGGTCACGCGTCCATCCACCTGGCCCACGAGCTCACCGGATGGGACATGGGACTGGCGGCGGGCTTCCTGGTCGTGGCCTGGCGTCCGGCTCGGGCGTGGGGGATGCTGCCGCTGGTGGTCGTCCTGGTCGCGGCCATCGTCGTCACCTCCGGCGTCGATCTGGCGTCGGGCCACGCCCTGCTCGGGCGCGAGGTGGTCCACGCCCTGGCGCTCGCGGGACTCGGCTGCCTGTGGGCGCTGGCGCGCCGGGCGCCCCGCCCGTCGGTCGTGGTGCGCGTGGCATGAGGTTGCGACGCCTGGCTGGGGCGGGCGTCCTGGTAGCGGCCGTAGCCACCGCCGGCCTGGCGCTGGGCCCGGCGCCGGCCGGCGCCCACGCCGAGCTGACATCCACCGAGCCGGCGTCGGGCGAGCAACTGGACGTGGCGCCGGAGCAGGTCGTGCTCCGCTTCACCGAGTCGGTGGACGTGGCCGACGACGCCGTCGAGGTCCTGACCGCGGGCGGCGACCGTGTCGACGTGGCTGACCCCGGCCATCCCGGCGGCGACGGATCGTCGGTCGCCGTCGACCTGCCGGACCTCGACGACGGCACCTACGTCGTGTCGTGGCGGGTCCTCTCCTCCGACAGCCACCCGGTCAGCGGCGCCTTCACGTTCGGCGTCGGTGACGCCGCCGCCGACCTGTCGGAAGCCGATGCGCAGGCACTCGTCGACGATGCCCAGGCCGGCGCCGGGTCGGATCGCGGGGTCGGCGTCACCTACGGCGTCGTCCGGTTCGCGGCCTTCGCGGGGCTGGTGGCGCTGATCGGCGGTGCCGTCTTCGTGGCGGCGCTGTGGCCCGCGGGCGCAGGCGACGCCAGGGCCCGGCGGATCCTGGCGACGGCCTGGTGGGTGGCGTTGGCCGCCACCGTGCTCAGCATCCCGCTCCAGGCCGCCTACGCCGCAGGGGGATCGTTGGCAGACGCCTTCGACCCGTCGGTCATCGGTGACGAGCTCGGCGCCCGGACCGGTCGGGCCTGGCTCGTTCGCCTGGCATTGCTGGCGGTGGTGGCGGTGGTGGGCCCGCGCCTGGCGCGTCGGGCTACCGAGCGCGGCACCGAGACACTGGCGGCCGTCGTCGGCGGGGGGTTGGCGCTCCTGGCCACCATCACGGTCACGGGCCACGCCATGTCCGGGGACCTCGTGGGGTTGGCCGTGGTGACCGACATCGTCCACCTGTCGGCCGTCAGCGTCTGGCTGGGGGGACTGGCCCTGCTGTTGGGGGCCGTGCTGTGGCCGAGCGGCGGCGTCGCCGACGGCAGAGCCGAGAGCGTTGTCGCCCGCTTCTCGGACGTGGCGTTCGGCGCCGTCATGGTGATCGTGGCCAGCGGGGTCGTCCAGGCGTGGCGCCAGCTCGGGTCGTGGGACGCCCTGGTCGATACCAGCTACGGCCGCCTGCTGCTGGTCAAGGTGGGGTTCGTCACGCTCATGGCGGCGGCGGCAGCGGCCAGCCGGTCGTGGGTACGCCAGCGCGCGCAGGCCCGGACCGCGGCCCTGGCCCTGTCGCCGGGTCCCGGTGCCACCGCGGTGACGCCCTCGGGCCGCGCACCGCTGTCGGTGCTCCGGCGGTCGGTGGCGGTCGAGGTGGGACTGGCGGTGGCCGTGCTGGCGACCACCGCCGCGCTGGTCAATGCCGTGCCGGGCGCGTCGGTGGTGGACGAGGGCGCCGCCACCGGTGGGACGTTCTCGTCCCTGGTCCACGGGAGCCTCACGGCGATCGAGGTCACAGTCGATCCTGCGGCCGTGGGTGCGACAGACATCGCCATCACCGTCACCGACCATGTCGGCGGGCCGCTGCAGCCCGAGGAGGTGACGGCATCCCTGACACTGCCGGAGCGCGACGTCGGCCCGCTCGATCTCACCCTGCAACCCACCGGGCCCGGCCGGTACGTCGCCCAGGGCGCCCAGATCCCGTTCTCCGGCACCTGGCAGCTCGAGGTCGTGGCCCGCACGACCGACATCGACCAGGACCGGGTGATCGTCGAGGTCCCCGTCGCCTGATCCCGATCTCGAACACCGAACCGAAAGGATCCGTCCACGTGAACATCCGTCGAATGACCCGAGCCCTCGTCGTCGCGGGACTCGCGATCGTCGTCGCGGCCCCGCTCGCCGACGCGCACGTCACCGTCAACCCGGGCGAGGCGCCCAAGGGTGGGTTCGCCAAGCTTGCGTTCCGGGTTCCCAACGAGCGGGACGACGCCGGCACCACCGCCGTCGAGGTGAACCTGCCCCAGGACCACCCGATCGCCAACGTGAGCGTGCGGCCCAAGGAGGGGTGGACCTACCAGGTCGAGACTCGACAGCTCGACGAGCCGCTGGGAGGCGACGAGGGTGACGGGCCGACCGAGGTCGTCTCGAAGATCACCTGGACCGGCGGGGTGATCCAACCGGGCGAGTTCGACGAGTTCGAGGTGTCGGTGGGTCCGCTGCCCGAGGACGCCGACCAGATCCTGTTCCCGACGTTGCAGACCTACGAGAGCGGTCCGGATCCTGTGGTCCGCTGGATCGACGAGCCGTTGCCGGGCGGCGAGGAGCCCGAGAGTCCGGCCCCGCTCCTGACCTTGGTGGACGCCGAGGACGGCGGCTCGGACGACGAGGCGGAGCCGGCGGCCGACGGCGAGCCGGCGGCCGACTCGGGCGGGGTGACCGTCGAGAACGTCGCGACGCAGGATGACGTCGACTCCGCCAACCTCCTCGGGATCATCGGCATCGTGGTCGGCGCTCTCGGGCTGCTGGCCGGCGGGTTCGCCCTGTTCCGGCGCCGGAGCGCGTGACCGGAGTCCGGAGGTAGCCACCGACGGCGCCCGCCGGAGATTGTTGGAATTATCCGAATCGGTGGGAACAAGGCGGGTCGGCGATGGGTTGCAGCGGGCAAGGCCGTGGGGACGCCGGTCCTGTTCCTCCCCCTGTCAGGATTCGGCCCCCACCGCCGTCACCGTCGATCTCCCCCTGCGACGGTGACGGCGGTACCGGCCTCGCTCTCGTTTTCGTAGCCGTCGGTGACAACCACGCCGCTGCCCCAGATCACGAGGCCGGCGGACGCCAACGCCAATCCCAGGGCGAGGGTGGTTCCGGCCCGGTCGAGCCACGCGTCGAGGACCGTGGGCAGCACCGGCTTCGTCAGCACGTCGAGGCGTAGCAGGCCCCATCCGGCGACCGCGGCGGCGGCCGCCAGCGCCGTGGCGGCGACAGCTCGGCGCCCCATCCTGCGACCCACCGTGATCCCCAAGCCGGCGGCGGCCACTCCCGCCAGCGGCACCGCGACCAGAAGGGGATTGGCGCCGCTGCCGGCCGGTGCGTCCGCTCGCTGAGCCCAGCCGACCACCGTGGCCAGTGCCGCCGCCACCAGGACCGCGACCGGAGCCACGACCAGCGGCCGACGCCTCCCGGCGATCACGACCCCGGCGGCCGCCGCCAGTCCCAGCGCCACCCACGGCAGTGGGTTCACGCCGTCGACCAGGGCGAGCGTTCCGGTGATGCGCGTGGGGGTGCCGTCCACCTCGATGTCGACTGCCCAGGGTCTCGTCCACTCGCCGGGCTGCGCGCCGTCCGGTCGCTCCGACCCCATCCAGTGGATGCGGTGGTCGTGCCAGTTGTAGGCGCCGCCGTCGGCCACGGTCTCCCAGTCGGGGTCGGCATCGGGATCGGCGCTATCCGGCACCTCGGCGGTGGCGTCCCGGCTGTCGTTGACGTACGTGGCGGGCGACCGGCGGTTGCGCTGCACCGTGCCATCGGGACGGAACCTCAGGTAGGGCTCCCCCTGGTACCCGGTGACCACCACCTGGCGACCGCGGCCAACGGTCAGCTCCAGGAAGGCGTCGCCGCCCACCACCTCGGCGCGCACGCCGTCGGCCACGGGCTCGATCGCGTCGACCGTCGAGCGGTAGTCCGTCGGTACCGGCGGATCGGCGGCCGCCGGACGGGCCCGCACCAGCGCGACGAGGGCGACCGTGGCGACGACTGCGGCCGTCGCACCGATCGGGCGCCGGGTCACGGCCCGGCCTTCGGTCCGGGTGCCGTGCCTCCCGGCGCATCGGCCGCCTTGGCTGCGGTGCGGGCCGCCTCCAGTCGCTCGAACTGCGCCTCCTCGCTCGCGGCCTCGCTGCGGTAGCGGCGCACCGTCCGCAGGGCCAGGAAGCCACCGCCCACGGCCACGACGGCGGCGGCGGCCACGAGCCAGACGGGCATGCCGCCGTCGTCGCCATCGCCGGCAGCGGAATCGCCGCTGGCGCCGGTGTCGTCGTCGGCGGGGGCGAACCCACCCTCGCCGCTGTCACCCGAGGCCGCAGGGGTGTCGCCGGACGCTGGAGCCTCGACGGGCTGGGTGACCTCGGTGGTGCCGGTGGGGTCGATCGACGTGAACCGCACCGTCCAGGAACCGGGTTCGCCGAACTCGATGGTGTTGGCGTAACCACCGTCGTCGTCGATGGGCGCCAGCGTGACCGGGGTCAGTCGGGTGCCGTCGCTGCCCACGGCGGTGGCGGTCACGACGGCGTCGGCGGCGGGATGGCCATCGTTCTCCCAGGTGACCCGCACGATGAAGTGCACCGACGTGCCGGCGGGGTGCGCGGCCTCCATGGTGATGATCCCGTCGCCGTCGTGGGCGGCGGCGGGCGAACCGAGCGGCAGGCCGGCGGCGATCGAGACCGCGGCGGCGATCGGGAACGAGCGGAGTTTCATCGAATCGGTACCTCGAAGCCGAAGGCCCGGGGCGACCCCGCCCGGACGGCGGTGGACCTCGACGGTCCAGGTGCCGGGTGAGGGCTACGTAGCCCCGGTGACCGATACATGGTCGGCGGTCACGGGGCTCGCGGGCAACCTGGGCGGGACGGCCGTGGTCGCGGTCGCCGGCCACAGCGCACCGAGATCGACGATCTCAGCTACACGTTGTGCGAGCTGGCCGGCCAGATCCACGCCGCGACCGCCGAGGTGATCCGGCTGTTGGGCCGGCTGAATGCGATCGACGGCTGGCAGGGGGTGGGCATCCGTTCGCTCGGGCATTGGGCGTCGATCTATCTGGGCATCGACATCCGCACCGCCGCGCAGCAGGCCCGGGTGGGCCACCAGCTGGAGGCGTTGCCGGCCATCGCCGGAGCAGCAGCCGCGGGCGAGCTCGGCTGGTCCAAGTGGCTCGACCTGGCACGCGAGATCTCGGTTGGCCAGCTGGCCCGGGTGGTCGGTGCCTACCGGCGGGCGTCGGACACCGACGATCCCGACCGGTCCGATGATCACCGCGAACGCCGCGGCATCTGGCTTTTCGACGAACCCGACGGTCTGGTGCGCATCACCGGCCTGCTCGAACCCGACGACGCTGCGCTCCTCCGCGCCGCCCTGGCCGCCCAAGGCGAGTTGCTGTGGCGCCACGACCGCAGCAACCGCAGCGGCAGCGAACCCGCCGACCTCGGCGCCACAGGCACCGACACCGACCGACCCGCCGCGGGCACCGACGGCGACGCCGCAAACCGCGATGCCGAGGTGGCGCGGCCCAGCGAGGTCGACCCCACGCTGGCGGCGCGCGACCCGACGGCGACGCGGCGGGTCGACGCCCTGCTGGCGCTGGCACGAGCGGCCCTCGCCGCCGGCGACGCGCCCGACGTCGGCGACGATCTCACCGAGGTCCTGTTGGTGGTCGACCATGACGTGCTGGCACTGCAGTCCGAGGTGGGCCGCTGCCAGCTCCACAACGGCCCCCCGATCGGCACCCACACCGCCCGCCGGCTGTGCTGCGACGCCCTCATCCGTCCCCTGATCCACCGCGACGGCCAACCCTTCGACCTGGGACGCGCCCGCCGGCTGGTCAACCGCGCCCAACGCCGCGCCCTACGGTTCCGCGACGGCCCCGGCTGCGCCTTTCCCGGCTGCGCCGCCCGCCACGTCGACGCCCACCACATCGTCTTCTGGGACGACGGCGGGCCCACGGACCTCGAAAACCTGGTGTTGCTGTGCCGCCACCACCACCGGCTGCTGCACGAGGGCCGCTACCGGCCGCGCTGGCCGACGGTCGACCCCGGTTCTTCCGGCCCGACGGCACACCCATCCGACCACCCAACCCGCCGCCCCCAGATCCTCGGCGGGGCTCGACCGAGCTGCGCCGCCGCCACCGGGCCGCCGGCCACGCCATCGACCACCAGACCGCCGAAGCCCGCAGCGGCGGCGCACCCTGGTGGTCACCCCAACCCACCCTCGACGCGCTCTTCACCTGAGGGGCGGGGCAGCCCCTACCCCGGCCAGTCGGGGCGCCGCCCGAAGGCCGTGATGAGCCGGTCCTGTGGATCGTCCGGCGGCACGCCGGTGGGGCGCTCGGCGATGGCGCCCGAGCTGCGGTACGCGTCCTCGCGGTCAGCGAACCAGCTGGCCAGCGTGTCGACCAGCTCGGCGTCGAAGCGACGGTCGCCGCCGGTGGCGGCCGCCAGGTCCCAGCCGTGGATCAGGTGATCGGCGGCCAACTGGTAGGCGTACTCCTCGGCCGGGGTGTCGCCGAAGGACAGGTGCACGGTGCGGCCCGCCACGAGCCCGCTGGCGGTGGCGATCGTGGCGGCATCGGCGCCGGCCCGCCCGGCGACGACGGGGTCGTTGCCCAGCAGGTCACCCTCGAAGCGGTCGCCCACCTCAGCGATCGTGGCCCCGTCCATCATCGGCACCGTCCAGACGTCCTCGTAGACGACGTGGTTGACCAGCGCGCGCACGTCCCAATCCCGGCACGGTGTCGGCGCGTCCCACTGGTCGCCCACCCCCTCGAGCCGCTTGACGAACTCGGCGACCGTGCGCCGGTGCAGATCGGTCACGTCCATGGTCGTCCTCCTCGTTCCCTGCGACGATAGATGCCGTGAGCACGGCGCATGCCCACGGTCACGGACCTTCGCACCGGCCGCCCGCCGGGGATCGCGCCGCGGCCCGCTACAAGGGGCGGCTTCTCACGGCGCTGGCCGTGCTGGCCGTGGCCACCGTGGTCGAGATCGTCGCCGGCTTCGCGACCCGATCCCTGGCCCTGCTGTCCGACGCCGGCCACATGCTCACCGATGTCGGTGGGCTGGGCATGGCGCTGGCCGCCATCCATGTGGCGGACCGCTCGTCGCACCGGAGGGGGCGCACCTTCGGCCTCTACCGCCTGGAGATCCTGGCTGCGCTCGCCAACGCGCTGCTGCTGTTGGCAGTGGCGATCTACGTGCTGGTCGAGGCCGTGCGGCGTTGGAGCGATCCCGCCGATGTGCTGGCGGGGCCCATGCTGGTGGTGGCCGTGGTGGGCCTGGTCGCGAACGTGGTGGCGTTCGGGCTCCTGCGTGCGGGATCGACGGACAGCCTCAACCTCCAGGGCGCCTACCTGGAGGTGCTGTCCGACCTGCTGGGCTCGCTCGGCGTCATCGCGGCCGCGGTGCTGCTGCAGGTGACCGGTTGGGAGTGGGTCGACCCCGCCGTCGCCATCGCCATCGGACTGTTCATCCTGCCCCGCACCTGGCGGCTCGGGTCCCAGGCGATGCGGATCCTGGTGCAGGCGGCGCCGCTCGGCACCGACCTGGCGGCGATCGAGGAGCAGCTGCAGGACATCGACGGCGTCGTCGATGTCCATGACCTCCACGTGTGGACGCTGACGTCGGAGATGGACGTCGCCTCCGTGCACCTCATGGTGCGGGACGGGACCGACCCCCACGGCGTGCTCGACCGGGCGCGGGACGTACTGCGCCAAGGCCACGGGATCGGGCACGCCACGCTCCAGGTCGAGCCCGACACCCACGAGGGCTGTGACGAATTGGCGTGGTGACCGGCGTAGCGGGTGGGAAGTACCGAAGGCCGTGCCGGTCAGCCCGTCACCGCCCGGAACACGATCTCGGTGTCCTCGGTGGGCGGTACGCCGAGCTCGCCGAGCTGGCGCAGGCAGGTGTCCATGGCGCGCCGGGCGGCGGCGCGGTCGCCGCCGGCGACGTGGGCCGCGACGGTCAGGCGATGCGCCGGCTCCGACCACGGCTCGGCCTCCAGGGCCCGGGACGCGAGGTGCAGGGCCTCGCGGCGATCGCCGGCCGCCAGCGTCAGCTCCCCCGCCCGCACGGCCCCGGCGACGAACCGGGCGACGAGGCGGTCGCGATGCGGCAGGGCCCACTCCTCGTAGCCGGCGTCGATCAGGTAGGGGCCGCGGTAGAGCCGGGTCGCCTCGCGATAGCTGTCGAGGGCGGCCGAGGGTTCCCCGAGGCCCTCGGCCTGGGCCCCGAGGTCGAGCAGCCGTTCCATCTCCCAGGCGTCGACCCGCAGCCACTCGTGGCCGGTGAGGCGCAGCCCCGCACCCTCGGTCCGCACGAAGCACGACGGCGCCCCCTCGGCGCGGTCCGGCTCGAGCACCGCCAGCAGGTACGACAGGGTGACCCGCAGGTTGCGCAGCGCCGCCGCCGAGTCCAGGTCCGGCCACAGGGCGCCGGCCAGCTCCTCGCGTGTCCCGCCCCCCCGGGTCATCAGCAGCAGCAGCAGGGCGCGGACCCGTTCGCGCCGCCAGTGGGGATGGTCCACCGGTCGGCCGTCACGCCGCAGGATCGTCGGGCCCAACAGCGCCAGCTCCAGCGGGGCCGCCGGCACGTTGGGCAGCGCGTCGAGCAGGGTACGGGCCCAGGTCCTGAGCGCGCGGGGCGCGCCCGGCCGGTCCGCGACCTGGCGGAGGGCGGGACGGGCCGCGGGTCCGAGGTCCTTGACAAGGGCCTCGGCGTCACTCTGCCCGCCGGCCACCGCCGAGCACGCCAACTCGGCGCGCCAGGTCACCGGCAGGAAGGCACGGGCCGCCCCCCAGTGCTCGGGGGTCAGGGCGGCCGCCGGCGCCAGGTCACCCGACTCCCGGCTTGCGACGAACGCCCTGGCCAGCGCCAGCCCGGTCTCGTAGGCGGGCCCGAGCTCCTGGTGTTCGAACGGTTCCCGCGTCTCGGGGAGCAGCACGTACAGCAGGGCGATGCGGCGGAGGTGCCCGTAGACCTGGCGTCCCTCGGTGAGCTTGTGCTCCGCCAGCTGGGCTGCGAACAGGTCGGCGGCACCGGACTCGTCCCCGATGGCCAACGCCAGCGACGCCTCGGCGGCCAACATCGACGCCTGCAGCGACGGCCGCGGGCTGGGTCCGGCGTGCTGGCGGGCGCGCGCCATGTGCTGCTCGGCCCTGTCGATGTCGCCGTCGAGAGCGCAGCGTGACACAACCATCGTGTGGGCGATGGCCAGCAGGTGGTCGTTCCCGGCCGGGGCCAGCTGCGTCAGCATGCGGTCCAGTGCGGCCGCGGCCGCGTCGTGCTCGCCGCAATGGGTGAGGGCGTTGACCTGCAGCATGCTGAGCGCGCCCCGCAGCGACGGCCCGGCCTCGGCCACCGCCACGTCGACACGCCGCCGTGCCGCCTCGGGGAAGCCGAGGGCCAGCAGGGCGGTGGCGCGCAGCCACGCCACCTGCGGCGACCAGTACGGCGCCAGCGCACCGGGCTCGATGGCGTCCAGCGCCGCCAGCACCCCGCGGGCGTCACCGGCCGTGTCGGCCAACAAGGCTTGGCCGAGGCCCAGCAGTCCCTGCGCCTCGGGGATGCCGGTGAGCTGATCGGCGTAGGGCAGCAGCCGCTCCAGCAGCTCCACGTCCTCCCGCCAGTGCGCGCAGATCGCCAGGTGCTCGACGGCGCTGAGCAGCCCGAGGGCGTCGCGGTCTCCGTCCCCCTCGGGCCCGGCGAAGCGCTGCGCCGCCGACTCGAGCAGCTCGACGCCCCGGTCGATGTCGGTCGCGGCGGTGGCGACGCCCGCCAGCAGCTCGCCCTCGGGGGTCGACCGCACGGCCGCCGGTAGCTCCCGGTGCAGCCGGCCGAGCCCCTGGGCCGAGGCCGGGAGGGCGTGCGCCCGGCACGAGGTCCGCAGGGCCGCCCGTAGGTCCTCGTCGGCGCCGGCTCTGATCAGTAGTCCCGCGCCCTGCTGGAGGTTGCGGCCGACCAGCACCCGCCCCGCCCGGCGCTGGGCCTCGGCCCGGGTCTCGGGGTCGAGGATCCCGGCGCTCAGACGCTCGGACCACAAGGGATGGATGGCGTGCCAGCCCCGGTCGTCGCTCGTCACCAGGGGGATGCGGCTTGCGAGGCCGGCGAGGTCCACGGTCTGGTCGAGGACGGCGTCGAGCAGCGGCTGGTCGGCGCCCCCGATGGCGGCGACCACCGCCACAGCCCGCCGTTCGTCGTTCGACAGGTGCGCCAGCACCTCCTCGGCCAGGAAGCCGTCGACACCATGGCCCGGCCCGAGCGTGCGCAGCTCGGCCAGCGCCGGCCACCCCCCGAGATCGTTCACCCGGTCCAACGGCACTTCGCGCAGGCGGGCGAACGATTCGAGCTCGTCGTCCGCGAACGCCAGCTCGGACTCGTCGATCCGAGCGAGCCAGCCCTGCGCCGCGACGCGGGACAGGGGAACCGGCGGCTCCTGGCGGCCGGCGAGGACCAGGTGGCCGTTGGTGGGAAGCGTGTCGACCAACGTGGACAGGAGCGCGGCCGCCGGTGAGTCCGTCGGGACCTCGTGCACGTCATCGAGCACGAGGCAGACCTGGCGGGGGGCGTGGCCCCAGACGGTGTCGGCCAAGGCGGCGCCGAGCTCGGTGGGGCCCACGTCACCCGGCTCGTCGACGCGGGGCACGTCGGTGCGCAGGGCATTGGCCAGCCCGTCGGCCAGGGTCCGGTGATCGCCATCGCCGGCATCGCAACCGAGCCAGTGGTCGTCGCCCCGGGGCGCCAGGGCATTCTCGTCGATCGCTTGGACGAGCAGCGACGACTTGCCGAATCCCGGCCCGGCTGCGAGCACCGTCACGCGTCGCTCCCACCTCTGGTGCATCCGCTGCAGCAGCAGGGACCGCCGGATCAGCGGACGTCCCGGCCGGGGCGGTGCGAAGCGGTAGGGCCGTGACACAGGTCGCAACTCTAGTGACGAGGCCGGGTCGTCACCGGCGCCGGCGGGCGCGACTAACGCCCGGCTGATCGGCCCGTGTTCGACTGCGACCGGCTACCCGAGCGCTCTCCAGGCGGTCACGCCTGGGCTCGGGATGAAGGTCAGGCCGTGTCACGCACGGCCGTGAGGCCGGTCGCTTGGCGGGTGACCGGTCCTCGCGGGCGGGCCGTGCGCGACACGGTCGTTTCACCCCTCGAGGGCGGCCGGTGCCCGCTCCCCGTCGCACCGGCCGCCCGCCATCGCCCCCTGTCGCCCTGGCACCGGCCGCGGGCTAGCTCGACGGCTAGCTCCCTTGGGCGGCTGGCTCGCCGGTGCTCGCCGGCGGCGGCGGTGGCTCCGCCGCGCCGTCGTCGGCGCGGTCGGGTAGCTCGCCACCGTCGCCTGCGCTCGGCGGCGGCTCCCCAGCGTCGACCGCGGGCGCCGCCATCCGGTCCTGTCCGGCTCCGACGGGACTGCGCGGCGGCGCCTCGCCGGTGTCGCCCTCCTGGTCGGTGGCTGCGGCGGTGTCGCCCTCCTCGCCGGTGTCGCCGGTGTCGCCCTCCTGGTCGGTGGCTGCGGCGGTGTCGCCCTCCTCGCCGGTGTCGCCCTCCTGGTCGGTGGCTGCGGCGGTGTCGCCCTCCTCGCCGGTGTCGCCGGTGTCGCCCTCCTGGTCGGCGGCTGCGGCGGTGTCGCCCTCCTGGTCGGCGGCTGCGGCAGGCGGGGAATCGTCGGCGGCGTTCGCGGTGCCCGAGGTGGCGGTGGCGGTCGAGGATCGGTCAGCGTCGGAGCTCGGCTGGTCGGTCGGCTCGTCGGCGCTGCTGCCGGCCGCGCCGTCGCCAACGGTCACGAACGCCTGCCGGGCGGCGGCGAGCGCCCGTTCCAGCTCGCCGGGCGCGAGGGCAGGTGTGTGGAAGGGGCGTCGCCGTCGCCGGTGCGCCAATGCCAGCGGCGCCACGCGTTCGAGGTCCGCCTCGGTCGTGATCGAGCGTCCTTCCCAGCCGGCGAATGCGGCGGCCGCCCGGCACAGCACCAGATCGCCGCGGAGGCCCTCGGCGCCCAGACCGGCGGCAAGGTGGCAGGCGAGGTCCACCACCGACGTGGGCAGGTCGGCCGGCATGGCGGCCGCGAGGCGGGCACGCAGCACGATGTCGCCCTCGTGGCCGTGCACGAGCGCGCCCGAGTCGTGAGTCAGCCGCCGGCGGACCACCTCGGACCGGACCGCCGGGTCGGCCGGTGTCGTGACGTCCACCGACATCCCGAACCGGTCGAGGAGCTGCGGCCGCAGCTCCCCGGCATCGGGGTCCATCGACGCCACGAGCACGAAGTGGGCGGGATGCTCGTGCCAGATGCCGTTGCGCTCGACCCGGTTGACACCCGAGGTCGCCACGTCGAGGAGGACCTCGACGAGATGTTCGGGCAGCAGGTTGACGGCGGACAGATGGAGTACGCCGCCGTGGGCCGCGGCGAGCAACCCGGCGCGGAACTGGGTCTCGCCGTCGATCGGTCCCGAGGTGGTGTCCAGCGAGCCGAGCACCCGGTCCTCGGTGACGCCGAGCGACACGTCGACGAACCGGGCCGCCCCCGGTAGCAGGCCGGCGAGCCCCTGGGCGAGCGTCGAGCGGGCCGACCCCTTGTCACCGCGCAGCAGCACACCGCCGATGGCTGGATCGATGGCCGCCAGCAGCAGCGCCAGCTGCGCGTCGGGCTGGCCGATCACCGCGCAGAAGGGGAATCGCCGCGCCGGATCCGGTCGCCGTGCGTCGCCGATCATGACCGCAGCTCCTCCCAGCCTGCCTGTTCGCCTACTTTAGAGGCCCAGCGGACAGGCGCTGCCCCTAGTCTCCGCGCCATGGCCCGCGCCCAGTCGATCGTCGTCGTCAACACCGGTCACGGAAAGGGGAAGTCGTCGGCGGCCTTCGGCGTGATGGTCCGGGGCTGGGCCCGGGGCTGGCGGGTCGGCGTGGTGCAGTTCGTCAAGGGCGGCAGGTGGAAGACCGGTGAGCGGAAGCTCGCCGACCAACTCCGCATCGAGTGGCACACGCTGGGTGACGGCTTCACGTGGGAGTCGACCGACCTCGAACGCACCGCCGAGCTGGGCCGCGAGGCCTGGAAGGCGGCGGCCGCCATGCTGGCGTCGGGCGACTACGACCTGCTCATCCTCGACGAGGTCACCTATCCGATGAACTTCGGCTGGGTCGACGCGTCCGAGGTTGCCGACACGGTTCGGCGCCGCGCACCCCGCACCAGCGTGGTGGCCACCGGACGCGACGCACCGGACGAGCTGGTGGCGGTGGCCGACACCGTGACCGAGATGCGCAAGGTGAAGCACGCCTACGACGCGGGGATGTCGGCCCTCAGGGGCATCGAGTATTGATCTGAGGGTCGGCTGGCCGGCGGCGTCAGGTGCGGCCCGAGGAGAGGTAGTCGTGCAGCGTGCCGGCTTCGGTCTCGAGCTCGCCGATGCGGGACTTGACGACGTCGCCGATGCTCACGATGCCGTTGAGGCCGCCGTCGTCGACGACCGGCACGTGGCGGATGCGGCGGTCGGTCATGACCCGCATGAGGTCGTTGACCGATGAACGCGAACCGCAGGTCGCCACCTCGCTCGTCATGAGGTCGGATACCTGTCGCTCCAGGATCGACGTGTGACCGATCGTCTCCTCGGCGAGGGCCCGCACGATGTCGCGCTCCGAAAGGATGCCGACGATGCGCGCCTCGGCGCCCACCACGACCAGCGCCCCGACGTTGTGCTCCCGCAGGAGCGCCACGGCCTCGGCGACCGAGGCGTCGGGACCGATCGTGGCCACGTCGTGACCCTTGCCGTAGAGGATGTGCTCGATCAGCACAGGACCACCTCCTTGCCTCGGTCCAAACTTTTCCACACCCATCGCGCGTTGTCGCCCACAGGATGATGTCGATATGCCCGCTGACATGCCCACCGCTCCCATCGACCTCGACCGGGCCCGCGCCGACACACCGGGGTGCGAGCTGGTCGTCCACCTGAACCACGCAGGCACCTCCCTGGCGCCACGGCCCGTGCTCGACGCCCAGATCGAGTGGCTCCAGACCGAGGCGCTGACCGGTGGCTACGAGCTGGCCGCGGACCGCGAGGCCGACCGCCGAGCCACCTACGACGAGGTGGCGGCGCTCGTCGGCGCGCACCGCGACGAGATCGCCCTGGTGGAGAACGCAACCTTCGGCTGGCACCAGGCGTTCTGGTCGTTGCCGCTGCGGCCCGGCGACCGGGTCATCACGTGCACCGTGGAGTACGCCTCGAGCTACCTCAGCTACCTGCAGGCGGAACGGCGCCGGGGTGTATCGATCGAGGTCATCCCCGACGACGAGGACGGGCAGCTGTCGCTCCCAGCCCTGGCCCGCATGCTCGGCGACGGACGGGCGCCGGTGGGCTTGGTGGCGGTGACCCAGGTCCCCACCAACGGCGGGCTGGTCAACCCCGTCGCCGAGGTGGGTGCCCTGTGCCGCGAGGCCGGAGCTCCGTTCCTGCTCGACGCCTGCCAGTCGGTTGGCCAGATGCCGGTGGACGTCGACGAGATCGGGTGCGACCTGCTGTCGGCGACGGGCCGCAAGTTCCTGCGGGCGCCCCGCGGGACCGGCTTCCTGTACGTCCGCCGGTCGCTGCTGGAGCGGCTCGATCGGATGGGTGCCGAGCCGGCGTTCCTCGACCTGCTGGGCGCCGACTGGGTCGCCCCCGACGACTACGAGCTGCGCCCGGACGCCCGACGCTTCGAGAACTGGGAGTCCAACCTGGCCGGCGTCGCCGGCTTGCGGGCGGCGGTCGCCTACGCCCGGTCGTGGGGGCTCGACGCCATCGCCGAGCGGGTGGGGATGGTGGCCGAGTCACTGCGGGGCCGGCTCGCCGAGGTCCCGGGCGTCCGGGTGCGCGACCTCGGGCGGAAGCGCAGCGCGATCGTGACCTTCACCGTGGACGGGCTCGCCGCCGCCGATGTGCAGTCCCGGCTGCGTGGACAGGGCATCAACGTCTCCGTCTCGGGGCCGTCGTCGACCAGGCTGGACGCCGAGCGCCGCCGGCTCCCACCGCTCGTACGCGCCTCTGTCCACTACATCACCACCGATGCCGAGCTCGACCGGCTCACGGGCGCAGTCGCGGACATGGTGTCGTCGTCGGCCTGACGGGGCGCCGATGGCGCGACCAGCGACTCACCCTGACATCCTGCTGGGGATGGAGGACGTCCTCACCGGCACCGGCGACACCCCCGTGGTCGACGCCGCCACCGTGGTCCTCGTGCGTGACGGCGAGCACGGGCTCGAGTGCCTCATGCTGCGCAAGACCAAGGGCCAGGCGTTCGGCGGGCTGTGGGTCTTCCCGGGCGGCCGGGTCGAGCCGGCCGACGGCGACGGGTTCGAGGGAGTGCGGCGCGCCGCGGTGCGCGAGGCCCAGGAGGAGACCGGGCTGCTGCTCGACGCCACCGAGTTGCTGCCCTTCGCCCACTGGTTCCCGCCGCCCGAGGCGCCCCGGCGGTTTTCCACCTGGTTCTTCCTCGCCGCGCTGCCGCCGGGTGCCGCCGAGGTGATCGTCGACGGCGGTGAGATCGGGGACCACGTCTGGACCACCCCGTCCGCCGCCCTCGGCCGCCACCGGGCCGGGGAGATCAAGATGGTGCCGCCCACGTGGATCACCCTCGACCGTCTCGGCGACCTGCCCGACACGGCGGCCGCCCTCGCCGACGCCCGGGCCCATGATCTCGAGCGCTTCAGAACCCACATGGTCGACGACGACGGCGTCCTCGTTGCCGTCTGGACCCCGGACGCCGGCTACGACTCGGGTGACCTCACGGCCGCCGGGCCCCGCCACCGCCTGGTCATGGATCCAGCCGGCTGGCGCTATCAGCGCTCCGACTGATCCACCCGCCTGGGGGCGGAATCCGATCGATGAGGTGCCAGCATGGTGCGCCATGGACGACGACGAGGTGACCACGGAGGCGCAGCCCTGGTCCGTCGTCGCGGCCGAGAACGGCGACCGGGGCGAGGTCACCGACGACGTCGCAGACGCCGAGGCCGACCTGGCCCGCCGGCTGGGGTGGGCCAAGCAGGTGATCCTGGCGGCGGCGCTGGTGTTCCTGGGGATCGCCATCGGGATGGTGGTCGCCCGTGACCGCCCCCCGGGCGAGGGCTCGGTCGACGTCGGCTTCCTTCAGGACATGCTCACCCACCACGATCAGGCCCTGGGCGTGGCGACGCTGGTGGTCGCCAACGGCGAGGACCCGACCGTGCGCAGTTATGCCCGGGAGATCCTCGTCTTCCAGGGATACGAGATCGGCGTGATGAGCCAGATGCTCGACGATTGGGGCCACTCCCGTAGCGACCGCTCCGACCAGGCGATGGCCTGGATGGACATGCCCGTGCCGGTCGAACGGATGCCCGGTCTGCTCACCGAGGGGCAGCTGGACCAGCTGCAGGACGCCAGCGGCGCCGAGCTGGACGCCCAGTTCCTGGACCTCATGGCCTTCCACCACCGGGGCGGGCTGCACATGGCCGAGTACGCGTTCCGCAACGCAGGTGACGACGACGTGCGGGAGCTGGCCGCCCGCATCGCCCGTAACCAGGCCGGCGAGATCAACGAGTACCGGGCACTGGCCGAGCGGAACGGCTACGACATCGAGATCGACCCCGCCAGCGTCCCGGCCGACATCGCCGAGGCGGGCGAGACCGGCGGCGACTGACCCGCCCCCCCTTCGCTGTCACTGGCGCTGCCTAGCCTGGCCGGCATGCTCGTGAGCCCTCCGGCCGCCCTCGGTCGCGGCGTCGTCGCCAACGCCGGTGATCCGGTGCCCGAGCCGTGGGCGACCGCCCCGGAGGTCCTCGTCGACGAGCACGCGTTCGCCGATACCGCCGGTGTCGTCGCCGTCCTGCACGAGGCGTGGGCCGGCCGGCGGCCCGTCGTGGTGAGGTTGGCCGTCGATCCCGCCCGGTTCCGGGAGGCGGCCGACATCGAGGTGGCCGAACCGTGGCGGTTGGGCCCCGGGTTCGAGCTGTGGCACGACCGGCTCCACTTCCTGGTGTGGGCCAACACCTACGACGGTCGCGACGGCGACCCGGTGTGGTGGTGGGGACGCAAGGCGCAGCGTCTCGGCGCCGCACCTCCCCACGGCGACGCAATCGATGCCGCCACCGCCGCCGACGTGGTGCTGCCCGACGGCACGCCGGCATGGATCGATGGTGGACCGCGGGGCGACCTCGGCCCTCGAGACGTGGGCGGGGCGGCGGTTGTCCACGCCGAGTCGATCGACTGGGGGCGTCTCACACCGGTCCGCGCCGGCGCCGGCGGCCTCCCCGATGGCCGGCTCGCGCCGGACCAGTCCGAGGCCGTGAACCACGGTGCCGGTCCGGCCCGTGTCATCGCCCCGGCGGGGTCGGGCAAGACCCGGGTGCTCACCGAACGGCTACGACACCTCGTCGTCGCGCGCGGCTACGAGCCCGAGGGCGTGGTGGCGGTGGCCTACAACCGCAAGGCCCGCGACGAGATGGTCGCCCGCACGCCGGGGGTCGGCGCCCGCATCCTCACCCTCAACGCCCTCGGCTACGAGCTCGTTGCCGCGGGCCTCGGCCGCCGGCCCGAGGTGCTCGACGTACGCGAGGTCCGCCGACTGCTGGAGCCCCTGGTTCCCCGCGGGGCCCGGCGCCTCAACACCGACCCTCTGGCGCCCTACATCGACGGCCTGTCGGCCGTGCGCCTGGGGTTGCGCGACCCGATCGACGTCGAGGACGAGCGCGGCGATGTGCCCGGGCTCGCCGACGCGTTCCCCGCCTACCGCGCCGAGCTCCGCCGCCGGGGCGTCATCGACTTCGACGAGCAGGTCCTGCTGGCCATCGAGCTGCTGCTGGGTGATGGTGCGTTCCGGCGGGCACAGCAGTCTCGCCACCGGCATCTCCTGGTCGACGAGTTCCAGGACCTCACACCTGCGCACGTGCTGCTCCTCCGTCTGCTGTCGACCCCGCGCTTCGACGTGTTCGGGGTCGGCGACGACGACCAGGTGATCTACCGGCACGCCGGGGCATCGCCACGGTTCCTCACCGAGTTCGGCCGCTATTTCCCCGCAGCCACCGAGCACGCCCTCGAGGTCAACTACCGCTGCCCGCCGGCCGTCGTCGATGCCGCCCGCCATCTCCTGACCCGTAACCGCGTGCGGGTCACCAAGCGGATCCGGGCCGGGCGCACCGGCCCTGCGGTGGTCGACGAGGCCGCCGGCCCCACGGCGTTCCGGGTGCGGCGCCACGTCCCGCAGGCGGGTGCGACCGAGCTGGTCGACGTGGTACGGGCATGGCTGGCCGACGACGGCGCGGCGCAGCCCGGCGACACCGCGGTGCTCAGCCGGGTCGGATCGCTACTGCTCGCCCCCCATGTGGCGCTGGTGGATGCGGGGGTGCCCATCACCTCGATCCTGCGACCCGATGTGCTGAGCCGCACCGGTCTGCGCGCCGGGCTCGCCTACCTGCGGATCGCGGCCGACGGCGACCGCGTCGATCCTCGCGACCTCATCGAGGTGTACCGGCGCCCCAGCCGAGGCCTGCCCAACTGGATCGAGCGTTGGTTCAGCCGGTGTCGCTCGGTCGACGACGTGCAGCGGGCAGCCGACCGCATCGATGACGTCAAGGTGGCCGGGAAGGTCCACGGCTTGGCCGGCGACCTGGCCGAGCTCGCCGCCCTGACAGGCTCCGGCGGCACCCGCAGCGTCCTCGAGCACGTCCGCGATGCCGTCGGCCTGGGCCAGGCCGTCGACCTGCTCGACGTCACCGGCGTGGCCGGAGAGTCCCACCGCGACGACCTCGAGGCCCTGCTGCAGGTGGCAGATCTCCACCCCGATCTCGGCGGGTTCGAACCGTGGCTGCGTGCCGCGCTGACCCGGCCCGCCGACGACGACGGCGTCGTGCTCTCGACCATCCACCGGGTCAAGGGCAGGGAATGGCGGCGGGTCGTGGTCTTCGGCGCGACCGACGGGATCATGCCCCATCGGCTCTCGCACGGTCTGGCGGCGCTCGAGGAGGAGCGCCGGGTGTTCCACGTGGCCATCACTCGGGCCATCGACGAGGTGGCGGTGCTGGCGGACGCGTCTCGCCCGTCCCCGTTCCTGGCCGAGCTCGACGACGACGCCACCCCGGCCGAGGTGGAAGCCGAGCCGACGGGCGGCGAGCCGCCCGGTCCTGCTCGCCGGCGGCCGGCCGAGCCCACGCGCCAGGCCGTCGCGTCCGATCCCGAGGCGACCCGCGTCGAGGCGGCGCTCCGCGAGTGGCGGCGCGAGCGGAGCCGGGCCGACGGGGTGCCGGCGTTCGTCGTGATCCACGACCGACACCTGGTGGCCATCGCCGAGCGCCGGCCCACCGGTCCGGCGGCGTTGGCCGCCTGTCCCGGCATCGGGCCGGCCAAGCTGGCGGCCTACGGCGAGGAGCTGGTGGCGCTCGTCCGAGCCATCTGTGAGGGGGCGCCAGCGTCCGGCCCCAGCGACAGCTCGAGCGACAGCCGGTGAAGGTCGGCGAGGGGGTCGTCTCGGTCGATACCGTCTAGACAGCGTCAACAGCGCGATGGGCCGCCACACTCGGCTAGAACCTGACGCTATGTCAGAAACGCCAGAACCCGCGGTGCTCGTGGAACGAGACGGTTCCGTGGTCACCCTGACCCTCAACCGTCCCCACAAGCGCAACGCCTTCAACGCCGAGATGCTGTGCCGACTGTGCGACGCCTGGGACATGATCGACGCCGACGACGGCGTGCGGGTGGCGATCATGACCGGCGCCGGCGGCAACTTCTCGGCGGGCGCCGACCTCGATCGGCTGGTGGGGGCCATGATCGCGGGCAAGCCCGCCGAGGACGAGTTCGAGGAGCGCATCCGGGCCGATGTGAGCCTCATCTACAAGGGCTTCCTCAAGGAGCATCGGCCGGCCACGCCGATCATCGCCGCCGTGGAGGGCTACTGCTACGCCGGCGGCATCGAGATCCTCCAGGCGCTCGACGTGCGGGTGGCGGCCGAGGGGGCCCGGATCGCCGTGAGCGAGGTGCAGCGGGGACTGTTCCCGATGGCGGGATCGACGGTGCGGCTGCCGCGGCAGATCCCCTGGACGGTCGCCATGGAGATGCTCATCACCGGCGAGCCGATCTCGGGCCGGCGCGCCTACGAGGTGGGTCTCGTGGGTCACGTGGTCCCGGACGGCACCGCTCTGGAGCGAGCACGCGAGATCGCAGCACGGATCGCCCGCAACGGCCCGCTCGCCGTGCGCAACATCAAGGCGTCGGTGCTGGCGGCCGACACCGTTCCCGAGCCCGAGGCCTACGCCCGCGAGTCCGAGCTGGGCATGGCGGTGGTGTCGTCGAACGATGCCCGGGAGGGTCCCCGAGCCTTTCTCGAGAAGCGTGAGCCGCACTTCACCGGCAGCTGACGCGGAAGGGGATCGGCGAGGTCGGCGGCTCGGAGGCGCAGCGGCGCCGCGCCTGGATGAGCGCCAATGGTGGCCCGCCGGCGAACCTCAACGTGCCCATGAGCAGGTGGGTGGCCGGCAGGACCGTCGCCCAGTCGACCAGCGTGGGGTGACGCAGTTCCAGCATCTCGCGCGCCCATGCCGGCAGGAGCCCCACGGATGCCTGGATCACCACCTGGTGGGCGCCTGACAGCAGCGTGTTGCGAGGATCACGCCCCGGGGTGGTCAGGAACCGCACGGCGTCGAGCGCCTGCTCGCCCACCTCGAGCTGGGGCCGCATCCCGCGGAGGTAGGCGCGCATCGCCACCCGCGTGCGGGGCACCTCGCCGGCCCCCAGCCGCTCGGCGATCGTCGCCATCTCGTGGTAGTAGCGGTCGGCCCGGTCGCCCCGTACCGGGAAGGGCACGAACCGCTGGTGCGCCCGCAGGAAGCTGAAGACCTCGGTGACATGCACCCAGGCGACGAGGCCGGGGTCGGAGGCCGAATACGGACGCCCGTCCGGGGCGGTGCCACGCACCTTGCGGTGGGTGCCCTTGATCAGCTTGATGAACCGCTCCGCGGTCTCGGTCGAACCGTAGGTCGTGCCGGTGACGAACGAGCCGGTGCGGCCCAGCCGGCCGAGCGGGTCCTCGCGGTAGTTGGAGTGCTCGGCGATGCCGGCCATGGCAAGCGGATGGAGGGTCTGGAGCAACAGTGCGGCCAGCCCGCCGATGAGCATCGACGGGTCCGCGTGCACGCGCCACGTCACGCTGCCAGGGCCGAACAGCCCGGGGTCCCCCGGCGGATCGGTGTACTGCTCGAACGGCAGGCGGTCGGCCGCCAGCGTCCGGACGATCGGGGCCAGGAGCTGCTGCTGCAGCGCGCCGCCGATGAGCGGCACCTGGCCCAAGGACGGCATCGCGATCATGGCCCTGAGTCTGCCGCACCACCGAGCGGATCCTGCGTTCTGCCACGCCTGTCAGCTGCGCTAAGCAAGGGCGCATGACGGACACTGATCAGCCGGATGCCGGCACAGGCACCACCCCCCAGCAGCTCGCCGAGCTGATCGCAGCCACCACCGACGAGCCGCTGGTCGAGGGCGACGAGCCGGTCAGCGTGTGGATGCTGGTGAAGTCCCGCGACGTCGACGGCGATGTCGTCTGGGGGGTCCGCAACGCCGGTGAGCCGTTCAGCTCCGAGGAGCTGCTGGGCGCCCTGACCGGCTTCGCCGAATCACTCAAGCGAGACCTCTCGTCCGACTGGGCATAGGGCCCTGGCAGGGGGAACTCACGGTGCGCCCGGCTCGCCGGGCGTCACGGCCTCGACCGCCGCGGCGTCGGCAGCGGCGGCCTCGGCGTCGTCCAGCAGGACGACGCTGCGCAGCACTTCGCCCCGCTGCATCCTGTGGAAGGCGTCCTCGATCCCACCGAGCCCGATGGTCTCGCTCACGAAGGCGTCGGGGGGCAGACGTCCTTGGAGGTGGAGGTCGACGAGGACCGGGAAGTCCCGCGAGGGCAGGCAGTCGCCGTACCAGCTGGGCTTGAGCGCGCCGCCGCGTCCGAAGAACTCGATCATCGGGATGTCTGGGAAGCGCATGTCGGGCGTGGGCACCCCCACCTGCACCACGGTCCCGGCCAGGTCGCGGGCGTAGAACGCCTGTTCCAGCACCGTGGGGTCGCCGACCGCCTCGATGCACACATCGGTGCCGAAGCCGCCGGTGGCCTCGCGCACGGCCTCGACGGGATCGACGCGGGCGGCGTTCACCGTGTGGGTCGCGCCGAAGCCCCGGGCCCACTCCAGCTTCCGGTCATCGAGGTCGACGGCCACGATCGTGGAGGCGCCCGCCAACTTGGCGCCGGCGATGGCGGCGTCGCCGACGCCGCCGCAGCCGAACACGGCCACCGAGTCGCCGCGCCGCACGTTGCCGGTGAGCATGGCGGCGCCCAAGCCGGCCATCACGCCGCATCCGAGCAGCCCGGCGATCTCGGGCGGCACCGCCGGGTCGACGGGCGTGCACTGCCCGGCGGCCACCAGGGTCTTGTCCGCGAAGGCACCGATGCCCAGCGCCGGCGACAGGGTCGTGCCGTCGGTGAGCGTCATCCGCTGGGCGGCGTTGTGGGTGGCGAAGCAGAGGTGTGGCGTGCCCCTGCGGCAGGCGCGGCACTGGCCGCACACCGCCCGCCAGTTGAGGACCACGAAGTCGCCCGGGGCCACCTCGTCGACCCCGTCGCCGACGGCCTCGACCAGGCCGGCCGCCTCATGGCCCAGCAGGAAGGGGAAGTGGTCGTTGATGCCGCCCTCGCGGTAGTGCAGGTCGGTGTGGCAGACGCCGCAGGCTTGGACGGCGACCAGCGCCTCGCCCGGCCCCGGGTCGGGCACCACGACGACGGTCAGCTCGACCGGCTCGCCCTTGCCTCGGGCGACCACCCCGCGTACCTCTCGTGCCATCGCCACGAGGTTAGGAAATGATCGTGCGGCCGGGGAGCATCGCCCGGACGGCATCGATCGTGTCGGCCTCGGCCGGTGACTTGTCGGCCCGGTAGCGCCGCACCCGGGCGAACCGCAGGGCGACACCGCCGGCGTAGCGGGTCGAGGACTGCACCCCGTCGAGCGCGATCTCGACCACCAGCTCGGGCCGGACGAACAACACGTGGTCGGTCCGGTGGGTCTCGAGTTCGAGGAACCGCTCGGTCTGCCAGGCGAGCAGCTCGTCGGTGAGACCCTTGAACGTCTTGCCCACCATCACGAACTCGCGCGGGGCTTCGGGGTCCCGGGCGCCGAGGTGCAGGTTGGAGAGCCAGCCCTGCCGCCGGCCGCTGCCCCACTCGACGGCGATGACGACGAGGTCGAGGGTGTGGACGGGCTTGACCTTGCGCCACGCCCCGCCGCGGCGCCCGGCCTCGTAGGCGGAGTCGGCGTCCTTGACCATCACGCCCTCGTGCCCCGCCGCCAGGGCCTCGTCGAGCACCCGTTGGGCCTCCGCAGGGTCAGCGGTGATGATGCCGGGGATACGCCAGGGCCCAGCCAGGTCTTCAAGGGTCGCCAGCCGATCGCGGAGCGGCCGGTCGATGAGGTCATCGCCGTCGAGGTGGAGGATGTCGAAGAACCGGGCCGCCAGGCCGGCGCCGGCACCGTCGGCCTGGCGGCCGAACTGGCTCATGGTGTCCTGGAACATCTGGGGTAGCTCGTCCTCGCCGACGCCGATGGCCTCACCGTCGAGTAGGAAGCTTCGGGCCGGCAACGATCGGGCCAGGTCGACGATGCCGGGCAGGCGGGCGGACACATCGTTCAGGTTGCGGGTGTAGATCCTGACGTCGTCGCCGACGCGGTGCACCTGGATGCGGGCGCCGTCGAGCTTCCACTCGACGGAAGCGTCGCGGGTCGAGCCGGCGTCGCCGCCGTTGCCGGAGGTGGCCAGCGCCAACGCTTCGGTCACGTCGGTGGCGGTCTGGGCGAGCATCGGCTGGACCGGGCGGAGCAGCGTCAGTCCGATGGCATCGAGGCCGGCCTCGCCTTCTGTCAGCGCGATGGTGGCCACGGCCGGCAGGTCGCCGGCCAGCATCGCGGCGCGCCGCATCGTGGCCAGCTGCACGCCCGAGGCCTTGGCGAGCGCGTCGGTGACCAGGCCGTCCAGGGCGCCATGGCGCAGCTCGCCCACGAGCAGCCGGCGGAGCAGGTCCTGCTCGTCCTCGGTGGCCCGGCCGAGCAGCGAGCGGAGCTCGGCGGCCCGGGCCGCCTGGGACCCGGCACCCCGGAGGGAGTCGAGCCGGTCGAGCGTGGCGTCGATGTCGCCGACCTCGAGCTGGGGCTCGGGTGACGGTGGCGCCTCGACGGCGGCGACGGTGCGCCAGCCGATGCCGATCCGGCCCTGACGAGGGGTCCCGGTCAGGATTGCCACCACGACCGGCAGCTCGGCCGCGTCGAGGCGGGCGAACAGGTCGGCGAGGGCCGCCACCTTGCGCGAGCGTGCCCGCGTGGCCGTGACCTCGGCTGTGGTGGCGACGACGTCGGCGAAGCGCACGCCCCCATCGTGGCGCACGCCGGCAAGACGGCCGCGCCGGCACCGGCCGTGCCCTCCGGGTCCGGTTAGGTCGCAGCCTCCTCGTCGGCCGTCTCGGTGGTGGCGTCGGTGTCCGGGCCGGGATCGGTGGGTTGGCGCGTCTCGTGGTCGGCGGTCTCGGTGGTGGCGTCGGTGTCCGGGCCGGGATCGGTGGGTTGGCGCGTCTCGTGGTCGGCGGTCTCGGTGGTGGCGTCGGTGTCCGGGCCGGGATCGGTGGTGTCGGTGGCCGCGTCGGCGGGTGTATCGCTGGTGCCGGGATCTTCGGCGGGTGGCTCGGCGGTGTCGTGGGTTTCGGTGTCGGGTGGCTCGGCGGTGTCGTGGGTTTCGGTGTCGGGTGGCTCGGCGGTCTCGGCGGTCTCGGTGTCGGGTGGCTCGGCGGTCTCGGCGGTCTCGGTGTCGGGTGGCTCGGCGGTCTCGGCGGTCTCGGTGTCGGGTGGCTCGGCCGTGTCGGCGGTCTCGGTGTCGGGTGGCTCGACGGCGTCGCCGGTGGTGTCGGTGGTCGTGTCGGCGGGTGTCTCGCTGGTGCCGGCGTCGTTTTCGGCGGGTTGCTCCGCCACTTCCCGATCGGTGACCGTGGCCGCCGCCACGCTGGGCTCACCCTCGGTCTTCCTACGCGCCCACCACGAGTCGAAGACCAGCCAGCCGATCGCTGCGAAGAAGGCGATGGCGCTCATCCAGATGTTCCAGCGCACGCCGAACAGGTGCGTCGCCGGGTCGATCCGCAACGCCTCGACCCACGTCCGTCCTACGGCGTATCCCGCGACGTAGAGCGCGAACAGGCGGCCGGGGCGGGCCGGGTGGTGCCGCTCCCACAGCACCAGCCCACCTGCGAGCGCCAGATTCCACAGCGCCTCGTAGAGGAACGTGGGATGGAACGTGGCCACGTCGAGGTAGCCCGCCGGCCGGTGCTCCGGGTCGATCTCCAGTCCCCAGGGCAGATCGGTGGGCCGACCGAACAGCTCCTGGTTGAACCAGTTGCCGAGTCGCCCGATCGCCTGGGCCACGGGCAGAGCGGGGGCGACGACGTCGAGCAGCTGGGGCACGGGCAGGCCGCGACGATGGGCGATGTAGGCGCCGGCCCCGACGCCCGCGATCAGCCCGCCGGGGATGCCGAGGCCGCCCTCCCACACGGCGAACGCATGGTGCCAGCGGCCCTCGAATCGGTGCAGGTCGGTGAGCACGTGGTACAGCCGGGCCCCGATCAGCCCGGCGAGGACCGCCCACAGGGCGATCCGGCTGATGTCGTCGGGATCGCCGCCCCGGGCCGCCCATCGGCGGCGGGAGATCCACACGGCGGCGATGACACCCAGGGCGATGGCGAGGCCGTAGGCACGCAGCTCCAGACCGCCGATGCTGATGGCATTGTCGCTGGGGCTGGGGATGGAGGCGAGGATCGGGTACACCGTCGGCACGGCCCGATGGTGTATCGCGCCGGAAGGGGTCCGTGCCGCTCGCGATCGGTCGGATGGCCGGGATGCATCGTTCGCTCGTCGCCGGCAGCGAGGTTGGCACCCTCGGCACGCCAGCGCCGAGACTCTGCCGCGGTGGACTTCGTGACGATGATGGCCCTCGAACCGCACGGCACGGACGTGTGGGTGGGTGCGGGGCCCCGCTATCCGTGGGGTGGGTTGTTCGGCGGCCAGATCGTTGCCCAGGCACTGCGGGCCGCGACGTTCACGGTCGATCCCGGCTATCGCGTGCACTCCCTGCACGCCTACTTCATCCGGTCCGGCGACCACACCGAACCGATCCGGTTCGAGGTCGACCGCGTGCGCAATGGCCGGTCCTTCTGCACCCGCCGGGTGACGGCGCGCCAGTCGGTGGGCGTGATCCTCGACCTGGAGGCGTCGTACCCGGTCGACGAGCCCGGTCCGGAGGTACAGACCGCGGCCATGCCCGAAATAGCCCCGCCCGCTGAGCTGACCGACGACAGTTGGAGCGAGATCTTCGAGCGGCGCGTGGCGCCGCGGCAGCGGGGTGAGGTGAGGGCGTGGGCCCGGCTGGCCAAACCGATCGGTGACGACCCGGCACTACAGGCGTGCGCGCTCGCCTACATCTCCGACGACTTCCCGACCGAGGCCGTGGTCTCGCTCATGCCCGGTTGGGACCGCTATGCGACGGCGGACCGGCAGTTCTTCTCGGCCAGCCTCGACCACGCGATCTGGTTCCATCGCGCGCTCGAGGTCGACGACTGGCACGTGCACGCGGCCACCAGTCACGGGCTGATGAGCTCCCGCGGCGTCAGCGTCGGTCACGTGTTCACCGCCGGCGGCGCTCACCTGGCGACGGTCAGCCAAGAGGTGCTGCTGCGCCCCGCACGCCCGCGCTGACGGCGGCTCGCCCATCGCGCGGGCCCACTCAGTCGCGTTTCTCGATCACGGCGACCCCCTTCCCCGGCTTCCAGGTCTTTACGTACATCACGTCGTCGCCCACCGAGACCGACGACGCACCCAACAGGTCGACGTCGAACGCGTCGAACGATCCAACCTCGAACCGGAAGCCCACCGACTCGAAGATGTCGTCGGAGAACCGGGCCAGTGTGTCGTGGTCGGTCACGGCGCTGGCGGTGCCCCACAACTTCACGTCGCCCTGGCTCACCTGCTTGTCGGCCGTGGCGGTGTGCAGGCCGCATCGGCCGTCGCGCCGGAGGTCGCGCGACTTGGTGGAGTCGACCATCATCCCCAGCCACAGCTTGCCGTCGTGCAGCACGAGCCGATCGTCGGCGATGACGGGCTCCACGGGGCTGATGCGCGGGAAGCCGTCGCTCCGCAGGGTCGCCAGCATCATCAGCCCGGTCGCCACCAAGCGTCGTTCGGCCAACCCGGCGATCTCGGGTGCCTCGTCGGAGAACTCCGTCCACGTGGCCATGACCGGACCTTACGCAGGGGGTGTGACAGACAGGGTCTCGCGCCAGACTCGTCCAGGTGACCGACCACGCCGAGGAGCTCGGCCCACGATCCCGCCCCGCCGGCAGCGCCTGGGACGCCGCGCTCGGCGCCGCCATCGACCACGCCAGGGACTACCTCGCGGGCCTGCCCGACCGGCCGGTGGCCGAGCAGGCGACGGTCGACGAGCTCCGGAAGGCGCTGGCCGTTCCCCTGCCCGACGAGGCGGTCGATCCCGCCAAGGTGGTGCACGACCTGGCCGAAGGCGCCGAGCCCGGTCTGGTGGCCACCGGCTCGCCCCGCTACTTCGGCTTCGTGATCGGGGGTGCCCTTCCGGCTGCCCTGGCGGCCGACTGGTTGGCCGCCACCTGGGATCAGAACGCCGGCCTGTACGCCTGCGGTCCGCCCGCGGCGGTGGTCGAGGAGGTCGCCGGGCGCTGGGTGCTCGACCTGTTGGGTCTGCCTTCGTCGGCCTCGTTCGGCTTCGTCACAGGGGGCCAGATGGCCAACTTCACCGCCTTGGCTGCGGCCCGCCACGCCGTTCTCGCCCGGCAGGGGTGGGACGTCGAGGCGCGTGGGCTGTCCGGGGCTCCGGCCGTCAGGGTGGTGACCAGCGACCTCCGGCACGCCACGATCGACCGGGCGCTCCGGTACCTCGGCCTCGGCACCGACGCCGCCGTCGTCATATCCACCGGGCCGGAGGCTCGGCTCTCCGTCGCTGCCCTCGCGGCTGCGCTCGACGACCGCGCCGGTGACCAGCCGACGCCCACCATCGTGTGCACGCAGGCCGGCGAGGTGAACACCGGAGCCATCGACCCGCTCGCCGAGATCTGCGACGTCGCCCACGCCGCCGGGGCCTGGGTGCACGTGGACGGCGCGTTCGGGTTGTGGGCGGCCGCCAGTCCGTCGTTGCGCCCTGCGTTGGCAGGGATCGAGCGGGCCGACTCCTGGGCGACCGACTTCCACAAGTGGCTCAACGTCCCCTACGACTCCGGCTTCGTCGCCTGCGCGGACTCAGATGCCCACCGGAGCGCCATGGGCGTCCGCGCCGCCTACCTCGTGCACGCCGACGACGATCCCGCTGCCGCCCGTGACCAGGTCGACTGGAATCCCGAGTTCTCGCGTCGGGCCCGCGGATTCGCGGTGTACGCCGCGCTCCAGTCGCTCGGTCGCAGTGGGGTTGCCCAACTGGTGGAGGGCTGTTGCGCTCGCGCCCGCCAGTTCGCCGAGCGGCTGGACCGGATCGACCGGGCGGAGGTCCTCAACGACGTCACCCTCGACCAGGTGCTCGTGCGGTTTCGGGCCGGTTCGGGAACCGGGGACGCCGATCCCGCGGCCGACGACGCCGTCACCCGGGGTGTCGTCGACGCGGTGCAGGAGTCGGGTGAGTGCTGGATGAGCGGCACCACCTGGCGGGGTCGCGCGGCGATGCGCATCTCCGTGGTCAATTGGCAGACGACGGAGGAAGATGTCGACCGCTCGGTGGCGGCGGTCGAGCGGGCGCTGGCGTCGGCCTGAGGTCGGGAACGGCTCGCGCCGGGAGATCTGCGGCCCGTGCGCCCTAGAGTTTCGGCATGAGCGCAACGGCTCCCAACGTCGACTCCATCGACCTCTCCGACCTGGACTGGTGGACCCGGCCGCTGGCCGAGCGCGAGGCCGCGTTCGCAGCGCTGCGGGACGAACGTCCCTTGGCTCCGATGGTCCTGGAGGCGCTGCCACATCTCGGCATGCCCGAGTCGCCCTACTGGTCGGTCACCCGCTACGCCGACATCGTCGAGGTCAGCCGCCAGCCCGAGCTGTTCTGCTCGGGCCAGGGCACGAACATCGCCGATCTCCCGCCAGAATTCCTCGAGTTCTTCGGCTCGATGATCAACATGGACGATCCGCGCCACAGCCGGATGCGCCGCATCGTGTCCCGGGGCTTCACGCCGCGCCAGCTCGAGACCATGCGGGCGGACGTCGAGGGCGTGGCCGCCGGCATCGTCGACGAGCTCATCGAGCAGGGCGAATGCGACTTCGTGACGGAAGTCGCCGCCCGCCTGCCCCTGCGGATCATCGTCGACATGATGGGAATCCCGCGCAGCCAGGAGCAGTTCATCTTCGACCGCACCAACATCATCCTCGGCTTCACCGACCCCGAGTACGTGGGTGACATCGAGGATGCACCGGCGGTGACCGGCGCCATCCTCACGGCGGGGGCCGAGCTGGCGCAGATGGTGCAGGAGATGGGCGAGGCCCGGCAACACGATCCCCGTAACGACCTCGTCACCGCGCTGGTCACCAGCGAGGTCGACGGCGAGCATCTGACCCCCCAGGAGTTGGCGTCGTTCTTCATCCTGCTGGTCGTGGCCGGCAACGAGACCACGCGCAACGCCATCGCGCACGGCCTGTGGACGCTGACCGAGCACCCCGAGCAGAAGGCACGCTGGCTGGCCGACATCGACGGCATGTCCGCGACCGCCGTCGAGGAGATCGTTCGCTGGGCATCGCCGGTCATCCACTTCCGGCGAACCGTCACCACCGACGGGGCTCGGCTGGGCGAGCACGAGTTCTCCGAGGGTGAGAAGGTCGTGCTCTGGTACTGGTCGGGCAACCGGGACGAGGCGGTCTTCGCCGACCCGCACACCTTCGACATCGGCAGGACGCCCAACGATCACATCGGGTTCGGCGGCCCGGGCCCCCACTTCTGCCTCGGCGCCCACCTCGCCCGGCGGGAGATCTCGGTGATGTTCCGCGAGCTGCTGCGCAGGATGCCGGACATCCATTCGGTCGGCGAGCCGGACCGGCTGCGCTCGGGGTTCATCAACGGGATCAAGCACCTCCGCGCCGAGTGGACGCCTACCTAGCAGGCCAGGAGGGGTCGCTCCCCACTCCAGTCCATCGTGGACGCGAGGATCACACTCGTCACAAGTGCGAGTGACGGGGAGCGGCGCGCCGAGTATGCGGCCAGCGAGAACCGGGTACGTGCACCGCCATGACAACCATCCTGTGGATCATCGCCGTCATCCTCGTGATCGTCGGCGTCGTCCAACTCCTACAAGGCCAGATCGGCCTTGGCATCGTCCTCATCGTCGTCGGGCTGCTGGTGGGTCCCGGCGGTGTCTCGATCTTCGCAACCAGCTCGCTGATGGGCGCCTCGGGGGGATTCGTCACCTGGGGATCCAGATCTCGTCGGTGGACAACAGTGCTTCCTCCACGGTCGCGAACGGCCCACGGTCGTGATCGGCGACAGGCCCGAAGGTTCGTCGAGCCGCACGTAGGCAAGCCATAGGCCCGACGATTCGAGCATGACGGTGCCTCGGGGCTGGCTCCCGCAGGAGCCGGACCAGTGGTGCCGGCCCGTCTCTCGCCACACCAGTCCCGGGCCTTCGGGCTCGGGGTCGGGTGCCCGGTTAGCGAACTCGAAGCCGTCTCGCCAGTCGCCCCCCAAGTCACGAACATATGTTCGCGACAGGGCTGCGGCAAGCCCATCGTCGCTCTTTCAGGACCTCTCTCCCGAATCGCTGGCCGTCCGATCGGGCTCCACACCCACGTCGGGTGCCAGCGATGCGTGGGGACCGGGCACTTCGACCACGGGATCGTCGCGGTCGTCCCACTCCGTGCGGAGGGCGCGGCTCATCGTGGCGTGCATCTCGTAGAGGCACGTGATGTACGTCAGCTCGAGGATCTGCTCGTCGCCCAGGTGGGCCCGCAGCGCGTCGAAGACACCCTCCGGGACCCGGCCGGCATCGAGCACCAGCGCATCGGTGTAGGCCAGGACCGCTCGCTCGGCGGGTGACCAGCAGTCGGCCACGGGCCACGCGGGGATGGCGGCGATCTTCTCCTCGGCCATGCCCAGCGCCCGGCACGACTTGCAGTGCTGCGAGAACACGAACTGGCTGCCGCGAGCCCAGCCCGCACGGATCTGCCCCAGCTCCCGCAGCTCGGCGGGCAGGCGCCGCTGCGGAGACCGGTACAGGGCGAAGCCGGCGACGCAGTGCTCGAGCACGTCGGGGACGAGGGCGAAGGTGGTCCACCAGTCGCCGGGTGTGCCGGTAGCGGTGCCGGGATCCGCCACCGGGTCGCGGCCGGCGCCGAACATGAAGTCGTACATGGCGGTGACGATGGGAGCCGCCGCCTCGTCACGGGGAACCTGGCGCAGTCGGGGCATGGCCGCAAGCTACGTCACGGGCCGTGGGCCGCCACCAGGGTGTCGAGGATGTCGACCTAGCGCGTGAACAGCAGGTAGTGGGCGGCGCCCGGGACGACCTCGAGACTGGCGTTCGGGAGATGGCGCGCGTACCACTCGCCGTACGCCGGAGGGGTGACGGGATCGTCGGTCCCGTACCACAGGAGCACCGGGTACGTGATGGTCGCCAGGTCGACGTCCAAGCGCCGCGCCTGGGCCTCGACGTCGGCGGCGACGCCCGCCAGACCCGGGCGGACGGCCTCGACCAGGGCGTCGGCCATCCGCTCGGCACCACCAGCGACGGTCGCCAACTCCCGTGCGTTGGCAGCGTGGCGATGCTCGGTCTGGTGCTCCAGGGCCAGCGCCCGGTCGCAGGGGTAGGGCGCGAGCAGGGGGTGCCAACGTCTCGCCCAGCTCTCCGAACAGCAGAACATCGGCCAACTCGAGTGTGTGCAACAGGTCGTCGCCCACCTCGCGTACTACGGGGTCGTCGAACGCCTGCCGTGGCACGACCCCGCCCACGATGCCCATAGCATCCACGCGGCCGGGGAGGCCCGCGGCCACCGCCAGGCCCGCCAGCGCTCCGCCAGACGACGCCAACACCCGGCACCTCTCAGCCTCGAGCGCGTCGAGCACATCCGTCACGTCACCGGCGAGCACCTCGTACAGCCCGACGGGGTTCGCAGTCGCGCCCCATTGGGGCGGCCGGTCGGTCCCGCCGTAGCCGGGTCGGTCGAACGCCAGCAGTCGTGCGCCGGCCTCGGCGGCGATCCCGTCGTCGACGGGCCGCGCAAGCCGCGAACTGGGCGTGCCGTGGAGGTAGACGACAGGAACACCGGCGGGGTCGCCGGCGTCGTCCAGCACGACCTCACGGCCCCCGCCGACCTCGACCCTGCACGTCCGGGTCGTCACGGGCGGCGAACCTACACTGGCCAGCCCGTTTGGCGGTACCGGCAACCCGCCTCACCAAAACCGGAGGTCCCTCATGCAGCCCGCACCTTCCGGCGCGCCCGAGCAGACGATCCCCGCCGACCGAGCCCGGCCCAGCGCCGCCGCCACCGTGTCGCGCCTGGGCATCGCGGCCGTTGGGGCCTACGTGGGCGCCCAGGTGATCGCCGACATCACCAGCGTGAAGATCGGGTCGACGTTCGGACGGGCGGTCGACATGGGGACGTTCGTCTACCCGATCACCTTCACCCTGCGTGACGTGGTCCACAAGGCCCTGGGCAAGCGGGCCGCCCGCACGCTGATCGTCACCGCCGCCGTGGTCAACCTGTTCATGGCCGCCTACCTGCAGTGGGTGGCGCGGGTGCCGAGCGACGAGAGCTACCTCCTCGGTGACGAGTTCCGGGCCGTGCTCGGCCCGCTGTGGCGCATCGTGGTGGCGTCGATCGTCGCCGAGGTGATCAGCGAGCTGCTCGACACCGAGGTGTACCACTGGTTCGTGCGCCGGGTGACCACCCGCTTCCAATGGGCGCGGGTCGCGGTCAGCAACGCAATGAGCATCCCCGTGGACAACGCGATCTTCGCCATCGGGGCGTTCGGCGCGCTGCCCCTCCTGACCGACAACGCGTTGACGCTGCCGTGGGCCGCGGTCTGGGACATCTTCGTGGTCAACCTGACGCTCAAGGGGCTCGTGTCGGCCGCGAGCCTGCCCCTGATCTACGCGTCGCCGGATCGCGACTGGCGCACCGACCCCGACAACGCCTGAGGGCTACGCGTCGCGGACCACCCCGGCCAGGCAGATCCTGGCGTACTCGTCGACGAAGGCCTCGCGATCGGCGGGCCACGGGAACTGCGGCTTGGCGATCAGCAGCGACGTCAAGCCGTGCACCCGGGCCCAGAAGCCGATCGCCAGCCGGTAGGCGTCGGTGAAGCCCGGCCGGAAGCGCTCGGCGTCGATGCACTGCTGCACGCAGCGCAGCACCTGGTCGAAGGCGGCGTTGTCGCGCAGCACCACGGCCTTGTACTCCTCGGGCGTCTCGTCGGCGCGGGTCATGAACAGGATGCGGTAGGGCTCGGGGTTGGCCAGGCCGAAGCGCATGTAGGCGAGCCCCATCGCCCGGAGACGGTCGACCGGGTCGTCGACACCCTCGCTCGCATCGGCCAGGGACGCGTCGAGCGCCGCGAAGTGGCCGCCAGACACTTCGAAGATCAGGTCGTTCTTGTCGGCGAAGTGCCGGTAGATCGAGGGTGGGGTGACGCCGACGCGGTCGGCCACGGCGCGGATCGACACCGCCTCGGCGGAGCCGGTCTCGAGCAGCAGTCGTTCGGTGGCGGCCAGGATCTCGTCGCGCAGCGCCGCCCCCTCGCCCTTGCGGGCGCGGGGACGGCGGGCCGCGGTGGGGGACGAGGTGGTGGTCATCGGCCGGACAGCACGGGGGTGCTCACGTCCCCAGCATCGCGCTCGGGCGACGGCGGGGCGTCGGCATCGTCCTCGTCGTCGAGGTCGACGTGCTCGCTGATGCCCCAGCGGTCGTGGAAGCGGCGCAAGGGACCGGGCGCCCACCAGTTCCAGTCGCCGGCCAGCCGCATGAAGGCCGGCACCAGGGTGCCCCGGATCAGGAAGGCGTCGGTCAGCACCGCCAGGGTCAGGCCCACACCGAACAGCTTGATGAAGCTGACCCTGCTGGTGGCGAAGGCGATCATCACGACCGCGATGAGGACGGCGGCGGCGGTGACGATCCGGCCCGTGCGTTCCAGGCCCACGGCCACCGAGCGCACGCTGTCGGAGCCGTTGTCGTGCTCCTCCTTGATGCGGGAGAGCAGCATGACCTCGTAGTCCATCGACAAGCCGAAGGCCACGCAGAACATGAGGATGGGCATGGCGGCGTTGAGGCTGCCCGTGGCGGTGAAGTCCAGCAGGCCCGACAGGTGCCCGTCCTGGAAGATCCACACCATGGCGCCGAAGGTGGCGGTGAGGCTGAGGACGTTGAGGACGATCGCCTTGGCGGGGATGACGACGCTGCCGAACATCATGAACAGCAGGACCGCGGTGATCGCGGCGACCAGGCCGAGGGCCCAGGGCAGGCGGTCGAACAGCGACTGGTTGGTGTCGATTAGGCTGGCCGACTGGCCGGTGACCAGCACGTCCCAAGGGGCGTCGGCGTCGCGGATGTCGTGCACCAGGTCCTCGCCGGCCTCCGACACCGGCTCCACCGACGGGATCACCGACAGGTAGGTTGCGCCGTCGGCGCTGAAGCGGGCGTAGCGGGGCGAGCTGTCGGGCGCCAGCACGACCTGACCCGGCTCGCAGCCCAGCTGCTCGGAGAGCCCGGAGCCGCAGTATGTACCGGTTGCGGCGTCGACCCGGGCGACACTGGGCATCGCGGCCAGCCGGGTGGCGTAGGCGTCGATCTGGTTCCGCAGGCCCGGAACGGCGTTGGGTGCGTCGGGGGCGACGACCGAGAGTGCGCCGGCCTCCTCGGACGAGAACTCGTCGCGCAGCACGTCGTGCACCTGACGGACGTCGGCGGACTCCGGCAGCACCCGATCGTCGGGAGACGACAGGCGCAGCCCCAGGAACGGCGCGCCCAGCAGCAGCAGCAGGGCGATGACCGCGGTGGCGATGGGGATGGGCCGGCGCATGACCAGCGTGGCGACGCGGTGCCAGAAACCCTCCTCGGGCGGGGTCACCGAGCGCCGCCACAGCGTGAGCGCGTTCACCCGGTGTCCCAGCAGGACGAGGATGGCCGGCAGCACGACGACCGAGAACAGCCCGGCCAGCAGCGCCACGGCGACGCCGGCGTAGGCGAAGCTGCGAAGGAAGGCGAACGGGAACACCAGCATGGCCAAGAGCGAGGCGGCCACCGTGAGGGCACTGAACGCCACCGTGCGGCCGGCGGTGCGGACGGTCCGGGTCGCGGCGACCCGGGGTGCGTGCCCCGCCCGCAGCTCCTCGCGGTAGCGGGACACCACGAACAGGCTGTAGTCGATGGCGAGACCCAGGCCGAGGGCGGTGGTCAGGTTCAGGGCGTAGACCGACACGTCGGTCAGCGTCGCCAACACCCGCAGCACGAAGAACGTCCCGACGATCGACATCACGCCGATGACCAGGGGCAGCGAGGCGGCCACCAGGCTGCCGAACACCAGGATCAGCAGCACCAGCGTGATCGGGATGGCGATGGTCTCGGCGCGGACCAGGTCCTCCTCGATGGTGTCGCCGACCTCGTGGAACACCTCGGCGAAGCCGCCCAGCTCGACGTCGATGGCACCGGAGTCGACGCCGCCGACGCCCGCCAGGTGCTCGTAGCGAGGGGCCAGCTCGGTGACGCGGTCCTCGACCTGGTCGTCGTTGCCCTCGATGCGGGCGACCACCAGGGCTCGGCTGCCGTCGTCGTTGCGGAGCGGTGGGGCGTTCCCCTCCGACCAGTACGAGATCACGTCGTCGACGCCGGCCTCGGCGGCCAGCTCGCCGGTGAGCGCCTGGCCGGCGGCCGCCACGGCGGGGTCGTCGACGTCCCCGTCTCGCGCGGTGACGAGGAGCAACAGGTTGGGCACGCCGGTGTCGAAGCGCTCCGCCAGCGCCTCGTCGGCCCGCTCGGACTCGGACGACGGGTCCTCGAACCCGCCCGACGTGAGGTGGTCGGCAACCCCGCCGCCGAGGGCACCGGCGACCGCGAACACCACGACGGCGGCGATGACGACGGCCCGTGCGTGGTTGGTGGAGAGTCGGGCGAACCGTGTGAGCATGGCGGCCTCCCGGGGCCGGAGTTAGCGCCGTTACGTTATCTCCGGTATCAAACACCCGGTGGCCGGGACTGTCGAGCGGTCATCGGTCACACGGTCCGGGCGGGTTGCTCGGTGCTTGACCTCCGGGTCAACCTCTCCGACGTGTCAGAGGCATCAGACGTGACGGGTCGGTCGTCAGACCGGACGCGATCAAGGGTGGCGGGCGGGGGGCGGGCAGGAGTGACCGAGGTGGTCAGCTACCCGGGCGCGCATGGTCCCGATCGCTCGCGGCCGGTCGTCTCCCACGGGATTCGCCTGGCGGTGCACGAGTGGGGCGACGTGGACGCCCCGCCCCTCGTGCTGGCCCATGGCGGGTTCGACTTCGGGCGCACGTTCGACGTCTTTGCCCCCATGCTGGCGCAGGCCGGCTGGCGCGTCGTGGCGTGGGACCAGCGGGGCCACGGTGATTCCGAGCATGCCGCGCTCTACTCCTGGGAGGCCGACCTGCGGGACGCGGCGGCCGTGGTTCACTCCGTGTCCAGCGACCCGCTGCCGATCGTGGGGCACTCGAAGGGCGGGGGGATCACCGTCCAGTTCGCCGCCGCCCTGCCCCATCGGGTCAGCCACCTGGTCAACCTCGACGGGCTGCCGTCGCGCCGCAGCATGCCCGACGTCTCCGACCACGAGCGCACCAAGTTGATGGCCGGCGAGCTGGCGAACTGGCTGGACTTCCGCCGCAGCGCCCTCGGTCGGGCCCGCAGGCCCGGCACCATCGACGAGCTGGCGGAGCGGCGCGGCCGGATGAACCCGCGACTGTCGCGGGAGTGGCTGCGTTACCTGGTGACCGTGGGCGGCCGCAAGGACGCCGACGGCTGGCGCTGGAAGATCGATCCCGCGTTGCGCATGGGTGGTTTCGGCCCGTGGCGGGCCCAGTGGGCCATGGCGCGGCTGCCGGGGCTGAGCATGCCGCTGTTGGCCGTGCTGGGCCTGCAGCCCGAGGCCATGGGCTCGGGGACGGAGCCCGTCGACATCGAGCCCAACCTGCCCCCCGGCGCCCGGGTGGTCGGTCTCGAAGACACCGGTCACTTCGTGCACATCGAACAGCCGCGGCGGGTGGCCGACCTCGTGCTCGACTTCCTCGGGGCCCCGGTGTGACCACCTCGGCCAATCGAACTGGTCGTAGCAGTGCGGCACATGACCGCATGGCTACAACCAGAACGGAGGGGACCGTCACGGTCCGCCACAGCCGCATCGAGCTGGCGTTGCACCGCCTGTGCGACGGCGACGGGCGGCCGCTGCTCCACCTGCACGGATTGGGCGAGCGCTCGCCGGAGGCCGTCCCCGACCACCTGGCCGACTGGCCGGGGCCGGTCTGGGCGCTCGACTTCACCGGTCACGGCGCCTCCAGCATGCCCGTGGGTGGCGGCTACTTCTGCGAGCTGCTCATGGCGGACGTCGACGCCGCCCTGGCCCACCTCGGCCCGACCACCCTCTACGGCCGGGGCCTCGGCGCGTACGTGGCGCTCCTCACGGCCGGGGCCCGCCCCGAGCTAGTGCGGGGCGCCATCCTCGACGACGGACCGGGGCTCCGGGGTGGGGGGACCGAGCCCACCACGCCCTACGTGCTGCCCGAGCCCCTGGAGACGCCCGGACCACCCGACCCGTACGCCCTGTTCGAGCTGAGCCACGACGTCCGTCCGGCCGACTACGCGACCACCTACGCCCGCCAGGCGGCGACGCTCTCGGGCCTCGACGTGGCCCTGGCGGTCTGCGCCCGGGTGCGACCGCCGTGGTTGGCGGCGGTGGCCGGCGAACCCGGCGCCCGCGAGGCCGATCACGCGGAGGCGATCGCGCTCTTCGCCGGCTAGTGCCGTGACCGGTAACGTTTGCCCCGTCCACGCCGAGTCAGATTCGTCGCTGGCAAGGACGCAGGACGAAGGCATAGCCGTAGCTACGTCGAGGACGAGGACGCAGCC
>JBOGHG010000003.1:0-46602 GCA_050744525.1 Acidimicrobiales bacterium | reverse complement strand
CCGAGTCAGATTCGTCGCTGGCAAGGACGCAGGACGAAGGCATAGCCGTAGCTACGTCGAGGACGAGGACGCAGCCAGCGGCGAATGTGGCCGGCGTGGCGGGTCGCCAATGTTGCCGGTCACGGCAGACTAGACGGGAGCACGACGCCAGGTCACCGAGGTCGGCGACGACCGGCTCCACAGGTCGTTCCAACCCGGCAGCCACGTCCGCGGCGAGGGCCTGCAACGGCTCGGCCCGTCGGGCGGCGACGATGACGTCGGCGCCGGCACGGGCGAAACCGAGCGCGCAGGCGCGACGATCCCCGGTCCGGCCCCCACCACGATGGCCACCTTCCCGACGAGATCGACTGCCGACGTGTTGCCGACCGTAGCGACTCGGCCGGGCCGGTTCGGGCCGACGAATCGCCGGCGAAGGCGACAGCCAGCGCTCGGCTCGGCCGGTGACGCACCGTCACCCGAGCCGCAACTTCGACGCCACCGTGGCGAGGTAGTCGATGTGGGCGTCGACCGACGCGAGGCCGAGGCCCATCGTAACGACGGAGGCGTGCGTGCCCCCGGCGTCTCGCCAGCGCCCGAGCTTGTCCAGGAGGGCGTCGACGCCCTGGCGGCTGAGTACTACGTAGTCGCCGCCGAACGCGTCCGCGCTCCGGCCGAGCGCGACGACGCGGTCGCGTAGCCTCATCCACCTTCCGACGAGGTCGTCGACTCGGCCGCCGAAGATGAAGCCGTCGCCGATCTGGGCAGCGCGGTCGTAGGCACGTGGACCGTAGCCGCCCAACCAGATCGGGATGACGCGCCGAGGTTTCGGTACGAGCGCGGCGCGGTCGACGCGGTCGAACCCACCGTGGAACTCCACGATCGGTTCGGCCCAGAGACGTCGCAGGAGGTTGATCTGTCCCTCCTCACGCGCACCGCGCCGGCCGAAGTCCTGACCCATCGCCTCGTACTCGACGGGGCTCCAGCCGACGCCAACCCCCAGCCGCAGCCGTTCGCCGGAGAGAAGATCGACGTCGGCGGCCTGCCGGGCAGCGAGCATCGTCTGGCGCTGCGGGAGGATGAGGATGCCGGTCGCGAGCTCGATCCGCTCGGTCATCGCCCCCATGTGGGCGAAGAGCACCAACGGGTCGTGGAAGGGATCGCGCTCGGTGTACGGGCCGGTGAGAGGCGGGTTCCGGCCGGCGTGGACAGCGCCGAGCACATGGTCATGCGCCAAGAGGTGGTCGAAGCCAAGCTCCTCCACCGCGGCCGCCAGGCGTCGGGCCGCGACCGGATCGCCCCCGAGCTCGGTCTGCGGGTAGACGACACCGAGCCTCATGACGGCGACAATCGGCGGAGCGCCAAGTCGCGGACCTGCTTGTAATCCACCTTGCCCACAGGCGTGCGAGGGATCCCCTCGACGAACACGATCTCCTTGGGGACCTTGAAGTCCGGCATGAACGAACGGCAGTAGGCCCTGAGGCTGTCGGCGGTCACGTCACAGCCGGGGCGCGGTTGCACGAGGGCGGTCACCTGCTCGCCCCAGCGTTCGCTGGGCGTGCCCACGACGGCGGCGTCGAACACCGCGTCGTGTCGGACGAGCACGCCCTCGACCTCTTCGGGGTAGATCTTCTCGCCGCCGGAGTTGATCGAGACCGAGCCGCGCCCGAGGACGCTCACGCTGCCGTCGTCTTCGAGGCGGGCGTAGTCGCCGGGGATGACCCACCAGATGCCGTCGATGACAGGGAACGTCTTCGCCGTCTTCCCGGGGTCCTTGTAGTACTCGAGCGGGATGTGACCGCTGCGGGCGAGCATCCCGACCTCGCCGGGTCCGCAGCGCCGGAGCTCATCGTCGAAGACCGCCACATCGGGGCCGGTGTGGAAGCGGGGCGCCGTGAACCCTTCGCCCGTGTCAGGGCGCGTGCCGGTTGCGCCCGTCTCGGACGCCCCGTAGCTGTCGATGATCGTGGCGCTCGGGAGGGCGGCGCGCAGCTGCTCGCGGACGGCCGTCGTGAGCGGGGCCCCGCCGTTGCCGATGGCGAGCAGGTTCGAGAGGTCGAGCGCGGATCGGTCCGGCGCGAGTAGTGCCTCGGCGATCGGGCGCGCCATGGCATCGCCGATCGTGCTGATCATCGTCGCCTGCGAGCGGGCGGCGAGCTCGAGCACCTCGTGCGCGTCGAAGCGGCGGCCGGTGTAGAGCACGAACACTCCACCTGCGACGTGGGTGTTGCCCATGATCCACTGGCTGCCGCCGTGCATCATCGGTCCGAGACCCATGAGGCGGAGCTGGCCCGGGGCGGCCGCCGCTTCCTCGCCGAGGTCTGCCACCCGTTCGAGCGGCTTGCCGTAGCGCATGGCGTTCATGGCGCCGAACACGATGTCCTCCTGGCGCCACACGACACCCTTGGGCAGGCCGGTGGTGCCGCCGGTGTAGACGATGTAGTGGTCGTCCGGGGACCGCGGCTCGAAGTCGCGATCGGAGGGCGGCGCCGCCAGCGCCGCCTCGTACTCGTCTCCGATCACCAGCCGGTGGCGCAGCGTCGGGACCGCGTCGACGAACTCGGGTGAGACGATGGCCGCGATGGTGTCGGAGTTGTCGTACAGGTAGGCGAGCTCGCTCTCGACGTAGCGGTAGTTGATGTTGATCGGAGCGACGCGGAGCTTGAAGCACGCGTAGAACGCTTCGACCCACTCGGTGCAGTTCATGGCGTGGATGGCCACGTGGTCACCGGTCGAGACGCCGTTCGCGCGCAGGTGGTTCGCCAGCCTGCTGGCGCGTTCGTCGAGCTGCAGGTACGTCAGCTCCTGCTCGGCGGTGATCAACGCCGGCTTGTCGGGGATCGCTTGGGCGAGCACCTCGATGATGTCGCCGAGGTGGATGCAGCGGTCGGTCATCGTCGTCTCCTCATCCCGTGGGTCGGTGCAGGGTCACCGTCCGACGCCGCCAGGCGCCATCCTGCTGTCGTGCGGACGACGACGTCGTCGTAGGTGACGCTGCCGACGCGCCCGCCGGCCCCGACGCCGATTCCCTTGGAGCGGACCCGGACGGTGCCGTCATCGTCCTCGGACACGACGATGTTCGTGACGTGGTGCGCGAGCGGGTGCCGCCGCATGCCCTCGTCGCTGGTCCACTCGGCGACGAGCTCGGCCAGCGAGCGGGTGACGGGCATGTCGAAGTCGCGCGCGTCGTAGACAACGTCGGCGATGAACACCTGGTCGAGGGCGTCCCAGGCCCGGTCGTCGACGATGTGGCCGTAGAGGTGGAGCAGCTCGTGCAGCGCGAGGCGGTCGGCGACGTCGAGCATCGTCAGATGGCCCGCCCGACGCGCCAGGCCGAGTGGATGGCGCCCTCGATGTAGCCGACCTCGCCTGCGTCGCCGACGACCCGCACCTCGACGCCCCGCTCGCGCAGCGCCTCGGCTAGCGGCGCGCCGGCTCGCACCTCGCCGGCGACGACGACGGAGTCGGCGACTGCCCGGCGGTGTTCGCCGCCGGCGTCGTAGACGACCTTTCGACGTGTGATCTCGACCACCTTGGCCTCGCGCACGATGTCGACGCCATGCGAAGCCGCCTTGCGCACCGATGCCCATCGGCGCGGCGCGGCCATGGGCAGCCCGGCCGCAGGACCGGGCTCGAGGAGCGTGACCGAGCGGCGGCGCTCGGCGAGGAACTCCGCGAGCTCGATCCCGACCAGGCCGCCGCCGAGGACGACGACGCGCCGGCCGAGCGGCAGCCACCAGCGCGACAACCGGCGCACCCGCGGCGCGCTCCCGGTCAGGCGGAGCGCATGCGCGGCGCGGAGCACGAGCCGCACGCGACGCCCCGCGGCGGGCGCGGGCCCGAGCCCGGTCATGGCGGCGCGCAGGTCGTCGCCGGTCCACACGTGGGGCAGGTCGGCTCCGGGCACGGGCGGCAGCCCGCGGCTGGCGCCGGTGGCGACCACCACGGTGCCGGGAGCGAGGCCGACGATCCCGTCGGCGGTCGCCGTCACGCCGAGGCGGACTGTGACGCCGAGGCGGGTCAGCTCGTCGATCTGCCACTCGACCAGGGGACCGTTCGCCGGCGTCGTCAGCTGCGAGAACCATGCCGTGCCGCCGAGGCGGTCGGCCGCCTCGAGCAGTGTCACCCGGTGGCCGCGTTCGGCCGCGACGCGGGCCGCCTCCATCCCTCCCGGTCCTCCGCCGACGACGACGACGTGCCGGCGCTCCTCGACGGGCGGCAGCACGGCCAGGTCCTCGGCGCCGAGGGCGGGGTTCACCGCGCAGCGGGGCGCGTCGTCGTAGAAGTTCTGCTCGACGCAGACGTAGCAGTTGATGCACGGTCGGATGGAGGCCCGGCGGCCGGCGCGCAGCTTCGCCACCAGGTCGGGGTCGGTCAGCAGCTGGCGTCCCATGGCGACGAAGTCGCACTCGCCACCGGCGACCATCTCCTCGGCCACCTCCGGCAGGAGACGGCCCACGGCGATCACCGACACGCCGACGGCGGCGCGCATCGCCTTGGCGTCCTCGCGGTAGGCGGCGACGGTGTCTGGCAGCGGCCCGTCGGTGAAGTTGGCGAAGGAGTTCCGGCCCCAGCCGGTGACGTGGATGGCGTCGGCGCCGGCCCCGGCGAACATGCGGGCGGCGGCGACGGACTCGTCGAGGGTCAGCGCGCCGTCCTCGCCGAACTCCCGCCCGCTGACCCGCACGAGTACCGCCGTGCCAGGCCCCACGGCGGCGCGCACGGCCCGCAGCACCTCGACCGTCAGCCGCGCCCGGTTCTCGAGCGAGCCGCCCCACCGGTCCCGGCGCCGGTTGTCCGCTCGCGCCAGGAACGTGGACAGCACGTAGCCGTGGGCGGCGTGCACCTCGACCGCGTCGGCGCCCGCGTCGCGCACGCGCCGGGCCGCGGCGGCGAACTCGTCGACCAGCCAAGCGAGGTCGTCCTCGTCGGCCTCCCGGTACGTCGGGAGCTTGCCGCCGGTGGCGGCGGCGAGGCGCACCAGCTCGTCGGGCGTGTTGTCGCGCAGCGCCGACAGGTCGGGCTTGCCGAGGGGCACCGAAGGGACGAGCACGGCGCGGTCCTCGAGGATGTCGACGCGGGCTGTCTTACCGTGGTGGGTGAGCTGGACGCACAGCAGGCTGCCGGCCTCGTGCACGGCGTCGGCCAGCCGCGCCAGGCCGGGCACGAACCGGTCGTCGGACAGCCCCGGCTGCCTGCGCGACGCGGCGCCGACCGGGAACGACACCGCGCCGCTGCCGGTGATCACCAGACCCGCGCCGCCCGTGGCCCGGGCGCGGTAGTGGGCGATCTCGGTGTCGGTGATGACGCCGTCGTCGCAATGGTTCATGTCCATCGCCGGTAGCACGACACGGCTCGACAGCCGCAGCGGCCCGATCCGGCCCGGCCGCAGGAGGTGCTCGAACGTCGTCGTGCTCATCCCATCGGCGCCGGGAAGTCGTCGGGCCGCAGCTGCGCGTCGGTGCCGCCGTCGCAGAACACGACCGAGCCGCAGAGGAAGCGGGCGTCGGGACCGAGCAGGAACGCCACGAGGGCGGCGATCTCGTCGGGCGTCCCGGACCGCCCGACGGGCATCGGCAGGCTGTCGACGAGCTCGCCGATCACGCGGTCGGCGCGGGTCTCGTCGAGCAGCGGCGTCTCGACCTTGCCGGGGGCGACGGCGTTGAGCGCGATGCCGGCGCCCGCCCACGCCGCGGTCGGCGCATGCCGCCGGACCCACCAGGCAACGGCCAGCTTGGTGGCCGGGTAGGCCATCAACGCGGTGGCCTCGTCGGCGAGGGCCCGGGCGCCGTCCTCGTCGCCGGCGAGACACCGCTGGGTCAGCTCGACGGGAACCGCCGGCTGGATCGTCGTCGAGTTCGAGCTGATGGCCACGGCCGCCGGCTGCGCGCCGCGCGCCAGCGGCGGCCGCAACGCGTCGAGGAGCGCGACGGTCCCGAAGTAGTTGACCGACGCGACGAGGCTGCCCGGCCGGTCCGTGAGGCCGGCCACGCCGGCGCAGGTCACGAGGCCGTCGATGACAGCGCCGGCGAGCGCCCGGACACCGTCGACCGCAGCGCGGCGGCCCTCAACCGTCGAGAGATCGGCGATCACCTCCGCGTCGCGCAGGTCGACGCCGACCACCCGGTCGCCCCCGGCCTCCAGCCGGCGCTTGGTCGCCGCGCCGATGCCCGACGCCGAACCCGTGACGACGATCGTTCGCATGCTGGTCAGCCCTCCAGGCGTTCGGGTTGGGCGTCGGCGAGCACCGCCTCGCGGTCCTCGGACAGCACGAAGCCTGCGTCGATGGCGGCATCGGTGGCGGCCTCGAAGGCCGCGAGGTAGGCGTCGGCGGTGCCGTGGCGCTCGACGAGGCGCGGCTGCGCGATGGGCTCGGTCGAACCGAGGAGGAAGCACACCACCCCGCCCGACGACCCCGGGTCGCCGGACAGCACGTCGACCGGTGCGTCGACGTGCGGCGTGCGGATGCCGCCGACGACGATCCCGTCGGCGTCGCGGACGAAGGCGGGCGTGGCGTCGACCCCGAGGCGGTCGACCGCCGGCGGCGGCTCGCCGGTGCGCACCCAGCGGCCGAGGGCACGCAGCGCGGCGCGAACGACGAAGCGCTGCGGACCGGCGTTGATGGCCACGGCGCAGTCAAGGGTCTCGGCCCGTGCGCCGACGAGGAACCGGTCGGCGTGGGCCGTGCCGGCGATCTCCCACAGGCGGAAGCGGTCCGTGTCCTCCTGGCGGGCGGCGTGGTAGTTCAGCACCGACAGCACGTCGGTCGCGGCCTCGACGACGAGCACGGGGACGTCGAGGTCGTCGCGGATCCTAGTGGACGTGCCGCCGATCGACCCGGCGATGTCGATCGACCCGCCGGGCTCGCCCAGCGGCGCCAGTGCCGCGGCGCGGCTGTGGATCAGGAACCCGTCGAAGGCCTCCGTGAGGGGCTGGACGCCGTTCGCGTAGGTCACCAGCGCGAACGCCGACTGCGACTCGCCCACGGCGAGGACGCGCTCGGGCACCGACCCGTCGAGCGTGTCGCCCAGGCACATTGCCCGAGCCACCTGGGTCAAGATGTCGTAGGACAAGGCGTCGCCGGGTTGGGTCAGGTCGCCGTAGCGGGCCGGGTCGAGGTGGCGGAGCCCGACGCCGGCGATGCCCTCCGACCCCGACACGCCGACGGCGACCGGTCCGCCCTCGACGCCGATCAGCTGCGCAGACACCCCCACCCAGCCGAACCCGTTCCGGAACAGCTCCTCGGCCAGGTACGTGAAGTCCGGGGCGGCGTCGACGCCGCCGCTGACGTTCAACCACTCGACGACGACGGTGCCGTTGAAGTCGGCGGCCGGGGGCCGCCGGACGACGATGCGCGTCCGGTACTCGGCGCTCTCGTCCTCGACCAGCTCGTAGCGCCCGTCGGCGCCGAGCTCGCCCCTGGCGCGGTACGAGGTCGCCGTCCCGGCCGCCACGAGCTCGTCCTCCACCCAGCCCTCCGGCAGCGCCACCGGAGTCGATGCGCCGAGGAACACGCCGTCGCCGCCGTCGACGCGCTCCGACACGTCGGCCGCCGGCCCCTCCGGCCGCTCCCGGCTCACCGCCTGCCCCGCTTCCGCGTGGGTACGTGCGAGGGCGCCACCAGCAGAGCCTCGAGCGTGTCGACCATGTGGACGGCGAACTCGTCGCTGGTCAACAGCAGGTCTCCTCCTTCTTCGACTGCGTGAGCCCGCTCGCCGAGCATCGTCGTGAACACGACGGCGTAGGTGACGAGCCGCTCCCGGCGGACGTGCTCCGGGAGCGACTGCGCGGCCATACGCTCGTCCAGCATCGTCAGGATGCGCCACGATTCCGGCGTCGTCGGGTACACCACGCCCGCCCGGAGGTTGCGGCTCAGCTCCGGGAGCAGCTGCGGGATGATGCGCACGCAGTCGCGTCCCGACTGGGTGTCGAGCGTGGCGACCTCGGGCCGGACGACGGCCTCGACGATCTCGCGCACGTCGGGCTCGCGGCCCGAGGCTTCGAGTGCAGCGAAGGCGGCCGCCACTTCCACCTCGACCGCCGACTGGTAGCGCAGCAGGACCGCCTCCACGAGCGCGCGCCGAGATCCGAAGTGGTAGTGGAGCGCGGAGGGGTTCCGTGCCCCGGCGAGCTCGTTGATGTCGCGGATGCGCGCGCCCTGCACCCCGTCGCGGGCAAACAGGCGCTCGGCGGCGTCGAGGAGCCGGTCCTTGGTGCTGCGGCGGGTCACGACACCGCTCCGGCGACGCGGTCGGTGCCGAGGTACGACGTGATCACCCTCGGATCTTGGCGCACCTGCTCGGGCCTACCCTCGGCGATGACCCGACCGAGCTCGAGGCAGTACATGCAATCCGAGATCGCCATGATGAGCGGCATGTCGTGCTCGATCACGACCATCGCGGCACCGAGCTCCCGGCGGATCTCGAGGAGCAGCGGACCGAACGCCTCGGTCTCGCGCTGCGCCACCCCTGCGGTCGGCTCGTCGAGGCACAGCATCTCGGCGCCGACGGCTAGCAGTCCGGCGAGCTCGACGATCCGGCGGGTTCCTGTCGACAGGTCGGCGATGTAGCTGTCGGCGTACCGGCGGAGACCGAGGAAGGCGACGATCTCGTCGGCCTCCGCCGCCCATCTGCGCTCGCGCCGCCGCGAGGCCGGCAGGCCGAGAGCGGTCGACGCGAACCCCGTGCGACCCCGGGCCTCGAGCGCGACAGCGACCGTCTCCCTCACCGTCAGTTCGGGAAAGAGCCGGGCGGCCTGGAACGTGCGGCCGAGCCCGGCGCTGGCGCGCTGGGCCGCGTGGCAAGGCTGTGGGTCTGGAGGCCGGGTGGTCGGCGTCGACGTTCCAGCTCACGATCCGCCGCGGATGGATGCGGATGATGTGCGAGCTGAGAAAGCCCCCCGTGCGCGGTGGAGCAGCCTGTGACTGCTCGGCGAACCCGCGGATCTCGACGAACCGATGCCGGCGGCACCTTCGCCGATGGCGTCGTCGACGACGAACGCGACGTCTGGGTTCGTGGCGATGTTGCGGTACTTGGCGGAGGCCTCCATGTTGAACCCGGCGATGTCGATCGAGCCGAGCTCGGCGTTGTAGCAGTAGCCGACCGGCTTGTTGTGCGGTGTGCCGTCGGGCGCCACGGTGGCCAGCCGTCCTTGGTCGTGGCCGGCGAGGTAGCGGGCGTGGGCCTCATCGAGGTGCATCAGACCTCCAGCAGTGTCTTGCCGATGACGGCGCGGCTCTCGATGGCTCGGTGGGCGTCGGCCGCGTGTTCGAGCGGGAAGGTCTGGCCGATCACCGGGCTGACGCGGCCGGCGGCGCACAGCTCGAGGACGCGGACGGTCAGGCGCCGGGCGTCTTCGGGCGTGAACTGCACCCGGTCGATCCCGAAGACGGTGACTCTTCGCTGCTCGGCATCTCGGGGATCGATGGGAGCGAACGGGCCCGCGGCGGCTCCATGAGCGGAGAACCGCCCGCCCGCGGCGGTTGCCTCGAACGCGGCGCTTCCGAGCGGGCCGCCGACCCCGTCGAGGGTGAGGTCCGGTCCGGCGCCGCCGGTCATCGCGGCGACCTCGTCGACCCACTGCGGCTTGGCGTAGTCGACCACGGCGTCCGCACCGTGCTTGCGGGCCAGCGCGAGCTTTCGTTCGCCGCGGGCGGCGCCCAGGACGTGGGCGCCCATCTCGTGAGCGAGCTGCACCAGCAGGATCCCGAGGCCTCCGGCCGCACCCACCACCAGCACCCACTCGCCCGGCCGGGGTTCGGTCACCTCGACGAGCCCGAGGGCCGTCCGACCATCGTGGAGCAGCGCCGCAGCCTCGGCCAGGCCCACGGCGTCGGGAACGGCGACCAACGCGTCAGCGGGCACCACGGCCCGTTCCAGGTAGCCGCCATGCTCGGTGCTGTCAGCCACCACCCGCCTGCCGACCCAGCCCGGGTCGACTCCCGCCCCGACGGCGGCGACGTGGCCAGCGACCCCGACACCGGGCACATACGGCGGCCTCGCCGGGAACCAGTCCTGCGCCAGGCCGGCCCGGACCTGGGTGTCCACGAACAGAACCGGAGCGATGGCGACACCCACGGTTACCTCACCAGGCCCGGCGACCGGCTCTGGCAGCTCGCACACCTCCAGCACGTCGGGAGCTCCGAAGGCACCCACTTGCACAGCTCGCATACACACCTCCTGCGGCCAGTGAGTTGAGCGTACCCTAGGTTTGGAGTAAACCCTACTAACACGCCGGGGGGATGGCCACGGAGACCGCAGGACTACGGCAGCGCAAGAAGCAGCGAACCCGCCAGTTGATCGCTGACGCCGCGGCTCGACTCTTCGCCGAGCGCGGCTACGAGCAGGTCACGGTCGTCGACGTCGCCCGGGCCGCCGAGGTTGCCGAGCAGACCGTCTACAACTACTTCCCGACCAAGGAACACCTGGTCCTGGACCGCGACGAGGCGTTACGGGATCGCCTCGTCCAGCTCGTGCGGGAACGACCCACGGGTGTCAGCCCGGCGGCCGCCATCCGGCAGGAGGCCCTCGCCTTCGTCGACGGGATCCGACTGGTGCCGGCCGACCAGGTGCGAGGCGGGCTGGGCTACCTGGCGGCGGTCAGCCCAGCCATCCGACGGCTGTCCCTGGAGATGATTGACCGCCACGCCACCGCCATCGCCGCCGCGCTCACCGAGACCACGCCCGGGCTCGACGAACGGGTTGCGAAGCTGCAGGGGATCGCCTTGGCCTGGGTGTTCCAGACCATCACCGACGAGACCGGTCGCCGCACACACGACGGGCAAGACCCCGACCGGATCGCTCGCACCGTGCGCCCCATCGTCGCCGCGATGCTCGACGACCTCGACCGGTGGCTCAGTCCATCGACGTCACGCCGGGGACGCAGACCCAGCCACAACCGTTGATGAGCAGCGGGACGCCGGGCCTCCCCACCTCGACCCCGAACGCCGCTACGTCAAGCCACGACCCATGGAGATGCCGCGCGGCGTCAGGCCGCCGTCGTCTGTCCGACCTCGATGAGGTGCCCGTCGGGGTCGCGGATGTAGCAGCGCATCTCGCGGCCGAGGTCGTGGGGTGGGGTGATGAACTCGGCCCCACGCGAGCGCCACTGGTCATACATGGCGTGGATGTCGGCGACGCGGATGTTGAGGAAGCTGCTGGCCCGGGTGGGATCCCGCGGCGTCTCCAGGATCACCTCGGGCTTGTCCACGGTCGGCCCGCCGCCCACGTTGATGATGATCCACGAGTTGGCCAGCTGGACGATCGACGGCTCGCCCTCCATGACCGTCACACCGCCGAGCACCTCGGAGTAGAACGCTCGTGAACGCTCTACGTCCTCGGCGACGATGAAGTGGGTAAGCAGGATGCCCTCGCGGGGGTCCGGGCGCCCGGCCATGGCGTCGTCTCCTTCCGGTGATCCGACGCCCGCCGTCGGCCAGTCTCGCAGCCGAGCGCCCGGACCCGCAGCGATCGCGGGTTCGGCGCCCGGCATGGGGACGAGCTCGAAGAGGGGCCGCTCGATGACGTGGCGGTCGCCGTCGATGTGGAGCGCGCCTGTCCCTCAGGCGTCGAGTGGGTGGGCCTGACGGCCGTGTCGCGGCGGTGTCCGTCCGTAGGGGTGATTGACGTGTAGGCGGCCACGAAACCCTCGCGCCAGCTGGGATAGCGCGGCGTCCACCCGAGCTCGCGCTTGGCCTTGGCGTTGGAGGCGCCGCGGGCCTCGGTTCCCATGATGACCCCGGGCTTTCCGGCGAACAGCCGGGCGAGCCAGCGGGGCGCGTGGCGGGTGGCTTGGCGCCGAGCGCGGCGGCGAGCGCGGGCAGCCACTCGCGCACTGGGGCCGGCTCGTCGTCGACGATGTTGTAGATGCCGGCTCGGTCGCCTTCGAGCGCGAGCACGGTCGCGGCAGCGGCGTCGTCGAGGTGGATGAACGAGAAGACGCCGGCGCCGTTGCCGACGATCGGGAACTGCCGCTTGCGCACGGGCTCGATGAGCCCGTCGTTGGGGGCGCCGTAGAAGCCGCCGTAGCGCAGCGCGATGCCACCGGCGTCGGTGACCGCCTGGTCGAGGTAGTTCATCGCCGCGGCGGTCTGGCGCATGCCGGCCACGGGCGTGGGGTCGAGGGGTCGTCCTCGGTCTTGACCGGTCCGCCCGTGCGCGCGTACCGGTAGCTGGCGAAGCTCTGGGCAACGAACCGCTGCACGCCCGCCTCGTCAGCGGCGGCCAGCAGCGCGTCGGTGCCCTCGATCCGCAGCCGGTTCGTCATGGCGAAGCTGCGGTCCAGGTTCCTCGAGAAGCGGACGTTCGCCAGCGCGGTGGCCTGGTGGACGATGGCGTCGGGTTCGACTTCGCGTACGGCCCTGTGCACGGAGGGCCGGTCGAGCAGGTCGAGCGTGATGGGCTCCGCCCCCAGCGCCCGCACACGTCCCGCGTGTGCGGGCGATCGGGAGGTGCCGATCACCTCGTGGCCTCGTTCGATCAACTGGGGAACGAGCCGAGCGCCGATGGCACCGCTTGCGCCCGCGACTAGCACTCGCATCATGCTCTCCTCATCGCCGGCACCGGACGGCGAGGCCGATCACCTCGTCACATCGATCGGGCTCGTGGCGTCTACATGTAGGACGCCCGGCGACGGAGGAATGTGACCGATGGACGAAGGCGACTGGTTGGCGGAACGCTTCGAGGGGCACCGCAGCCGTCTGCGGGCGGTGGCCTACCGGATGCTCGGCTCGCTGAGCGAGGCCGACGACGCCGTCCAGGAGGCCTGGCTGCGGCTCAGTCGCTCCGCTGCCGGCGAGGTCGACGACCTGGGCGCGTGGCTCACCACGGTGGTCGGACGGGTGTCGTTGGACATGCTGCGGTCGCGGCGCAGGCGGCGCGAGGAGGCACCGGGCGCCCGCATACCGGAACCGATCCTGGATCGCGCCGACGGCACCAACCCCGAGCACGAGGCACTGCTTGCGGGCTCGGTCGGACTCGCCCTGCTGGTGGTCCTGGAGACGCTGACTCCGGCCGAGCGGCTGGCCTTCGTGCTCCACGACATGTTCGCGGTGCCCTTCGACGAGATCGCACCGATCGTCGACCGCTCCCCCGAGGCGGCCCGCCAGCTCGCCAGCCGCGCCCGGCGCCGCGTTCAGGGCGACAGAACGGTTCCGGACGCCGACCTCGACACCCAGCGCCGGGTCGCCGCCGCCTTCCTCCCGCGGCGCGCGACGGCGACTTCGAGGCACTGCTCGAGGTCCTCGACCCGGACGTTTTGCTACGCGCAGACCTCGGTTCCCTGGGCCGATCGAGGGAAGTACGCGGGGCGGCGGCCGTCGCCCGCCAAGCGCTCACCTACTCGCGGCTCGGGCTCATCACACGGCCGGCGCTCGTCAACGGCGCGGTCGGGGCCGTTACAACCCTCGACGGCGAGCCCTTCGCGGTCGGGGCCTTTACGGTCAGGGAGGGGAGGATCGTCGAGATCGACATCCTCTCCGACTCCGAGCGGCTCCGCCGCCTCGACCTGACGATCTTCGACAATTGACCGGCCCCGACGTCGCCCACGCCGGCCGGATCACCGACCTGAGGCTGAGGATCGCGTACCCCATCCAGTTCCTCGACGTATCACACGGTGTCATCACCCCGACCCGCAGCTTCGTCGGCCCCCGCCGCTTCCCCATCTGCGACCTCCCCACCCGCCTCGTCGAGCAGCACCCCGTCCAACCCGACGAAGCGGATTAGCGCCAGTAGCTCGTCGCTCGCCTCCAGCACCCGGATCCGGCAGCCGAGCCGCCGAGCCTGAAGCTGCATGCGGCACAGCACCGCAACGATGTCGAGCCCTGACGCACTGGCATCGACGCCATCCAGCGGATCGTCCCTCGTCATGGGCGTATCCGCCAGAGCGCAGAGAACTCGCCGTGTCGGTCGGAAGGTCCTGCCACACAGACATGACCGGCGCGCCAGGACAATCTCATCGCGCATCGCGCTTCGGCCACCGAGTTCCTGGCCCACCTACATGGTCAAGACCTCGAGAACATCGTCCCCGCCCGGCGGGCTCATCCGCCCGTGAGCGAGGGCGGCGCCGGACGCGTCGGCCGTTCGCTGTCGCCGACGGCGGGAGACGAGCGATGAATTTGGGGTGGCAGGCCGGTCCCAGCTCCCGTGAGTAACACCACGAACTTCGACATCGAGATCACGCACGTCGTCCGCGCAGTCCGGGACGCTGCAAATAGCCCAACCTACGCCAACTTCTCAGGCCGAATCAGCCGGTCGCGACACCAGCCCCAGGCAATCGGGACGAGATGCCACCGGACTCGGCTTTGAGCTGCCAGACGGACTCGGCGAGGTCGCCGTCCATCCGGGTCGCCGCGGCCCCGGGCCTCCGGGCCGTGCGGGCGACGACGATGTTGGGGATGTGTTCATCAGCCGGGCGAACACGACCTTGCGTTCAGGCCTGGTGACGCCCTCGGCGGACGGAGCGGCGACCGTCGGCCAGACGGCGAGCAGCCGACAGGAGACGCGCCCGAAGGTCGGGGTCTCGACCCGGCGCGGGACCGGCGTCCCGCCGAGGTCTAACTCACCTGGGCGCGGATTGCAGCTTCTCCAGTTGAGGGAGCACGTAGTCAATGAAGTGTTGGGTCGGGTCGCTGTCGCCGATGCTCGCCCGGACAACATGACCGCCTTTGGCCTCGGCAGCAGCCCGGAGCTCCGCCTCCGTCTCCCCGTCTACGGAACCCCCCTGCGACAACAGCGAACAGCGCGTCTCGTTCCGCTATCGCGGCCATCGCCTCGTCGCGGTTGAAGGTACCGGTCGCCGCGAAGCCGGCCGATTGGAGGACCTGCACCGCCTGTCGCATCTTGTCCGGCGACCGGCCGACCACGACGACATGGTCGCTGCCGGACTGGTCGGGCCCGGGACCATCGTCTGCCATGGTTCCTCCTCCGGCGACAGCACGGTTCGCGCTGTCGATCTGTTCGAGTGGGCCGCTCCGAGCGGCCTGGCGAACTCCGCGACTACGACTGTCATCGTCGCGCGTGACAGCCTGCACGGGAATTACGCGATTGTGGGGAACCGAGGCGCCGCGCATTCGGGCACAGCCGTCCAACGCGGCGCCCGGCGAGAACCTGGGGTTCGAGGGCCGGCACTACCAGCTCGCCGGTGCGCAGTCGGGCCCGGTCCCGCCCACCGCATCGGCATCTGGCTGGGTGTCTATGGCCCACTGGCCCTGGGGCTGGCGGCCCGGCTGGCCGATGGATGGGTCCCGTCGCTCACCGGCGATGCGGCGGCGGTGCGGGAGATGGCTCGTCGCCTGGATGACGCGGCGGCTGCGGTGGGCCGGGATCCGGCCGCGGTCCGCCGCATCCTGAACGTGCGCGGCGTCATCACCGACGGCAGCTCGAGCGGCGTGCTGCAGGGACCGGTCGACCAGTGGGTGGACGAGTTGACGGACCTGGTGGTCGCGACGGGCTTCGACACGTTCGTGCTCTGGACGGAGGGGACGACCAGGTGGCCCGCTTCGCCGACGAGGTCGTCCCCGCCCTGCGGGACCGGGTCGCGGCCGAGCGGCGGCCGCCCGGCTGATCCCAGCGGAGGATCAAGGCGTTGCCGGGGCCCACCACTTCGTCCGACGCAGAGACATCAGGCCCGGCAGGAACCGCGTGGGTGAGTGTCCCCTCACCCCCGATGTCGTCTCCGTCGACAGTCTTCCCCTTGAGCTCGCATTGACCTTCGGGGAACAGGCCCAACAGCTCCTCGAGAGGAACGTCGAAGAGGGACGGCTCCGCTCCCGCCAAGAACACCTCAATGACGCAGAGGCGTCAGCCAGAGCGCCCTCGCCCACTCTCGGCCGCACCACGTCGTCACACCCGTGCTCGTCTATGGGACCGCCGGCCTCCTCACCACCGAACACGGGAGACCTGTGTCCGTCATGGCCTTCACCGTCCGAGGCGGAACGATCACCCACATCGTCCTGCTTGCCGCCTGCCACATGAAGCCGGCTCTGTAAGGCTGACCTATCGCCAGTCTTATGGCGGCACAACATCTGACACCTAGTCAGATATGGCCTTTGACCTGGTCGGGTGGGCCGGATTTGAACCGGCGACCTCTGCGTCCCGAACGCAGCGCTCTGGAGTTTTCCACAGGCAAGGTCACAGGGCGTTTTCCCCAGCTCAGCGCACATTTCTGTGTGCCGCTCAGTACCGTCGGATGCCGTCAGATGACGCCGCTTTGTGGTCCGTTTGTGGTCTGTCTGTGGTCTGCGGGCGCTCGCCGTCGCCGGTCACGAGGTGGTATCGATCTCGATGCCGATGAGCTCGACCGAGTCGTCGATCATCAGGAGCCCGTAGACGGCGAAGGCACGGACGAGCCGGCCAGTCCCGATGACCATCCGAGCCTCCGCCACCCCCTCGACCGCCTCGGGCAAGGTTTCGAAGTCAGTAGCGAACCGCTCAACGACGGCAGGTAGTTCGATGACGAGGAAGTCGGTCGCCGAGGGCTCGCCGTGAGGTCCTCGATCGGGGCCGAGCTGACGATCGAGGTCAACGAAGAACGCAGGGCTGGCACGGACGATCCGCCGAATCACGCGGATGGCGGCAGGACGACGCCACGCTCCTCCAGCAGTTCCCGTCCCCGCTGGCGGGCTCGATCGAGGAACTCCGGCGGAACCTGTGACAGGTCGGTGACGATCGCCTCTGCAGCGATGCGCTGCCGCTCTTCCAGAGGAAGCTGCTCCAGCTCCGCGGCGGTCATCACCTTCTTATCGTCCACGTTCCCGAGGGTAGCCCCTCCTCGGCTCACGTCCGCGGAGCAAACTTCGCCCACGTTCTCGATGGTGTCATCAGAAATGGGAGACGTGGAGCTACTCCAGTGCCACCACCGTGGCGGGGGCCGCTACCGGGTAGTCGGCTGCTCGCTGGCCGCTCGCGCGGCCCGCCAGCTCCACGACGACGCCGGCATCTCCGCCTTCACTATCGACCGGCTTCTCGGCGATCTCGCCCGCCACGATGGCTCGGGCTTCGAGAGCAGCACGGTCGTTGTCGTGGACGAAGCCGCGATGGTGGGGACCCGCAAGCTCGCCCGGCTCCTGGCTCATGCCGAAGCGGCACAGGCCAAGGTCGTGCTCGTCGGCGACCCCTGCCAGCTCCCGGAGATCGATGCAGGCGGCGCGTTTCGGGGTCTGCAACAGCGTCTCGGCGCCAGCCGTCTGATCGACAATCGTCGCCAGGCCCAGGCGTGGGAGCGCCAGGCGCTGGCTGAGCTGCGGGCCGGTGATCCCGACCAAGCGGTCGACGCCTACCTCCAGCACCAACGCATCCACCAGGCTCCCACCAGTGCCCTTGCCCGGGAGCTCCTGGTCGAGCAATGGCTGAACGCCCGGGCCGAAGGCGACGACGCGCTCATGGTCGCCACCCGGCTCACTGATGTCGACGACCTCGACCACCGAGCCCGCAGCGCACTCCAGGCCCAGGGCCGGCTCGGACGCGACCACGTCGTGCTGGCAGGCCGCGCCTACGCACAGGGCGATGTCGTGCTGGCGTTGCGCAACAACTACCGCCTCGGCCTGCTCAATGGCACCCGAGCCGTCATCGACCGCATCGACACCGAGCGGCGGCACGTCGTCGCCGCCACGAACCACGGGCCGATCGTGATCCCGTTCGCATACGCCACGGACGGCCACCTGACGCACGGTTACGCCACCACCATTCACAAGGCCCAGGGCGCCACGGTCGACCGATGCTTCGTGCTCGTTGACGAGACCGTCTCTCGGGAGCACGCCTACACGGCTGTCTCTCGTGGCCGCCGCGGCAACGATCTGTTCGTCGTCGCAGCAGACCGCCGGGTGGAGGAGCGCCACGCAGCGGAGGTGCAGCCCGATCCCGTCGATCAGCTGCGGGCCGCAATCCAGCGCAGCGGGGCCCAGCGTTTCGCCCTCGACGAACTCGAAGCCGGCAGCACGTCGCAGCTCGACCGGCTCCGGCACGAGCGCGACCTGCTACACGCCCGGCTCGGCGACCGACCACCCGACCCGTCACGGGACACCGGTCCGCTCGCCGACCAGCGCCGGCGTGAGCAGCGGCACCGAGACGGCGCCCTTTGGCACCGAAGCCTGGCCGAGGGGGACCTCGACAGGCTCGGCCGCATCGGCGGACGGACACGTCCCGCCAGGCGCCGTGAACTTGAGGGCCGCATCGCTCACTGCGACGCGAAGATCGCCCGACACGACGTCAAGCTCGCCAAGCTCGACCGGCGACTCGAAGCCTTCACTCCCGCAGTCGCGACGCGCAGGGCGTGGGAGAGCCAACATGCTCCTGAGCTGCGGCGGCTCGAGGAGCTCGACCGCAGTATCGAGCTGATCGAGCGACTCGACCAGATCGCCGCGCGCGGTATCGAACGACGTGTCGAACGAGGCCTTGGTATCGAACTGTGATTCTTACCGGGGTCGCGGCCCCGTAATCGGTCGGTCTCCCTTTGAGGCTGACTACCTCAGCGTGGTAGTCGGGCGTTCTGCGTGGGTGCCTGACCAGCGTGCTTCGAGTCCGCTACGACCGCTCGGCGGACACCGCCTACATCAGCCTGCAACCGGAGCACGTACCAGGCCGACGTCAGGTACGTGTGAGAAGTAGCCACGTCAGGTAGCCGATGTAGCTCGCAACGAACAGCCCGCCCTCGATGCGGGTGATCCGCTTTCCAGACAGGAACACGGGCACGGTGGCCGCTGTCGCCACGACCAGCAGCCAGAGGTCGGCGGCGAGCACTTCGTCAGGCACCGGGATGCCGTGTGGCGCGACAAGGGCCGTCAGCGCGAGGACTGCGCCGATGTTGTAGATGCTCGAGCCGATGAGGTTCCCGATAGCGAGGTCCCGTTCCCCGCGCAACGTCGAAACGACGGTGGTGACGAGCTCGGGTGCCGAGGTGCCGACGGCCACGATCGTCAGCCCGATGATCGTGTCACTCACCCCGAGCGATCGGGCGCTCGAGACGGCACCGTCGACGAGTAGCTCGGCACCGATGACGACCACGGCCAAGGCGACGAGCATGAGCAGCACCTGACGCAATGGCCGAGGGCGATCAGCGGCTGCTGCGACGCTTGCCGCAGGAGCCTCGGCCGGGTCGGCTGTCTCGCGACGGCTGACCTGCACCAGGCCGGCCGTGTAGGCAAGCGCGCCGAGCAGCAGAATGCTCCCGTCCAGCCTCGTGAGTGTGCCGTCGATCGCGACCAGGAAGAGCAGGAGTGCAGCCGCGGTCATTGCGGGAAGGTCGAACCTCAGCGTTGCCCGGTCGAGCGCGATAGGCGCCAGCGCCGCGCTCAGGCCAAGGATCAACAAGATGTTGACGAGGTTGGTGCCCACGATGTTGCCGACCGCGAGGCCGGGGCTGCCGCTGACAGCGGCGTCGATCCCGATCGCCAGCTCGGGCACACTGGTGCCGAGCGACACCACGGTGAGACCGATCATCATCGGGCGGATGCCGAGCCAGGAGGCCAGGCTGGTGCCCGCCCGCACGAGCACCTCCGCGCCGATGACCAGCGCCACGAGTCCCCCGGCGACCATCAGCCCGTTGGTCATCAGAGTCCCTCAGGGCGATAGACCCGTAGCTGCGCTGTCAGCCGAACACGCACCGGCGATGCCGATGATGACAGCAAGCCCCGCGGCGGCTGGCACCCAGCGCACAGCGAGAGCCTAGATGTCAGGGCCTCGCGTACTCTGCCGCGCCCACAGCTGCCGCTCCGTGGGACCGGTCGGGCGGCTGTCAGCTTCCATGAACGAGCCGTCGAGGCTCTCCGACGTCGGGAGCAACCACGACAGAACCGCCTGATGGACGATCTGGGTGGGCGTTGAGCGTGTGCTCGTAGCGTCCTCGGGTCTCGGTCGGCTGGCTCTCGAACAGCCTGCTGCTCGCGTGTCGGCTTGGCTTCCGAACGAAGCGCCAGCCGGTCGGGGTTCGGTCGCGGCGTGGCTCGAAGGAGGCGAGCAGCACCTTCATCAGGAGTGCCGGTTGTGACGCTCACAACGCACACACGCGTTCACGAGGGAGGACTTCTATGACGATGATCATCGGTGTCGACCCGCACAAGTCGACCCACACGGTGGTGGCGGTCGGGCGCGACGAGCGGCCGCTGGCCCGGCAGCAGCTGGTTGCTGACCGGCGTCAGACTCGGCGGCTGTTGGCCTGGGCGGAACCGCTGGGCACGGAGCGGCCCTGGGCGGTGGAGTCCGCCGGGGGAGGGGACGCCCGACGACGTCAAGGTCGTGGTCGACATGCACTGAGCCTCGCCGCCGGGGCAGCCACCGGATGTCGCGGGCGCGTCAGCTCTGGACGGCGGCGAACACGAGGCAGGCAACCACCAGCAGGCCGGCGATCAACCAGACGAGGCGGGTCATCTGAACGTGTCGCATCTCCGGCCCTGCTCACACCATGTCGAAGCGCTCGGTATGGACTCGCTCGTCGGGCACGCCCAGCCCGACCAGCGCGTGCTCCACGGCGTCCATCATCGGGGCCGGCCCGCAGATGAAGTACTGGAAGCGGCGGTAGCCGAACGGGAGGTGACGGGCGAGAATCTCAGCCGTCACGAAGCCGGCCTCGCCGTCCCAGCTCGCCGGTGGCCGCTCGAGCACATGGACCACGGTGAGGTTCATGCGCCCCTCGAGCCGGTCGAGCTCGTCGCGGAACGCAACGCCGTCCCAGTCGCCGTTCGCGTAGACGAGGACGGCGGGCCGGACGTCGCTGCGGTCGGCCATGGTGCGCAGCATGCTGAGCAATCCAGCGATGCCCACGCCACCGGCGATGAAGCCGAAGCCAGGGCCCTCGTCCTGATCCATCGAGAACACGCCGTGCGGTCCGTCCACATAGACCGCCGTGCCGACGTCGAGCTCGTGGACCCGTGAGGTGAAGTCGCCGAGCGCCTTGACGGCGATCTCCACCTCGTCGCTCTCGGCGCTCGACGAGAACGAGAACGGGTGCAGGGTGAGGGAATAGGGCGAGCGGTCGAACGCGAACCACGCGAACTGGCCGGGGTCGAAGCGGAACCGCTCGCCGCCCGGAGGGCTCAACACCAACGTCGTCGTCCTCCCGCGTTCGGGGTCAACACGAGCGAGGCGCCACGGGCGTCCGCGCATCGCCCGCGGCTTGATCAGCCGCACCCAGACGAGCAGCCCCACGAACGCGGCCGTCATCAGCCCCCACAGCACCTGCTTCCAGAGCGTGTTCACGTACTCGTCGACGAGGTACACGTGGACGAGCGCCCCGAGGATCGCGACCACGGCCAACGCCGTGTGGGCGGCGTGCCACAGCTCGTAGGAGAGCCGCAGCCCCAGCCGCCACACCGACGTGGCCACCAGCACGACTACCGCGCCCGCGGCCGCCACACCGAACCAGACCAACGCCGGCGCGTCGACGGCGTCGCTGGGGTTCACGGCATCCCAGCTTGTCGAGAGCGCGACATGGACGAGCACGAAGCCCAGCCCGACGTAGCCGATCTGCCGGTGCAACTGCAGCAGTGCGTCCTGTCCGAATGGTGCAGCCATCGCCTTGAACCGCGCCACGAGCACGAACTCGAGCCCCATCATCGTGAGCCCGACGAACCCGAGCGCGACCGAGAAGTCGGTCCAGAACGAATGGTCCGGGTGGCTGACGCCGATCGCCGCGAACACCAGTGGCGCGACCACGACCCCGAGGTACGCCATCACCCAGTAGACCCCTCGGACCGCAAGGGTCATGCGCGCGCCCCCTCCGTCAGAACGTGATCAGCACCTTCGCGACGTCCTCCAGCTGCTTGTCGGTGACCTCGAACGCCCGCTCCATCTCGTCGAAGCCGAACGTGTCCGTGGTCATCGACGTCGGGTCGACGCGGTTCGACGCCAGCACGTGCAGCAACGGGTCCATGCGCAGCCGGCCGCCCGGGCACCGCCCGGTCGCGATCGTCTTGTCCGCCATGCCGACGCCCCACTCGATGCGAAGAATGCGCACGTAGTCGCACTCGCGTTGCGCAGCGCTGCTGCAACCGCCCGTGGGACGCGAGGGAGAGGATGCCGTGGGGCGAGGAGTGGCGTCGTGGCCGACCGTGCCGCATGGTCGTTCCCTCCTAACGACGGATGCACACGGTGTGGTTCACACTGCAGAATCCGCCACCGCGCGTGAGCCGCCGGGACGATACCGCACCAGTCACCATGTGGTGAGTAGCGTCCTCAAACCCGAGGCGACTGGACATGGCAGCGCCCCGACGGACACGCGTGGAGGCCGGACGGGGTTGCCGTCAGCCGATCGCCTCATCCGGCGTTCGGGTTGGTTCCGGCGAGGATGCAGCGCGCGCTCGGTATCACCGTTGATCTCGAGCGGTGTCTCGCGCCTCCGGACCCGGGGGCTGATCGGCGGGTCCGTCCGATCCGGCGACGTATTCCTGGAGCGGAACGAGGTCCTTCGCCCACGCGTCGAGCACGGGGGTGACGACACGCCAGGACTCCTCGGCTTCGTCACCGCGAATCGACAGGGCAGGGTCGCGGTTGAACACGTCCAGCAACAGGCGACCGTAGGCGGGCAGTTCGGCCGGTTCGAGTTTGGCGGTGAGGGTCAGCGGGACGAGCGTGTGCGCGCGGGGGCCGACGCCGGACATCTCGACGATGACGCTCTCCGGCTCGTGCCCGAACCGCAGCACGTTGGGTTGTGGGTCGCCGTGCATGCCGCGTGGCAGGTGCGGCACCGGCCGGAGATGCACGGCCACCTCCTTCCGGTTCCGGCCGAGCGCCTTGCCGGTACGGAGTCGGAACAGCGTCCCGTGCCAGCGCCAGTTGTCCGCCGAAGTTCCAGTTCGGCGAACGTCTCGGTCCGGTGGGCCGGGTCGACGCCGTCCTCGTCCACATAGGCAGGAACGGAAACCCCGTCGATCAGTCCGCTGGTGTAGCGGGCTCGATGCGTGTGGCGGACGACGTCGTCATCGCTCAGTGGGCGGATCGAGCGCAGCACATCCACCTTGCGGTCACGCAGGTCGCGGGCGTCGAGGCTGATCGGCGGCTCCATCGCCACCAGGCAGAGCAATTGCAGCAGGTGGTTCTGCAGCATGTCCTTGAGCGCGCCCACGCCGTCGTAGTACCCGGCCCTGCCCTCCAGCGCGAGCGTCTCGTCCCAGACGATGTCTATCTCCGCGATGTGCGCGCCGTTCCATATGGGTTCGAGAACGCGGTTGGCCAGCCTGGTGCCGAGGACGTTCTGCACGGTTGTCATGGCCAGGAAGTGGTCGACCCGGAACACCGCCTCTTCCGGGATCACCCGGAGAGAAGCGTGTTCAACTCGGTCGCTTCCTCGAGGGTCTCACCGAACGGCTTCTCCAGCACGATCGAGCTGCCCTGCGCCAAGCCGGCACCGTGAAGCGCCGAGACGGTGGCGGCGAAGACCGACGGAGGGAGCGCGAGGTAGGCGGCGACCGGCTCGGCACCGGAGACGACGGCTGTCAAGGCGGCCGGATCCGTGACGTCTGCCCGGTGGTACTCGGACGCCGACACGACGGCATGTCGGGCCGGGGCGAGAACCTGCGGGGCGTGCTGGCCGAGCTGGGCGCTCGCCCAACTGCGAAATTCGTCGTCACGCCACTCCTCTCGGCCCACCCCTACGAGCCGGAACCCGTCACCGATGTGTCCGCCGCTTCGAAGCGCTGCGAGCCCGGGCAGGAGGTAACGGGCCGTCAGGTCGCCGGTTGCCCCCAGGAGAACGAGGCGCTCGATCATCCCGCGGTCGCCCTCGCCCTGGCCAGCGTCACACCGCTGGCGATCACGCCGATGTGGCTGAATGCCTGGGGGAAGTTTCCGATCAGCTCGCCACTCGATGGGTCGATCTGCTCCGACAACAGTCCGAGCGGGCTCGCCCTGGCACACAGCGACACGTACAGCTGGTCGGCCTCCTCCAGCCGTCCCTGATGGACCAGGTTGTCGACGAGCCAGAAGCTGCACAGCAGGAACGCGCCCTCGTCGCCGGCAAGGCCGTCCGGCGACTCATCGTGTCGGTAGCGGTAGAGCAGGCCGTCGCCGGCCGACAGGCGCTCCGCGATCGCGGCGGTCGTCGCGGTCATCTTGGGATGGTCGGGCGGGACGACGCCGCGCAGCGGCAGCGCCAACAGGCTCGCATCCACGCTGTCGCCACCGTCGAGGTGCTCGGACAAGGTCTTGGCGTCCTCGTTCCACGCCCGCGTCAGGATGGTCTCCCGGAGATCGGCGGCCTCCGACCGCCAGCGCGCGACCGGTCCGGTGAGGCCGAGCCGCCCGCCGATCGCCGCGGCGCGGTCGAGCGCCAGCTGGCACATCGCGGCCGAATAGGTGAAGATCCGGCCGCTGCTGCGCACCTCCCAGATGCCCTGGTCCGCCTCCCGCCACGCCTGGCCAGCGGCATCGGCGATTCGGCTCAGCCCTTCCCACAGGCCGGGGTCGAACCGCCCGCCCGCCTTGACCCACTGATCCGCGCAGTCGAGCACCTCGCCATAGACGTCGTGTTGACGTTGGTCGGCCGCGCCGTTGCCCCAGCGCACCGGTGCCGAGCGGCGATACCCGTCGAGCTCGCCGTCCTCCCATTCGTCGGGAATCGGGTCGCCGTCGAGCGTGTACATGATCCGCGCCTGCCCACTCCGCTCGAACGCGTCGAGAACCCAGCCGAGGAAGGCATCGGCCTCGTTGACGAAGCCGATGCGCCGCAGCGCGAAGACGGCGTACGCCGCATCGCGAACCCACGTGTACCGGTAGTCCCAGTTGCGCATCCCACCGATTGGCGCCGGCAGGGACGATGTCGGCGCCGCGACGAGAGAACCGTGTGCCCAGTGGTCGCAGAGCTTGAGGGTGATCGCTGCCCGCCGGACCATGGCCGGCTCGGGACCGTCGTAGTGAAAGCCGGTCATCCACCGCCTCCACGCCTCGGCCGTCTCGCTGAGCCTCGCCTCGGCGTCGAGCGGGTGGTGTCGATGGAACCGGCCCCACGAGAGGACCAGGTCGAGCCGATCGCCCTGCTGCAGGTCGTGGGTGCTCTGCAGCCCGGCGAGCGCGCGGTTCGACCGCAGGTGCAGGCGCAGTCTCGGCTGGCGCGGGCAGTCGACGGCCAGGCCGTTGAACGCCGGGCGGACCTGTGCGCCGCCGCGCGGCTGCACGTTGACGCGGAGCCGGACGCTTCCGGTCAGCACGACCGCGGAGCGAACGAGCTCAGCATGGTCTGCGGCGGTGTCGTCGGTGAGATCGGCCCCGGAGCGCAGCGCCAGTGCATCCGTGAGCTCGACGAGCCCGGTGTCGCTGCGCAACTCGGTGATCAGGACGCCGGTGTCCGGCTCGTACCGCTGCCGCGCCTCGATCAGCCCTTCCGGCGCCACGCTGAACTCGCCGCCGCGGGCGTGATCCAGCAGCGCGCAGAACAGTGGTTCGGAGTCGAAGCTGGGAACGCACATCCAGCGGATGCTGCCGTCGTGTCCCACCAGCGCCGCGGTCGCTCCGTCGCCGATCAGGCCGAGGTCGGCCAGCGGCGGGTAACCGCCGTGCAGGCGGACCGGGCGGAATGCGGGATCGGGATCAAGCACCAGGTGCGCCTCTAAAACCTGATGAGGACCTTGACCACGTCCTCGAGTTTCTTGTCCGCGACCTCGAAGGCGCGCTCCATTTCGTCGAATGGGAACGTGTGGGTCGTCATGGGCGTGGGGTCGACCCGCTTCGCCTCGAGGACGCGCAGCAGCCGGTCCATGCGCAGCCGCCCGCCGGGACACAGCCCGGTGGCGATGGTCTTGTCCGCCATCCCTACGCCCCATTCGACGCGCGGAATTCGTACGAACTCGCCCTCGCCGAAATAGCCGATCACGGAAATTGTGCCGCCCGGCTTGGTGATCTTGACCGCCGCCTGGAACGTGACGTCGGCGCCGAGAGCCTCGATCGCGGTGTCGACTCCCTCGCCGCCGGTCAACTCCATGACCCGGTCGACGACATCCACCTTCGAGAAGTCGACGATGTCGTCCGCGCCGTAGCTGTGCGCCAACTTCTGGCGGCTCGGGACCGACTCGACACCGATGATGAGCCCGGCGCCACGCAGTCTGGCCCCGGCGGTCGCCATCAATCCCACCGGTCCCTGGGCGAGCACGGCCACAGTCCCGCCGATCGGGATGTTCCCGTGTTCCGCTCCCATGAAGCCGGTCGAGAACATGTCGGCGCAGTGGACCGCCATTTCGTCGGGCACGTCGTCCGGGATCCTCGCCATGTTTGCGTCGGCGTCGTTTACATGGAAGTACTCAGCGAAGACGCCGTCTTTCGTGTTCGAGAACTTCCAGCCGCCGAGCGGTGCGCCCGACTGCGACGCGTGGCCGGCCTGCGCGGCCGGATCGCCCCAGTCCGGCGTTATCGCGCCCACCAGTACCCGGTCACCGGGGCGAACGACCTTCACCTCGCTGCCCACCTCGGAGACGACCCCGACAGCCTCATGGCCGAGCGTGAGGTCGGTCCGCGGGCCGATGCCGCCCGCGACGGTGTGGGAATCCGATGTGCAAATCAGGGCGGCGGTCGTTTTCACGATCGCATCGTTCGGACCCGGGCTGGGCACGGGCTTTTCCATCATCCCAACCGCGCCAATCTCCTTCATCACGAACGCCTTCATCGTCATCGCTCCCTCCGAGCTTTGCGTGGATGGTTTGTCGAGACCTGGAAATGGATCGGCTCGCAGCGCTCACGAGCCCGGGGCGGGGACTACGGCGACGTTGGTCGAGCTGTGGCGGACCAGGTGGTTTGCGGTGCTCCCGAGGCGCATCGACCGCAGCCCCCCGGCACCCCGCCGACCGACGACGGTGAGCGCCGGAGCGAGGCGCTCGGCCGCCGTCACGAGCACATCTCGGGGATCGCCCTCCATCTCGTCGGTCTCGATCTCGTTGCCGACCTGCTGCGTCCAGCCCTGGACCGCGTCCGCCGCCCGGGACCGAAGGCGCTCGCCGGTCCGCGGCGGTCGCTCCGACTCGACGCCGCGCCAGGCGTGGACGGCGCGCAGTCCAGCGCCGGTGGCGCTCGCCAGCGCGTGCGCCCACGCGAGCGCCCGCTGCGCTCCCTCGCTGCCGTCCTTTCCGACGAGGATCACGTCGCCGTCGCCGACAACGCGGTCGGTGCGCACCACGACGACCGGGCACGATGCGTACTCGACACACTCCTGGCTCACCGAGCCGAGCAGAAGTCCGGCAAAGCCACCGAGTCCGCGGGACCCGAGCACGAGCACGCTGTCGGGAGTGACCGACTGGAGGAGGGCACCCGCGGGCGGACCCCGCAACACGTTGATCGTCACCGCGGCCGACGACCCGAGCGTGTCGGTGGCAATGGCGGTGATCGCCTGCTGGGTCTCCTCGTCCATCTCCTGCGCCGATACGGGGACAGGGGCGATTGGCAGGAGGGCCGCGCGCGGGTGGATCCACGACTGGACAGCGCGGACCGGGACGCCTGCCGCGTCCCCGGCTGCCGCCGCCCACCGCAGCGCCATCCGGCTGTCGTCTGAGCCGTCGACACCAACGACGAACTCGTTCATCTGACTCCCTCCGCAACGAGGTGATCGCGCACCTGGAGCCACGCGCGGGCGACTCCAAGGGGGCTGTGAGGGTTACGCAGACACTACTAAGAGTGGCCGCCTACCCGCCTCACCTGAGTGGCATGAGCTTCGGCAGCGGTGATCGGTTGACACCGGGCCGCTCGTGGCCGCGGCCGACCGTGCCGACCCGCCGCCGGGACTTGTCAGGAGCTACTACTCAGACACGAGGATCGCCCCTGATCGTGCCGGCGCTGGTCGTGGCCGAGGCCGGCTTCCTCATCGAGCTGGACCTCGACTCCGCCGATCGAGGCAAGCGACCGCGACGCACGGTCGGCGTACTTCTCCACCATGTCAGCCGATACGACCGTGGCCACGTGGGACCGGCGTCATTTCACCGTCGTGCTGCCACGTCACGCGGAAGCACTGACGTTACTGCCGTAGCTGAGAACGGATGCCTCCGCGCCCCGCGAAAACCCGCGGAAGTCCGCGAACAGGGCGTCAGGAGGCGGTACTGGCCGACCCTCCGCAACCCTGCTGACGTGCGACCTTCCGTCCGGGTGCAGGTCTACGGATCGCCTCGATCACCCTTACAAAGCAGATGCCAGGGCTCGAGTCCCACCTCGTCAAGAAAAGCCAGGAAGCACACTCCGCGCCTCCACTGGTGAGTCTTCCTGGCCCAGCAGCTTGCGAGCCACTGACCCGGCGGCATGCCGCCGTCGAGCTGCTTGGCGTCGTCGTGCATGAGCGTCGTCAGCGGGCCAGCTATGCCCCCCATCCGCCGGGCCAAGATCCAACCGCTTCGCTGCTGCGCGTTGTCGGTTCTGGTGAGCTACCGGTCGATGCGGTGCCGTCACACCCCATTAGCGATGGAGCCGCGTCCACGCGGCCCGATCCGGCGACAGTGGGGCGCTCGGAAAGGTGCTCGGGTGCCATCGCGTACGGCTGAGGGCCGCTTGGTGCCGGGCGTTCCCGCTGCGATTCCGCTCGTACGGATGTGGTCTGTGTGTGGTCTGCCTGTGCTCTGCGGCCGGCTGTGGACAACCGAAATAGCCAGTGACCTGCGCAAACGCTGGTCGGGTGGGCCGGATTTGAACCGGCGACCTCTGCGTCCCGAACGCAGCGCTCTGCCAAGCTGAGCCACCACCCGGGGAACCGGAAGGGAAACTCTATCCGGTACTCCCGACCGGCATCGATACGGAACCCGTGCGCTCGGCGTCGCTCGCGTCCATGGACGGTCGCCTGCCGAAGTGCTCGCCCAGCTTCCGTGCGGTCGCCCTCGGCGTGGTGAGGCGATCGGCTCACGCCGGCGCGAGGCCAGAGGGCTCGAAATACGTGTCGCCGGCGGCGATGGCCCGGGCGGCACGGCGAAGGCGGAAGGAGTCGAGCGGCTTGACCAGCCAGCCCTGCACGCCCGTGCGGTGCGCCATGGGGACGTCGGCGGGACGGTCGAGCAGCAGCAGGATGGGCACCCGTGGCACCTCGCCGGTGTCGAACTCCTGCTGCAGGTCGAGTGCGGTGGCGATGCCGCCCATGTTGCCGATCTGCAGGTCGAGGACGACCAGCTCGGGATCGACCTGGCGCACGGCGGGGCCGACATCGCGCCCGGCGCGGACCCGGACCACGTTTGTGTCCTCGTCGGTGAGCGCGGCCTCGACGTCTTCCAGGATCCAATCGGCGTCGGTCGCGATGAGCACGTCGGGCACGGTTGGGCAGGCTACGAGCCGGGAAAGGTGCGGTGCCAACGACCGTGGCCGGGCGTCAACCATGTCCGGCAAGTGGCACGCCGAACCGCCGCTACGATCGCCGATCGGGTTCGGGAGGAGGAGCACGTGCTGGACATCCAGGTTGACGAGGCGGACAGTTACACGGTCTGCCGGCCGGTAGGTGAGCTCGACGCCTACACGGTCGGGCAGTTCCGAGACTCCTTGGGAGAGCTGGCCGACAAGCGTTACCTGCTCATCGACCTGTCGTCGGTGCCGTTCATGGACTCGGCGGGCCTCGGTGCCCTGATCGGCGGCATCCGCAGGGCCCGCGAGGCGGGCGGAGACGTGGCCGTTGCCTGCAGCCGCCCGACGCTCACGCGGCTGCTGCACACCACGGGCTTCGACCGCATCGTCCCCGTCAAGGACACCGTCGACGCGGCGGTCGCCGCCCTCGACGAGGCGGCCGCCTCCATCGACGAGTAGCCCGGCGATCAGCGGGAGAACAGGTGGGCGGCCAACCCGCCCATGCCCGCGATGTCGTGCACGTCGCTGCTGAGGAAAGGAACCCACACGACCGGCGCCGGCGCCACGGCGTCGGCCAGTCCGCCCAGGTGGGCGAGCTCCCTCGCCGACACCGTCCGGTAGTCGGCCAGGTTGCGGTAGAGCCCGCCCAGCTCCGAGCCCTCCAAGGTGCGGGCCCGCTCGCCGGCGGCCTCGCCCAGGCCCGCGCCGAAGGACGGGTGCACCCGGTTCACCACCAGCCCCTGCACGGCGATGCCGGCCTCAGCCAGCCGGTCGACGAAGAAGTGTGCCTCCGCGACCGTGTCCCGGCGGGGCGATGCCACCAGCACGAAGGCCGTTTCCGGCGCCGCGAGCAGCTCGCTGACCCGTACCGCCCGCTGCCGGAAGCCCTCCTCCATCCCCTCGAACGCCTGGAAGAAGGCCATGGCGTCGTCCACCACGTCGCCGCCCACCACCCTCGAGACGGTCCGCAGGAACGCCTGTGCGGCCACGTTCACCGCCCGGACGATGCCTCGGCTCGGCGCCATCAGCATGCGGAACAGGCGGTGCTCCAGGAACCGCGACAGGCGCCGGGGGGCGTCGAGGAAATCGAGAGCGTGGCGCGTCGGGGGCGTGTCCACCACCACCAGGTCGAAGTCGGCCTCCTCGTGCAGCTCGTAGAGCTTCTCCATCGCCATGTACTCCTGCGTCCCCGACAGGGCACCGGCGATGTTGCGGTAGAAGCGGTTGGCGAGGATCCGTTCGGCCTGCTCGGGTGTCGCCGCGTACTTGCCGACCAGGGCGTCGAACGTCGAGCGGGTGTCGAGCATGGTGGCCCACAACTCACCGGGCCACTCCCCCTCGATTCGGCTCGGCGTGTTGGACAGGCCCGCCAGTCCCAGGGCGTCGGCCAGCCTGCGGGCGGGATCGATGGTCACCACGACCGTCTTGCGCCCGCGCCGCGCTCCCTCGAGGGCCACCACCGCGGCGATCGTCGTCTTGCCCACGCCTCCCGAACCGCAGCACACGATGATGCTGTGCTCGGCGACGACATCGTCGAGCCGGTCGCCATCCTCGACCGCGCGCGTGCGGTGGGCGTTCGCCGTGCTCACAGCGGCAAGCCCGTGAGGGCGGCGATCCCGTCGAGCAGCGCCCGCGCCAGGACGTCGAGGTCGCGGGGACCGATGTCGGTGGTAAACAGGAACGGCAAGCGCAGTTGGGGGAGCGGTAGCTGATCCTCGAGCCGCCCGATCTGCTCGGCCTGGAGCGCCATGCGGCCGCGGCGGAACGAGGCCGCCGCCGCCAGCGCCTCGGGTTCGCCCGGGCGCAGCGCCACGCCGGCCCGCTCGGCGGCGACGACCGGGTCGACCTCCAACCCGGGAATCTCCGGCACCACGCCGTTCACGACCATCGGCCCGAGGCCCACACCCACCCGGTCCTCGAGCGAGAACGCGGTCTCGACCGCTTCGTTCACCGGCGTCTCCTCCGGGATCGTCACGAGCAGCACCTGGCAGCGCCGGTGATCCTCCAGCAGCTCGAGGACGTCGCGGGCCTGCGCGTTGATCGGTCCGACGCTCACGGTGTCGAGCAGGCTGCGGGCCGCCTGCAGGAACGCGATGGCGTGGCCGGCGGCAGGGGCGTCGAGGACGATCAGGTCGGCGGCGCCGGCCCGCTCCAGTTGCTTGACCTTGCCGAGAAGCAGGATGTCCTTGATGCCGGGGGCCGCGGTCGCCACCACGTCGAGCGCGCCCGACGAAACCAGCCGCTTGGACAGGCGCGACAGCCCGTGGTCCCGCAGGTACTCCAGGAGCGCGGCGTCGGCCGTCAGCGTGCGGGCCCGCACGTCGGCGGCACCGCCGGGCCCGCCACCCGGCGAGAGCACCGCCTCGTCGTAGCTCAGCTCGCCCTGGCCGAACATGGCCGGCAGCCCGCTGCGGCCCTCCACCTCCACGATCAGGGTCGACAGACCCGCCAGCGCGGCGGCGTGTGCCAGCGCGGCGCTGACCGTGGTTTTGCCGACCCCGCCCTTCCCGGCCACGATGACCAGCCGAGATGCACCGAAGAACTGTTCAGGATCCACTGCGCACGTCGTCCACCAGGAGCCGTTCGGCGGTCCGCCGGACTCTACCCAAGCTCGCCGTATCGCTGTTCATGGCGGGCGTCGTGGCGCCGGCCGCAGGGCCGGCGGAGGCGTCCGGCGACACCACCGGGCAAGCGGGATGCGCCGAGCCCGGCAATGCCGTTGCGGTCGTGGAGGTGGACGGGCTTCTCGACCCCGTGCTCGTCGACTTCGTCCAGAACCAGGTCCACGCCGCCGAGCGCGCCTGTGCGGTGGCACTGGTGCTGCAGCTCGACAGCGGCGGCGCCGTCGTCTCCGACGGCGACCTCGACGGCTTGGTCGCGACCATCGAGGACGCGTCGGTCCCGGTGGACGTGTGGATCGGGCCCTCGGGGAGCAAGGCCACCGACGAGACGGTCCGCCTGGTGGCCGCCGCCGGCGTCACGGGCATCGCCCCGGGCTCCAGCATCGAGGTGACGCCGACCCTGCTGGACGCCCGCGGCGTCGATCCCGGCGACCTCGGCACCGTCGGCGTCGGCGACCGGGTGGGCGCCGGCCCGGCCATCGAGCTCGGCCTCGTCGATTCCGACGCGCCGGTGATCGGTCAGTTCGTCGTCGACTTGCCGGGTGTCGAGACCGAGGTGGTCGACGGGGATCGCCAGATCGCCGACACCCAGGAGGTGCAATTCGGTGGCCTGAGCCTGACCGGGCAGCTCATGCACACCGTGGCCAGCCCGGCGGTGGCCTACCTACTGTTCGTGATCGGCTTGGCCCTGCTGCTGTTCGAGCTGTACACCGCGGGTGTGGGCATCGCCGGGATGGTGGGGGCCGGGTCGCTCGTCCTCGGCTGCTACGGGCTGGCGGTGCTGCCGACGCAGCCGATCGGAGTCGCCCTCCTGCTCTTCGCCATGTTTGGCTATGGGGTCGACATCCAGACGGGCGTGCCCCGCGTCTGGACCGCGATCGCCACCGCGAGCTTCGTGCTCGGCTCGCTGCTGCTTTTCGACGGCCTCTCGGTGAGCTGGATCACGCTGCTGGCCGCGTTCGTCGGGATGACGTTGGCGATGTATGCGGGCATGCCCACCATGGTCCGCACCCGCTTCTCGACGCCGACCATCGGGCGGGAGTGGATGATCGGCGAGCTCGGCGAGGCCCAGACCGACATCGCCCCCGACGGCGTGATCACCCTGCGGGAGGCGCCATGGCGTGCGCGCACCAACCGTGCCACGCCGATCCACCAGCACGAGCGAGCGCGCGTGGTGGCCATCGAGGGCCTCGTGGTGGAGGTGGAGCCCGAGGGTGGGGGCGCGCGCGACTATCGCGAGCGCAGACGCTCGAGCGACTGACATATCGCTTCAGAGCACCCCCGTGGGCGCCGGTTTATTTGGGCTTAGACAACACGGGCGTCATTCTCCCGAAGCAAACCGTCACTACCAGTCATGCACCTCTGACCAGCGGTAAGACCCGTTCTGCACGCGTCGTGAGGACAAGAACTTTTCCCTTGTTTCGGTCTATGCGCGGCTGTATGGTCCGCGTTTGAAGGGGGGTAGTCAGTGAGCGCACAGCGTGTTGAGGAAGCATGGCAGGTGAGAGCAGCGTGCCGGGGGCCGCAAGCCGTCGTCTTCTTTCCACCGCCACACTTCGAGCGAAAGAGCGAGAAGCTCAAGCGAGAAGCGCAAGCCAAGGCCATCTGCAGCACGTGCCCGGTGCGGGAGCCCTGCCTGGGGTACGCGCTACGCATCCGTGAGCCTCACGGCATCTGGGGAGGATTCAGCGAGGCCGAGCGCAGGTCGCTCATAGCGCAGCACAACTGACAGGGGCCGGATCGGCCCGCGCGGCGGCGCAGCGTGACGCGCGAAGCGGTTGCGCTGCGCTCGTCGCTTTTCCGGGACCCTGCCCCCAGGCTCTTGACGCATGCGACCCCCAGCTGGATGCCGGGCCGGCGGCCAGGGTCTCGGCGATCCCGGCCGCCGGCCGGCTCGAGGTGTGGTTGGCGCACCGGCGGCGGCAAGCAACCCCCGGCGACCGCTCTCCGGGCCACGCGGGCCCCGAGCAGCGCTATTGCTCTCCCCCTTCGCCTCCGACGGTTCAACCACCCCCGTACGAGAACCCCCGTACTCCTCGGAACGAGAATCCCCGTACTGTTCCGATGTTACTCCCTGGTAGCCGATGTGTGAAGGGGGTCACATCCGCGAGTTGCCACGGTCCGTGGGCGCCGCTCGGGCGACGACGACCCGGCGGTAGGCTGATTCGAACGTGCGGTCGCCCACCCGCCCGAGGTGTTCGGCCGCCTCACCCAACTCGATCCACCCACCCGCACGACCCTCGGCACATGGTTCTCCTGCTCGCCCTGCTCTTCCTCGTGGCTCCCCTCGTCGAGCTGGCCGTGATCGTCCAGGTCGCCGGCACGGTCGGGGTCCTCAACACCATCGGACTGCTCATCGGGGTGTCGATCGTCGGTGGCTGGTTGGCAAGGCGAGAAGGCCTCGTCACGCTGCGGCGGATCCAGGTCGCCCTGGCGCGGGGGGAGATCCCGAACCGCGAGGTCGCGGACGGGGCGTTGATCCTGATGGCCGGTGCCCTGATGATCGCCCCCGGCTTCATCAGCGACGGCGTCGCCCTCCTGCTCTTGTTCCCACCCAGCAGGGCGGTCTTCCGCCGGGTGCTGACGCGGTCGCTGGCGGAGCGGGGTCGCGCCCGCGTCACCGTTCGCGGAGCCCGGGGGCCCGGGGGACGGGGCTCGGCCGCCGACGACGTGTGGGACGTCGACAGCTGGGAGGATCCGCCGCGTCCGACGATTCGCGGCGAGCTGAGGGACCCCGAATGAGCGAGCGTGAGCGAGGGAATCAGAAGCGCAGTGACCTCGCCGCGAAGCGGCGATCGGTCATCGGCGTGCCCGAGGCACGACAATGAGCGACGAGGCCACCGAGCAGGCGCCGGTCGACGTTCCCAAGCCCATCGTCTACGGCGTCGCCAGTGCCCTGTCGCCGATGGTGCGGCGCATCGTCGCCCGCAACGCGGGGATCATGACGGGGCCCGGGACCAACACGTACCTCGTGGGCATCGACGAGATCGCGGTGATCGACCCGGGGCCCGGGGACGCCGAGCACCTCGATGCGATCGCCGGCTGCGGCGGCGACCGCATCCGCTGGATCCTGCTCACCCACACCCACGAGGACCACTCGCCCGGTGCGGTGGGCCTCAGGAAGCGGACCGGGGCCGAGATCCTGGCGTTCGACGGCGGCGAGGGCAAGGGCAAGGTGCGGATCGACGGAACGCTCCGTGACGAATCGGTCATCGAGGCGACGGAGTTCCACCTCACAGCCCTGCACACGCCGGGACACGCCTCGAACCACCTGTGCTACCTGCTCAACGAGGAACGCACCCTCTTCACCGGCGACCACATCATGCAGGGATCGACGGTGGTCATCCGCCCACCCGACGGCGACATGGCGGCTTACCTCGCCTCGCTCGAGCGCCTGAAGCACATCCGGCCCCGTCTGCGAGCGATCGCGCCCGGACACGGCCATCTCATCACCGATCCCATGGGGGTGGTGGACGAGTACATCGAGCACCGCCTGGCCCGCGAGCGGCAGATCGTCGACGCCCTCACCGCGCGCGGAACGGCTGCCGTCACCGAGCTGGTCGAGGACATCTACGTCGATGTGCCCACCGAGCTGCAACGCTGGGCCCGCTTCTCCGTGTGGGCGCACCTGCGGAAGCTGGCCGACGAGGGCCGCGCCAAGGGTGACGACCTCGACGGCACCTGGTCACCGGCCTGACCACCTGCGTGACTGCCGGCCACCGCTAGCGCTTGCGCAGCTTCCAAACCTGTTCGGACGGGAACCGGTGGGCCCAGTCGGCGGTCACGAAGAAGTTGATCTCCGGTCCCGGCTCCGGCGCCTGGATCTCGAGGTAGTCGACCACCTCCAAGCCGGTGTCGCGGAACAGCCGGAACCACCCTGAGATGGGCAGGTTGAACTCGATGCCGCCCGGATCGTCGACCGCGTCACGCCAGTCGAGCCGGTGGAGCGAGAAGTAGTCGCGCTCCAGCCGCTCCGTGCAGGGGACGGACCCGTCGAGGGGCGAGCAGACCATCGTCAGCGGCGTGTTGCCCAGGAAAACGAGGGAGCCACCCGGGCGCAGCAGGCGGTGCGCCTCGGGGATCCAGACGTGCGGGTCGCACCAGATCGCCGCCCCGTACTCGGAGATGGCGAAGTCGAACGACGCGTCGTCGTAGGGAACCATCTCGGCGTTGCCGTGCAGCAGCGTCAGCTCGACGGCGTGCTCCCGGGCGAGCCGCCGAGCGGTGTCGAGCTGCTGTTCGGAGTTGTCGATGCCCACCACCCGGGCGCCCCGGCGGGCCATCCACGACGCGACGTAGGCCGTGCCACAGCCGAGCTCGATGGCCTCGAGGCCCGACATGTCCGGGGGCAGCATGTGCAGCTCGGACTCCGGGATGCCCCAAATGCCCCAGTCGGGCTCCGCAGCAGTCCAGTTTCGCTCCGCGGGCCCGATCCATTGCGGCGCCTGCTCGTCCCAGTGGGCGCGGTTGACGGCCACGTGCTCCGGTAGTGTGTCCTCGGTCACGGCGCCAGCATGCACCTCGAGCCGGCGCCGTCGGGGGGTCAGGTGCCGGCGCCGTCGAGGGCGGCGACGGCGGCGTCGAGCATGCGGGCGCTGCAGCCCGCCATGGCCGCCAACGGCACCGCCTCGTCGACGATCCGCTGGGCGATGTCACGGAAGCCGTCCGCGGCGGGGCCGTCGCCCAGCGTCACGGGCGACCCGGCGTCGCCGCCCGCCGACACCGACGGCTCCAGCGGCACGGTGCCCAGCAGCGGGACCCCGGCGTCGTGGGCAAGCTGCTCGCCACCGCCCTCGCCGAACAGCTCGTAGGTTTCGCCGTGCTCGCAACGGAAGGCGCTCATGTTCTCGATCACGCCTGCCACCCGCAGGTAGCTCTTGCGGGCCATGCCCACGACGCGCACGGCGACCTTCTGTGCCGCCTGGGCGGGCGTGGTAACGACGATGACCTCGGCGCGGGGCAGCAGCTTCGCCACGCCCATCTGCACGTCCCCGGTGCCTGGAGGCATGTCGATGAGCAGGTAGTCGAGGTCGTCTCCCCACCGCACGTCCTGCAGGAAGTGCTGCACGCCCCGGTTCAGCATCAAGCCGCGCCACATCAGTGCGGTCTCCTCGTCGTCGACGAGAAAACCCATCGAAACCACGCGGACGACACCGTCACCGACGGGCCGCTCGATCGGCACCATCTGCTTGCGGCCGTCGTGCGTCGTGCCGGCCAGGCGTCCCTCCACACCCAGCATGCGGGGCACCGAGAAACCCCAGATGTCGGCGTCGAGCACCCCGACCTTGTGGCCGCGCTGGGCCAGCGCCGCCGCCAGGTTGACCGTGACCGAGGACTTCCCCACGCCGCCCTTGCCCGAAGCGATGAGGATGACCTTGGCGCCCAGGGGCACGGACGTTTCCTCGGGACGCTGCGTGATGTTCCAGCGCGCCTTCGACATGGCCGATGCCCGCTGCTCGGCCGTCATCTCGGCCCAGTGGAGCCGCACGTCGGTCACGCCGGGCAGCGAGCGAACGCGCGCCACCACGTCGTGCTGGAGCTGTGAGCGGAGGGGACAGCCGGCGGTGGTGAGGGCGACCGTGACGTCGACGGAACCGTCCGGCAGGACCTCGGCCGACCGGGCCATGCCCAGGTCGACGATGTCGCTGCCCAGCTCGGGATCGATGACGCCGCGCAGTGCGGCCAGCACGTCGTCGGGAACGGGGAGGCGGTTAGCCACCCGCGGGATTCTACCGGTGGATGCCGGTGAAACCGGGCGGGACAATCCCGACCGCCGGTACGCTCCGCTGGGTGTCCGAGGACACATTCCCCGCTCGCACGACCGCTCGGGCCGGCGCCCCCCGGCTGGCCGTCCTCAAGGCGCTGGGCGACAACACCCGCTACGCCATCTACCTCGAGCTGGCGCGGTCGCCGCGGCCGCTCGCAACCGCCGAGATCGCCGAGACGCTCGACCTGCACCCGAACACGGTGCGCCCCCACCTGGAGCGCATGCGCGAAGTCGGCCTGCTCGACGTCGAGACCGATGCACGGGGGACCGTCGGACGACCGCAACACCGCTACTCGGTCGCCGCCGACGCCCCCACCCTGGGGCTGGAGCCGGCGACGTTCCCGGTGCTGTCGCGCATGCTGGTGCGGCTGGCGGCCAGCGCGGGTCTCGGGACGGGCGAGGCGGTCGAAGCAGGCCGCGAGCAGGGTGGGCTCGATGCCCTCGCGGCCCGGGTGCCGCCCGACGGTGGCAAGCATGTGTGCCTGCAGGCGTTGGTGGCCAGGCTGGACGCCCTCGGCTTCGACCCGGCGGTGGCCGACGACGACGGGCAGGCCACGGTCGCCTTCACCCACTGCCCGTTCCGCGAGCTCGCCGAACGCCATCCGGACGTGGTCTGCGGCCTGCACCGGGGACTCGTCGAGGGATTCGTCGACGCGGTCGGCGGCGCCCGGGTGGACACGTTCCACCCGCTGACCGACCGGGCGCCGTGCCAGGTCGAGCTGGAGCTGTCACCCACGTGACGGCTTCCTCGTCGGGGAACGGGAGACGAGGGCGCCGAAGCGGGGTGTGTTCGCAACCTGTCGGTGGCCGCCGATACCATGACCGTGATCTGGGAACCCGAGGAGGCTCCTGACGTGATCGTTCTCACCGACACCGCATCCGAGAAGGTCCGCTCGCTCATGGACGCCGAGGGCGCGGCCGACCTGGCGCTGCGGGTGGCCGTGCGCCCCGGCGGCTGCTCGGGCTTCAGCTACGAGATGTTCTTCGACACCGACGTGGCCGACGACGACCACACGGCCGACTATTCGGGCGTGAGGGTGGTGGTCGACTCGTCGAGCGCGATGCTCCTCGAGGGCGCGACCCTCGACTACAAGGACGGGCTCCAGGGCGCGGGTTTCGCCATCGACAACCCCAATGCGCAGCGCACCTGCGGCTGCGGCCAGAGCTTCAGCTAGAAGCCCGGGGTAGCCGGGGAGATCTGGGTTGGGGGCCAACTGATGAGTCCGGGGGGGCGGGGTCGGCGTGCGACCGGGAAGCCTCCCGAGCGACGCCGCGACCCCTTCGACCGGTACGCGTCGTACGACGAGGACACGTCTGGCCACGACGACGCGTATGACGACTACGACCCGTACGGCGACCGTCCACCGGCCGGGCAACGCCTGACGGCGCCGATCGGCCGTCCTCCCTCGCGTCGCCGCACAATGGCGGAGCCGGCGCACCTGGCACCGCGCCACGACCGGCGGCGGCTGATCGCGCTGCTCGCCGTCTGCTTGCTGCTCGCCGGGGCCGCCTTCGCTGTGCAGCGCGCGACCTCCGACGACGGCGAGACCGCCGACCAGCCGGGCGACGCCGACGCCGGCGGGTCCAGAGGCACGGGGGCGTCCACCACGACCACGACGGAGCCGGCCGCCCCGGCATCGGGGTTCGAGATCCCCGGGCTCCTGACCTTCCGGGGCGGCCCGAGCCGCAGCTATTACGGCGAGGGCCCCGCGCCCCGGCGCCCGGAGGTGTTGTGGAGCTATCCGGGCGAGAGCGGCGGCATGTGCGCCGAGTCGTCGGTGGGCAGCGAGACCAAGGTGTGGTGCGGCACCGGCTGGACGGGTCAGCCTTCGGTGTTCGAGCGTGACGGGCGCACCTGGGTGGTGTTCGGCGCCTACGACCGGAACATCCACTTCGTCGACTACGAGACGGGCCAGGACATCCTCCCGCCGTTCCCCACCGGCGACATCATCAAGGGCTCCGTCTCCGTGGACGGGGAGGGACTGCCCCTCGTCTACTCGGGCAGCCGCGACAACAAGCTCCACGTCGTCGCCATCGACCGCCCGCAGCCGACCGAGCTGTGGACCCTCGACGCCGAGGCGGTCTCCCCCACCCTGTGGAACAACGATTGGGACGGCTCGCCACTGGTGCTCGGCGACTTCCTCTACGAGGGCGGCGAGAACTCGCAGTTCCACATCGTCAAGCTCAATCGCAGCATCGGCGACGACGGCCTGGTGCAGGTGGCGCCCGAGCTGGTCTTCAACACCCCGGGCTGGGACGACGAGCTGCTCAACGCGCTCAACACCCGCCAGCAGGACGTCTCGATCGAGAACTCGGTCGCCTACCACGAGGGTGTCATCTACTTCGCCAACTCGGGCGGGCTGGTCCAGGGATGGGACGTGTCCGGCATCGCCGACGGCCGCGAGCCGACCCGGGTGCTGCGCTACTGGACCGGTGACGACGTCGACGCCTCGGTCGTGGTCGACGACCAGGGGTTCCTCTACGTCGGCGTCGAGAACGAACGGGGCAACAGCCGGGCGGCCGAGGTGGGCCAGCTCCTCAAGCTCGACCCGCGCCAGCCCGACAACCCCCTGGTCTGGTCGGTGAAGGACCCCCGCGGCTTCTGGACCACCCCGGCCCTGCACCAGGACATCGTGATCGCCGCCTCCGACGGGGGCACGGTCTACGGCGTCGACCGGGAGACCGGCGCCGTGCGCTGGCAGTTCGAGCTGGCGCCGCCCACGTGGCAGTCGGCGGTGATCGTCGACGACGTGCTCATCCAGGGCGACTGCAGCGGGGTGCTCCACGGCTACGACGTGTCGGACACGAGCGTGGCGCCGAGCGAGCTGTGGAACGTCCCGCTGGAGGGTTGCATCGAGTCAACACCGGCCGTGTGGAAGGGCCGGATCTTCGTCGGCACCCGCGCCGGACGCTTCTACGCCATCGGGGACGCCGGCTGATCGGGCGTCGAAGGGAGGGCAGGCCGGGCGTGGCCTCTTATCCTCGGCAACATGCCCGGACCCGACCCTCCCGTGGCCCTCGTCGTCGACGGGCGAGACGTCGAGGTGCCCGACGATGGCGGCAGCCTGCTCGACGCCCTACGGGAGCGGCTGGGCATCCGCACGCTGAAGGACGGGTGCAGCCCGCAGGGCCAGTGCGGCTGCTGCACGGTGCTGGTCGACGGCCAACCGCGGGTGGCGTGCGTGACGCCGGCGCGGCGTGTGCGGGGGCGCTCGATCACAACGCTGGACGGGCTCGACCCCGCCGAGCGGGCGGCCTGGGGCGAGGCGTTCTGCGCCACCGGGGCCAGCCAGTGCGGTTTCTGCACGCCCGGCATCGTGATGCGGCTCTCGGGGCTGCGCGCCAGGGGCACGGCCGCCGACGACCACGGCGCGGTCGAGCAGGCCCTGCTCGCCCACCTGTGCCGCTGCACCGGCTGGCGCACCATCCTCGACGCCTGGTCGGCGTACGACGCGCCGGCACGTCCGACGGGCCCGCCGGCCCGCGACCTGGACGCCGCCTGCCGACGCGCCACCATCGAAGGTCGGACGCCGCAGCGGGTCGGCCCCGAGGTGCCACTCGGCCACGGGGGGTTCGCCGACGACACCGCTCCCCCCGGCGCCCTCGTGGCCGTGCCCGACGGCGCCGGCGGCTGGGCCGTGGGCGAGTCGGTCGCCGAGGCGCGGGCGGCGGCCGCCAAGGTGCAGGGGCGGCGCACGACCGCCGAGCTACGCCACCCCGTCGACCTACCCCCCGGCGACTGGGACGTCAGCCTGCGCACCACGTGGGTGGAGCCGGCCTACCTCGAGATCGACGCCTCGTGGTGCGTCCCCGGGGGCGATCCCGCGTCGCCGCTGGCCAACGGGGGTGCCTTCGGCGGGAAGCTGGCGACCGTGGTCACCGGCGCCGCCCGCGAGCTGGCCGACCGGCACGGCCGCCCGGTGCGGGTGCTGTTGGGCCGGGAGGACGCCGTCCGCCTGGGCGCCAAGCGACCGCCCATCGCCGCCGGCGTGCGCGCCGACGGGTCCGGCGCCATCCGGGTGGCGCGGACCGCGGGCCCGGACATCTTCCGCTTCCACGTCGGGCCGGGCGCGGGGAGTGGACAACCGGGCATCGCCGAGGCCATCGCCTCCGTCGCACCGGGGCTGGTCGTCGAGCATGTCGACGTCCCGGGCCCGCCGACGTCGCCGGCGCCGCGGGCGGCCGGGTGGGCGGAGGCGCTGGTCGTCCTGGCCGCCGCCGGCGCCCTTGTCGACGCCGCGGCGCTGGCGCCCGGCGTCCTCGAGGCGCAACGGACCGCCGGCCGGGCGCGCGTCGGCGTCCGATCACCCGACGGCGGCGTCGCCCGGGCGGACGTCGCCCTCGGCGCCGGGCCCCGGGTCGACGTCGTCGTGAACGGCGGCGAGCCGCTCGACGAGGTCACGCTGCGGTCGTACTGCGTCGGGGCCGCGCACATGGCGCTCGGGTGGGTGTGCAGCGAGGGACTGGCGGCGGACGAGGCGGGCGAGGTCCACGACCTGACGATCCGCAGCTTCGGCGTGCCGCGGGCGGTCGATACCCCGCCGATCGACGTGACGGTCGAGTCGTCGGACGGTCCACCGGTCAACAGCTCGGACGCCGCCTTCGCAGCCGTCGCCGCCGCCGCGTGGCTGGCCCAGGACTGCCCCCCGGCCTGGCCCACCGGCCACCGGCTCCGCCGGGGGCACTAGCGTCCAGCGGCATGAGCGAGCCCGCCAAGCCGGTCGGTCCCTACACGCCCATCGTGCGAGCCGGCGAATGGCTCGTCGTGTCGGGGCAGGTCGGCGTAACCGACGGCCACATCGCCATGGGGGGCACGGCCGCCGAGCTGCGCCAGGCCATCGCCAACCTCGAGGCCCAGCTCGCCAGCGAGGGCGCCGGCCTCGGCGACGTCGTGAAGACCACGGTGTTCCTCCGCCACATGAGCGACTACGCGGCGATGAACGAGGTCTACATCGACTGCTTCGGGGACCACCGGCCCGCCCGGTCGGCCATCGGGGTGGCGGAGCTACCGCTGGGGGCCCTGGTCGAGGTGGAGGCCTGGGCCCACGTGGGAGGAGGCTGACGACATGGCCGGCGCCATCCTCATGGCCATCGTCCTCGTCGTCGTCATCCCCGTCGCGGTGTCCATGTCGGGCGCCGTGCTGGCGGCGCTGCTCGGCTGGTCCCTCAAGGAAGGCGCCGACGCCCGCAACGAGGGCAGCGACCTGATCGCCCTCAACAAGTAGGCCGGCCGCTCACACGCCCCAGCGGGACTGGCCGAAGCGGTACCCGACGGAGCGCACCGTCTGGATCAGGTTGGCGTGCTCCTCGCCGAGCTTGGCCCGCAGCCGGCGGATGTGGACGTCGACCGTGCGGGCGCCGCCGTAGTACTCGTAGCCCCACACCCGGCTCAGCAGCGTCTCGCGGGTGAACACCCGCCCGGGATGCGACCCCAGGAACTTCAGCAGCTCGTACTCCATGTACGTGAGGTCGAGGGGGTGCCCCTCGATCGCCGCCTGGTAGGTCTCGAGGTTGAGCACCAGGGGGCCGTACTCGACCAGCTCGGGCCGGGTGCCCCGCCCGGTCCGCCAGAACAGGTGCTTGAGCCGGGCCTCGAGCTCGAGCGGCTGGAACGGGTACAGGCAGAAGTCGTCGAACAGGTCCTCACGCAGCTCCAGGTCGGCCAGCTGCCCGCCCGAGACCAGCAGCAGCAGGGGCTCGAGCGCCACGTCGCGCTTGCGCAGCGCCCGGCACAGCGCGAACGCGCCCTCGGGATCGGCGGCGGCGACGATCACCCCGCCAGCCCAGCCGTCGTCGGGCTCGGATCGCGCCGCCGAGCGCTCGTCGGACACGCCCTTCCACGGGTACGCCGCCAGGTCGAGGGCCTGCGCCAACTCGGGCGGCGCGGGATCGGGGTACAGCAGCAGCGGTTCCATCGGCGGTCCGGGCTCGTTCACAGCCGCATGAGGTACCGGTCGAGCTCGAACTGCGTGACCTGTGTCTTGTAGTCCATCCACTCCTTGCGCTTGTTGCGGATGAACCATTCGAACACGTGCTCCCCCAGCGCCCCGGCCACCAGCTCCGAGCGCTCCATGGCGTCGAGCGCGTCGGACAGCGACTGCGGCACGGTGTCGATGTCCTCGGCGAGGAGCTCCTCGGCCGTCAGCTCGTACAGGTTCACCGCCGTTTCGCGCGGTAGCTCGTAGCTTTCCTCCACGCCCGTCAGGCCGGCGGCCAGGATCACCGAGAAGGCCAGGTAGGGATTGCACGCCGGGTCGGGGGCCCGGTACTCGAGGCGGGTGCTCTCACTCTTGCCCCGCTTGATGGGCGGCAGGTTGACGATGACCGAGCGGTTGTTGCGCGCCCATGACGTGTAGATCGGTGCCTCGTAGCCGACCACCAACCGCTTGTAGGAGTTGACCCACTGGTTGGTGACGGCCGTGATCTCCTTGGCGTGGGCCAGCAGGCCCGCGATGAATCCCCTCCCCACCTTGGACAGGTTGCGCTCGTCGCCCGCGTCGTAGAAGGCGTTGGTGTCGCCCTCGAACAGCGAGAAGTGGGTGTGCATGCCCGATCCCTGCACGCCGGCCAGTGGCTTGGGCATGAACGTGGCGTGCACCCCGGCCTCGAGCGCCACCTCCTTAACCACCAGCCGGAAGGTCATGACGTTGTCGGCCATGGTGAGCGCGTCGGTGTAGCGCAGGTCGATCTCGTGCTGGCTGGGAGCGTCCTCGTGGTGGCTGTACTCCACCGGGATCCCCATCGCCTCCAGCGTGTGGATGGTGCGCTGGCGCAGGTCGGTGGCGACGTCGGCCGTGGTGAGGTCGAAGTAGGACGCCTGGTCGAGCGGCTTGGGGTCCCGGGCGGGTTCGCCGTCGGCGAAGTAGAAGAACTCCATCTCGGGAGCGGCGTAGAAGCTGAACCCCCGGTCGCGGGCGGCGTCGAGGTTGCGGCGCAGCACCTGGCGGGGATCGCCCTCGAAGGCCGTGCCGTCGAGGTTGACGATGTCACAGAACATGCGGGCCGAGGTGCCCAACCCGTCGGCCCACGGCAACAGCTCGAAGCTGTTGGGATCGGGTTTGGCGAGCACGTCGGACTCCTGCACCCGGCTGAACCCGTCGATCGACGAGCCGTCGAACCGCATGCCCTCGTCGAACGCGCCCTCCAGCTCGACCGGTGAGATCGCGAACGACTTGAGCTGGCCCAAAACGTCGGTGAACCACAGCCGGATCATGCGGACGCCACGCTCCTCGACCGTGCGGAGCACGTACTCACGCTGGCGTTCGGTGCTGTCCATACCGAGAATCCTGCGGGTAGGACGGCGAGGGCCGCAAGCTGGGGTTTCCCGGTTCACAGTGCGTTCACATTCGGGCAACAGCCGGGAAACGGCCCGCTGGCACCGTTCCGGACCGTCGGTTCGTGAACCGGCGTGCGAGCCCGCGACATTGGCGAGACCGGAGGACACAAGCCCCGATGCCCTACAAGGCCGAATACATCTGGATCGACGGCACCGAGCCGACGGCCAAGCTGCGCTCGAAGACCAAGGTCGTCGCCGACCCGGCCGACCTCCCCATCTGGGGCTTCGACGGCTCCAGCACCAACCAGGCCCCGGGCGACCAGTCCGACTGCGTCCTCCAGCCGGCGTTCTCGTGCCCCGACCCGATCCGCGGCGGCGACAACGTGCTGGTCCTGTGCGAGGTGCTCAACACCGACATGACCCCGCACGCCAGCAACACCCGGGCGGCGTGCGCAGAGGTCGCCAGCAAGTTCAAGGACCACGAGCCGATCCTCGGCATCGAGCAGGAGTACACGTTCTTCAAGGGTGGGCGCCCGTACGGGTTCCCCTCGACGGGGTTCCCCGCCCCGCAGGGCGGCTACTACTGCGGCGTCGGCGCCGACGAGGTGTACGGCCGTGACATCGTCGAGGCCCACCTGGACGCCTGCCTGACCGCCGGCCTGCACATCGCGGGCATCAACGCCGAGGTCATGCCCGGCCAGTGGGAGTTCCAGGTCGGCCCGGTGGCGCCGCCCCAGGTGGCCGACGAGCTGTGGCTGGCGCGGTGGCTGCTCTACCGGGTGGCCGAGGACTTCGAGGTGGCGGCGACCCTCGACCCCAAGCCGGTCCCCGGCGACTGGAATGGCGCCGGCGCCCACACCAACTTCTCGACCAACGCGATGCGGGAGGGCTACGACGCCGTGATGGCCGCCGTCAAGGCGCTCGAGCCCAAGGCGGCCGAGCACGTCGCCGGCTACGGCGCCGACATCCAGCGGCGCCTCACGGGCCTGCACGAGACGGCCCCGTGGAACGAGTTCAGCTTCGGCGTCTCCGACCGTGGCGCTTCGGTGCGCATCCCTTGGCAGGTCGAGGTGGACAAGAAGGGCTACATCGAGGATCGCCGACCCAACGCCAACTGCGACCCGTACGTCGTGACGCGCCTCATCGTGGAAACCTGCTGCTCGGCGTTGGCGGGCTGACGCCGCGCCCCATGTCGCGGGTCCGCAGCGGGTCACCGGCCCCATGTAGCGTGCGGGCTGATCTGGGGCGGCGAGCCCGCCGACGACGCTGAAGGGAGCGATCGTGGAAGAGCGAACCCCTGACGACGTGCTGCAGCTGATCAGCGACGAGGGCGTCGAGATCGTCGACGTGCGATTCTGCGACCTGCCCGGGCTGATGCAGCACTTCTCCATGCCGGCCGGCCAGCTCACGGCCGACGTGTTCGAAGAGGGTGTCGGCTTCGACGGGTCCTCCATCCGGGGATTCCAGGAGATCCAGGAATCGGACATGCTCCTGGTCCCCGACCCGAACACGGCCGTTGTCGATCCCTTCACGCAGCACAAGACGCTGGATCTCAACTGCTTCGTGAACGATCCGGTCACCGGCGAGTCCTACAGCCGCGATCCGCGCTACGTGGCCCGCAAGGCCGAGGAGTACCTGACATCCACCGGCCTCGCCGACACCTGCTACGTGGGGCCCGAGGCCGAGTTCTTCATCTTCGACGACGTCCGCTTCGACCAGAACGAGCACGAGGGCTACTACTCGATC
>JBOGHG010000002.1:1122-52432 GCA_050744525.1 Acidimicrobiales bacterium | reverse complement strand
GCGCCAGCCGCTCGGCCGCCGACGCCATCCGGCGGCCGGCGGACCGGGCCCGTGTGGCGACCGGCCGGACGCGCCGCTCCACGCCGAGCAGGGCCCGCACCGATGTGCGGTCGCTCAGGGCGGCGAGGTCCTCGGACCGCTGCCGGGCGATCCGCCGCCAGTTCTCGACCGCCGCCCGCTCCGCGTCGAGCTCCGTGCGCAGGTCGCGCAGCTGCTCGGCGGCGACTGCGTCAGGGCGGTCGGGGTCGGACGGCACCGCCGGAGTATGCACCAGCCGACCACCGCCGACCCGGCCGGAGACCGGCCACGCTGCTACTGTCCGCGTTCCGCACGCTCGGGGAAACGCGGAGCCGCACCATGTACCCGCTGTGGGACGTCGCCATCGCACCAGTGCTCCACGCAGCGCAGGCGCGGCGCGTCGTCGAGATCGGCGCCTTTCGGGGGGAGACGACCGAGCGGGTGCTCGACGACCTCGGACCCGACGCCGAGCTCGACGTCATAGACCCCGTGCCCGCCTTCGACCCTGCCGGCCCCGAGGCCAAGTACCCCGGACGCTACCGCTTCCACCGTGCCCTCAGCCTGGACGTCATCCCCACCCTCGGGCCCGTCGACGCCGCCCTCATCGACGGCGACCACAACTGGTACACGGTGGTCAACGAGCTGCGGTTGCTCGCCGAGGGCGCCCGCCGTCACGGCACCGGTATGCCCGTCCTCGTCCTCCACGACGTGCTCTGGCCCTACGGGCGGCGCGACCTGTACTACGCGCCGGAACAGATCCCCGCCGAGTTCCGCCAACCCTGGGCCCAGGCGGGCATCAACCTGGGGATGACGCGCCTCCACCACGCGAAGGGGCTCAACCCGACGATGTGCAACGCCGAGGAGGAGGGTGGCCCCCGCAACGGCGTCATGACGGGCCTGGAGGACTTCCTCGCGGAGCACCCCCGGCCGGTCCGCAAGCTCGTGCTGCCCATCTATTTCGGCCTGGCGATCATCGTGGAGGAGGACCGCATCGCCGCCCAGCCGGAGATCGACAAGGCCCTGGACCGGCTGGAGAGCGCCGATGGCCGGTACGAGCTGCTCGAGATCGCCGAGGAGCTACGCCTCAAGGCGATGATCTTCCAGCACAACGACCACTTCCGGCGCAACAGGCGCTCCGACCGCGCCGTGGCCCGGCACATCGCGCTCCTCAAGGACACGCTCCTCAACCGGCACCACCTCGACGACGAGATCCGGCTGCAGCTGCTCACCGCCAAGCGGTGGGACCAGCGCCCTCATCCCGTCGCACTGCGCGACCCGGTGCGCAACGCGCAGGACGCGTACCGGGCGCTGGAGCGCCAGCGGTTCGCGGCCGCGGGACCGGACGACGCCGCCGCCTCGTCGTTCCTCGCCTACTCACCGATGGGTAGGGCCCAGCTCGACCACCTCGAGGCGAGCCTCGACACGATCCGGGCCGAGGGCATCGAGGGCGATCTCGTGGAGTGCGGCACGGGCCGGGGTGGCGGCGCCATCTTCATGCGCGCCTACCTCGACGCCCACGAGGTCGGCGAGACCCGCGTCTGGGTGGTCGACCGGTTCCGTTCCAGCCCCGAACCGGAGCTGGTCCCGTCGCTGCCCGAGCGGGGCGTCGCCGGCCTCCACGCCGACCTCAACATCGTGCGGGACGGGTTCGCCCGGTTCGACGTCTTGGACGAGCGGGTGCGCTTCGTGCAAGGACCGCCGGCCGCGCTCGACGGCGACGGCCCGGAGCGCATCGCCGTCCTGCGGATCGGGCGACCCGCGGCCCACGAGGCGGAAAGGATCCTCGACGCCCTCTACGACCGGGTGGCCTACGGCGGGGTGATCGTCGTCCACTGCGGGGTGGCCCCCGAGCGCCGGGCCGAGGTCGAGCGGTTCCGGGCCGACCGCCACATCGAGGCACCGCTCCAGCCCGTCGACGCGACGGCGGTCGCGTGGCGCAAGTCGCACGGCGAACGCACCGCCACGACGCCGGGCCCCACGGCGGCCGAGCAGGCGGCCGCCCCCGGCGCCACCCATGCGCCCCTCGCGCCGCCAGTGCCGGCGGATCCCGTGGACCTGTCCGTCGTGGTGGTCTTCTACAACATGCGCCGGGAGGCGGGGCGGACCCTCCACTCGTTGAGCCGCGCCTACCAGGAGGGCATCGACGACACGAGCTACGAGGTCATCGCGGTGGAGAACGGGTCCGACGAGGACCAGAAGCTGGGGGCGGCGTTCGTGCGTGACTTCGGCCCCGAGTTCCGCTACGTCGACCTCGGCGCCCAGGCAACGCCGTCGCCGGTCGGCGCCCTCAACCGCGGCATCGCGCGCAGCCGCGGGCGAGCCCTGGCGCTGATGATCGACGGCGCCCATGTGCTCACGCCCGCGGTCCTGCACTTCGGGCTGCAGGGGTTGGCCACCTACGCACCGGCGATCGTCGCGACCCAGCAGTGGTACGCCGGACCGGGCCAGCAGGGCGAGGCCATGGATGACGGCTACGACGATGCCTACGAGGACCGCCTGTTCGAGCGCATCAAGTGGCCGACCAACGGTTACCGCCTGTTCGAGATCGGCCACTTCGTCGGGGACCGCGACTGGATCGACGGCGTCTGGGAGAGCAACTGCCTGTTCGCGACCCGCGCCCAGCTCGAGCAGGTCGGGGGGTTCGAGGAGCGTTTCTCGATGGCCGGGGGTGGCTACGCCAACCTCGAGCTGTACGAGCGCCTCGGGTCGTCGCCCGACGTGACCGTGTGCACGATCCTGGGCGAGGCGTCGTTCCACCAGACCCACGGCGGAACCACCACCAACCAGACCGACGCCGCCGAGCGGCGCGCCCGGGTATTCGGCTACGGGATGCACTATCGGGAGCTGCGGGGGCGGCCGTTCAAGGGGCCGGGCAAGCCGATCCACTTCGTGGGCCGCATCACGACGGGCGCCGCCCGCCGCACCAAGCCACGGCGGCTCTCCACCCCGGTGTTCGCCGAGGCCGCCGAGGTCGTCGACGGCCGGCCCGAGCGACCGACGCCCGTGCCCGACGACCTGCGCGAGGCGTTCACCGACGCCGTGTGGCGCAACCTGCCGTGGCGGTTCACGAGCTGGCTCGGGACTCCCGTCTCCACGCCGCCGACCGACCTGCTCGCGTACCAGGAGATCCTCAGCCGGGTACGGCCCGACTGGGTCATCGACATCGGCGCCAGCGACCTGGGACGCGCCACGTTCCTGGCATCGATCTGCGAGCTGATCGGGCAGGGCCAGGTGTTCGCGATCCGGGACGGTGAAGCCGAACCCCCGCCCCATTTCAGGTTGCGGTCCTGCACCGGGAACCCGGTCGACCCCGCGGTCCGCGACCGCGTCCACGAGCTCGTCGGCGACGGCAACGCCGTGGTCGTGCTCGGCGCGCGCGCGGATCGCGAGGCGACGACCGCGCAGTTCGAGGCGTACTACAAGCTGGTCAAGGCCGGTTCCTATGTCATCGTGACCGACACCATCGTCAACGGCCGGCCGGTCTGGACATCGTTCGGGCCGGGTCCCGCCGAGGGCATCAAGCAGATCCTCAACCGCCACGGCAAGTTCGTGGCCGACCCCGAGATGGAGAAGTACACACTGACGTTCAACCCCGCGGGCTTCCTCCGCCGCCAGCCGTGACGGAGACGGCCTCCGGCATCCGGGACCCGTTCGCACCGGCGCCGCCGAGCGTCGGGGTGCAGCAACAGCGCCGAATCGTCCTCATCGGGTTGGTGGGCGCGCTCGTCTTCATCACGGGAGTGGGCGTGTACCTCGCGATGGTCTACACGCCCTACCAGCAAGACGAGTCTTCGCACGTGGGCTACGCGCTCAGCCTGCGGCAGGGGGAACTTCCGTCGACGTCAACGCCGGTGCCGACCGAGGGCGGCGGCGAGCACCTGGGCGTCGCATTGTCGCGCCCATGGCCGTTCAGTGTCCCCAACATCCACGTCGCCAACAATCCACCGTTCGTGTATCTCGCGAGCCTTCCGTTCGTCGAGCTGGCGATCAGAACACAGGTCACCGACGGACCGCTGTTGGTGCTGCGCCTCGTCGATGTCATCGGGGCGGTCGCGGCCATCGGCTTGGCGTACCTGCTCGGGCGCGAGCTGAGCGGAGGCGATCGCTTCGCCGGGCTCGTCACCGCAGGTCTGCTGTCGAGCGTCATCGCGATCAGCCTCGTGTCGTCCGTCGCCAACGTCGACGGCCCTGCGCTCGCCGCTACCACGGGCGTCACCTGGATGACTGCTCGCTTCGCGCGGACGCGTGCGTTGCGTGACGCGACCGTGCTCGGCGTCTGGTGCGCCGGTGCGGCAGCCGTCCGTCCGATGTCGGCCGCCTTCGCGGCGGTGGCGGGCGCGATCGCGTTGCTCCTGGGCGTGCGGACGCGAGGCATGGCGGCCCTTGTCCCGCTGGTGACCCGTCTCGCGGTGCCCACGGTCCTGCTCAGCGGCTGGTTCTACGGGCTGAACTGGCATCGGTACGGCGACATGACCGGGTCGGGCTCGCAGTCCGGGCCGGGCCTGTTCGACCTGCTCACCGGGCCCGACGTGTCCGTCGAACCGTTTGCGTATCTCGTCACCGAGGTGTACGGGCGGAATCCCTGGTGGGAGTACGAAGGTCTTCGTCACTACCTCATCGCCGCCGCGGGTGCCGGTGTGGTGATCACAGCCGTCGCCCTCGCCGCTTGGTCATCGCGCTCTGCGCCCGCGCGGCGCGACGAAACGGAGTTGTCGCCCGCCGCGTGGATCAGCACCGCAGTGCTGGCGTTGGTCCCGATCGTGGTGACCGCTCAACACGTGTCGAACGGTGGCGCCGGTCATGCGCGATACCTGTTCCCGATCCTCCCGATCGTCGGAGCGGCGACCGCTCTCGTCGCCAGTCGGATCAACCGATGGCTCGCGGTCGTGGTGGTCGGCGCGTTCGCGATCGCGCAGATCACGCGCATCCGCGCGGCGGGCAACATTCACGACGGTGCGCTGTCGATCACCCCGCCACCACTGCACCACTCACTCGTCGACCAACCGCTCCTAGGGTTGAGCGTCGCGGTCGCGATCGTCGGCGCCGTCGCGCTGCTCGCCTCTCTGGTCCGTCTTGCGACGCAACCTGCCGGTCAGCAGTCTTCGAGCGGAGACTCCTCGCCCTCCCGCACGTAGTCCCAGCGGCCATAGAAGTCCTTGCGGGTGTAGGCCGCCGCCAGTTCTCGACCGCGGCCCGCTCCGCGTCGAGCTCCGCGGACAGGTCGCGCGGCTCCTCCGCGGTTTCGGCGCCAGCGCTTCGGGTTCAGCGCCATCGGGATCGGACGGCACCGCCGGAGTATGCACCAGCGCACCACCGCCCACCCGACCGGAGACCCGCCACGCTGCTACTGTCCGCGTTCCGCACGCTTGGGGAAAGGCGGAGCCGCACCATGTTCCCGCTGTGGGACGTCGCCATCGCACCAGTGCTCCACGCCGCGCAGGCCCGGCGCGTCATCGACCCCGAGCCCGCGTTCGACCCGGCCGGCCACGAGGAGAGGTTCCCCGGGCGCTACCACTTCCACCGGGCGCTCGAATTGAACGGGCACGGCCAGGTGTCTGCGATCCGGGACGGTGACGCCGAACCCCCGCCTAATTTCAGGTTGCGGTTCTGCACCGGGAACCCGCTCGGCCCCGCAGTCCGCGACCACGTCCACGAGCTCGTGGGCGATGGCAACGCCGTGGTGGTGCTCGGCGCCAAGCGCGAGGTCCGCCGCGAGCCGTGACTATCGAAGCCTCCGCTATCGGTGTGCGGGCCACGCAGAGATCGCCGAGCGTCGGGGTGTCTCTGCAGCACCGAATCCTCATCGTCGGTCAGGTGGGCGCGATGGTCTTCATCGCGGGGGTCGGCCTGTACCTCGCGATGATCATCGCGCCCTACCAACCGGACGAGTCTGCGCACGTGGGCTACGCGCTCAGCTTGCGCCAAGGTGATCTGCCGTCGGTCTCGACCCTGGTGCCGACCGAGGCTGGCGGCGGGCACCTGGAGGTCGCATTGTCGCGCCCCTGGCCTTTCGCCAACCCCAACGTCAACGTCGCGAACAACCCGCCGTTCGTGTATGCGGCGAGCTTGCCGTTCGTCGAGCTCGCGATCAGAACGTATATCACGGACGGGCCATTGTTGGTCCTGCGTCTCGTCGATCTCATTGGCGCGGTGGCCGCCGTGGGCGTCGCGTATCTGCTCGGACGCGAGCTGAGCGGCGGCGATCGCTTCGTCGGGCCCGTGACCTCGGGGCTGCTGTCGAGCGTCATCGCGATCGGTCTCGTGTCGTCGGTCGCCGCGGTCGATGGTCCCGCGCTCGTCGCCACGACGGGCGTCACCTGGATGACCGCCCGGTTCGCGCGGACACGGGCGTTGTGGGACGCGACGGTGCTCGGCCTTTGGTGCGCGGGCGCGGCGGCCGTCCGTCCGATGTCGCTCGTCTTCGCGGCCGCGGCGGGAGCGATGGCGATGTTCCTGGGCCTGCGAACCCGAGGCGCGTCAGCCTTCGTGCCGCTCGCGCTCCGTCTGGCCACGCCCACCGTGTTGCTCACCGGTTGGTTCTACGCATTGAACTGGCACCGTTACGGCAGCGTGGCCGGGGACTACGCGCCCTCGGAGACGGCCGCTCCGAGCCTGGTCGAGTTGCTCACCAGGCCGGAGGTGTCCGTGAAGCCGTTCGCCTACCTCATCACCGAGGTGTACGGGCGGCGCCCGTGGTGGTGGGAGTACCAGGGTCTCCGCCACTATCTCATCGCCGCGGTGGGTACCGGTGCCGTGATCGGTGCCATTGCGCTCGCCCGGTCGTCCCGCTCGCCGCGGCGGCGAGGTCGAGTTGTCGCTCGCCGCCTGGATCTGCAGCACGATGCTCGTGCTGGTGCCGCTCGTGTTGACCGCTCAACACGTGTCGAACGGTGGTGCCAGTCATCCGCGGTACCTGTTCCCGATCCTCCCGATCGTCGCAGCGGCGACCGCTCTCGTCGCCAGTCGGATCAATCGATGGCTGGCGGTCGTCGTGGTCGGCGCGTTCGCGATCGCGCAGATCACGCGCATCCGCGCCGCGGGCAACGTGCGTGACGGCGCGTTCGCGATCACCCCGCCACCACTGCGTGACTCAGTCGTCGGCCAACCATTCCTGGGGTTGAGCGTCGTTGTCGCGATCGTCGGCGCGGTCGCGCTGCTCGCCTCTCTGGTCCGTCTTGCGACGGAACCAGCCGGTCAGGAGTCTTCGAGGGGCGACTCCTCGCCCTCCCGCACGTAATCCCATCGACCGTAGAAGTCCTTGCGGGTGTAGGCCACGCTGGTCGGCGCCTGGATGATCGGGCGGCCCTTCAGCGGTCCCAGGAAGTACTGGCCGACCCCGACACCGGTTCCGGAACCCATCAGGCCGGGCGGTGGGGCATTGAAGTGCTCGCGCCAGAACCGCTCCGAGAAGAAGATCGCGCAGTAGTCGATGCGTGAGAACTCGTCCATGAACACGTAGCCCTGCTCGGTGAGGTGAGGCCAGAGGTTCACGACGCAGTCGTACATGCTGGCCTCGTAGTCGACGTCCAGGAACGCCAGGACGATCGGCTCGGTGTGGCGGGGCAACGTGTCGCGGAACCAGCCCTTGCGGAACGTGCAGCGCTCGATCGCGCCGTACCGGCGGACGTTGTCCTTGACGACGTCGAGCGGGGCGCGCAGGTACCCCTCACCGAGGGGGCTGGCGTACTTGTCGCCCGGCTCCGCGGCCGGGAGTCCCTCGAAGGAGTCGTAGACGATCAGCTCCCGCCCCACGATGTCGCAGACGAGTGACAGGCACGCGGTGGAGCCGCCCATCCAGCAGCCGCACTCGACGACGGCACCCTTCACGCCGGGAGGGATCTCGAGCAGTTTGGCCGCCATCGCGAGATGCGCCTTGTACGACGTGCCGCTCTGGATCTTGCGCGTGGCCCGACGCATCTTGAACGTGAGCGCGAACTTCGTGCGCCACGTCATGGCGTAGCTCGGGTGGAACCGCCTGTTGTACAACAGGAACAGCGCGGTCAGGGGCAGCGACAGAACGTGGTACTGGCGTTGGATGAACGCCATGATCTTGAGCTGGCGCTTGACCTCGCGGCTGAGCTGCGGGCGCTGGCCCGTTGCCGCCGCTACTTGCTCCTCGACCGTGGGTAGCGGTGCCGTGAGCGTCCGCCCGCTGGCCTTCCCTGGTCCGTTGGTGCCGGGCATAGGGCGGGCAGTATATGGCGGATGCCACCCGACGTGGCTCCCATGTCCTGGTCGACCTCGACCCAGTCGAGCCGACGTCAACGCGCGATGCGTAGGTCAGAGTTTGCCAGCGACGGCTTCGCCATCCGTTGCGCGAGCAGGTCGGCGAGCTCCCGCTCGACGCGGGCGTAGCGGGGATCGCCGGCCAGGTTGACGCGCTCGCCGGGATCGTGCTCGAGATCGAAGAGCACGGGCGCCACCTGCTCGGGGTGCACGACGTACTTGTACGCACCGCGACGGACCATCGGCCACCCCATGCCGATAGCGCAGAACACGGAGCGGTCGAGGTGGGCGGCCTCCTCTCGTGCGCTGAGGAGCGGGCGCAGGCTGCGGCCATCGACGTCGTCGACGCCTGGCTCGAGCCCCGCGTAGTCGAGCGCGGTCAGGGCGAAGTCGTAGTTCTGCACGGGACCGGGCATCGCCCGGCCGCCCTCCACGCCGTACCCGGCAAAGCACAACGGGACCCGGGCCAGGTCGTCGAAGGGCATCCACGGGCTCTTGCGCAGTAGCCCACGGTGCCCCGCGTAGTCGCCGTGATCCGAGGTGAACGCGACCAGCGTCGATGACAGGTCGAGGCGGGCCACCACTCGCTCGATGGCGTCGTCGATGTGCTTGATCAGGCCCCGCACCGTGGCGAGAAAACGTCGGACCCGCGGCTCGTCCGCCGCCTCGTCGCGAGTCTGGGATCGGGCCAGCGCCAGCTGGCACACCAACGGCAAGCCCGCGTTGACCTCGAATCCGCCGTCCGGCAGCCGCGAGTCCGCCGGATCGAACATCGACGCGTAGGGCTCGGGTGGGTTGTACGGCGCATGCGGATGGGGGAACGACACCACCAGGAAGAGCGGCCGGTTCGGGTCACGGCCCTCGAGGAACGCCGTCGCCTCCTGCTCGACCCAGCCCGTGGGGTGAACCCCTGGCCCATAGGGGAACACATGACGGGCCCTGCCCGTGCCGGCGGGCGCAGCGGCGTCGTCGAGCCGCCAGTCGGGGTATCCCCGGGCGAGCAACCAGTCGTGGTAGTCGTCGAGCTCGTCGTTGCGTTGCCGGCTCAGCGAGCCGAGCCCTTGCGCCTGAAGGTGCTCGCACAGGCGCAGGGTCTCGAACCCGTGCTGCGCATGGACGGGCGCGAAGTGGGCCTTGCCGATCAGTGCGGTCTGGTACCCGGCGCGCCGCAGCTCGTGGGCGACGGTCCAGAACCCCTCCCGCAACGCGAACTGGTTCTCCTGGGTGGGGACGCGGTGGGGCTCGATCCCCGTCATGAGCGCCACCCGCGCCGGCACGCACACGGTCGACGCGCTGTAGGCATTCTCGAAGACGACGCCGCCCCGGGCGATGCGGTCGAGGTTGGGCGTCGGGAAGTGGCCGCCGCTGGCGTAGCCGACCTGGTCGAACCGCTGCTGGTCGGTCAGCAGCAGGACGATGTCCGGTCGCGCCGTCATCCGCCGCTACCGCCTCCTTCGGGCGTGGTCGTCGTGGTCGTCGGGGTGGACGGCGCCCGGCCCGGACCGGTGCCGGTGTCCGGGCCCGTGACGGTGATGCCGCCCTCGCCGTCGAGTACCCAGAACGTGATCCTGCCGGACTCGATCGCCTTGAGGAGGTCGTACTCCTGGCCGGTCAGGCCGAGGGCTTCGATCGCCTCGGCCTCGGCCTCGCGCTGGCGAACCTCGTTCTCCTTGGTCTGGATCTGGATCTCCGACGTGCGCACGTCCTCGAACGCCTGCGCCACGGAGCTCGGGATGTCGACCCTCTTGATCACGAACGTGGGGTCGCCGCAGTCGCCGCCCGGCCGGAACGTCGGCGCACAGAAGAACTGGTTGCCGAGGGCGTCCTGGAGCCGCTGGGTGAGCTTGGCCTGCACGTTGCCCTGCAGCTCCACGAGCAGGTCGGCGTCGCCGACCAGGTCGGCCACCCCCACCCTGCGGGTCTCCTCCTGCAGAGCGTTCTCGATCTGCTGGCGGAAGGTGTCTTGGAGCAGCCTGTTCCAGCCGTCGGTCGTGTACGCCCGGTACCGCAGGCCGAGCTCCTCGTGGAAGTCACGCAGCTCGTCGGTGTTCAGCTTGAAGTACACCGCCACCTGATAGGTGACCTGGACCCGGTCGCGCGTCGGGGCCGCCACCGCGTCGCGCCCCGGCTGCGCGTCTTCGTCCGGCTGCTGGGAGACGATGTAGTTGACCTGGTCCGATGGGTACAGGTACAGGGAGTCGAAGAAGCCGTTGAAGAACAGGTTCGAGCCCGGCTGCACGATCCGCTGGAAGTGCACTCCCTCGAACGGGCCGCCGCCATAGCTGATCGCCACCCGGTCCCGCGGTGTCTTCTCCAGGCCCGAGACGAACATCGGCACCAGCGCCAGGGCGACGAGAACCACCGGGACGAGCAGCAGCCACCGGGCCGATCGCGGCCCCCTCGGACGCCAGCCCCTCCCACGGGGACGGTCCGCCCGTGCCTCCACGACGGGCTCGGCCGCGCCCAGCGGCTCCGGCGCGCCGAGCTCGTCCGGCCCGGCGGCGCCGTCCCGCTCGTCGCCAGTGTCCTCCCCACGTTCCACCACGCCTTGTCGCTCCCTCTCGCGATGACTCACGAGCTCACAGGTGAAGCGCGAACTCTCGCTCGTGCCTGAGGAAGGCGCGGCCCCCTGCGACGAGCAGGACGCCGGCCCAGATCGCGGCCATGACCACCAGCGCGGGGCTGGGAACGTCGCCGCCGAAGATCGCCTGGTAGGAGGCGAAGACCGGGTAGAGGGGCTGGAACTGGAGGACGGCCTTCGCCGCCGGCGGCAGCAGCGCGACCGGGTAGATGACCGGTGTGGCGAAGAACAGCAGCCGGCTCAGCCACTGCACCACGTTGGTGCCGTCGGGCACCAGGACCACGTAGGTCGCCACGGCCAGAGCGATGCCGACGTTCATCACCACGTGGATCGCGAACAGCAGCGGGAACACGAACAAGCCCGGCCCCGGTCGGCCGCCGGCCAAGGGGAAGAGCACCAGGAGCACACCTGCGGCGGGAACGAACGATCGCAGCGCCTTGTAGACCGACGTAACGGGCAGCAACGCCCTCGGAAACGACGAGTTGAGCATCAAGCCCTTGGCGCGCTTGACAGAGGACCCGCCTTCGCCCAGGGCCGACAGGCTCAGGCCGAAGAAGAAGAAGTTGGCGATGATGATGGGTAGGAAGGAGTGGTCGTCACGGGGCCGCAGCACGGTGAACAGGAAGTAGTAGATGGCCGCCTGGAACAGCGGGTTCATGACGCTCCACAGGTTCCCCAGCACCCTGCCCGATCGTTCGGCCCGCAGGTCGGCACGCGCCAGCTCCTGCATGAAATGCCGGCGGTCCCAGAGGGCCTTGAGGTACTGCCGAATGTCGGGCAATGTGGTCGAGCGGGTCTCGAACACGTATTCGATGTCGCTGTAGCCGGGCGTCGTGGTCATGGGTGCGGTCACATGTCCGAGTAGTCGATCGTCTCGAGCCGGCAGTACCGCATGTACTTGCTGACCACCTCGTCCGGGTCCCCCAGCTCCGCCACCTGGCCCTGGTGCAGCCACAGCGCGTCGGTGGCCATTGCTCTCACCGAGCTCAGCCCGTGGGTGACCAACACGATCGTGCGCCCTTCCCCGGTGAGCTGCGCCGTCTTCTCGGCGATGTGTTGCTGGAACCCTGCGTCGCCCCCGGTCAGTGCCTCGTCGATGAGCAGCACCTCCGGGTCGAGGAACACGGCGATCGACGACGCCAGCCGCGAGCGCATGCCGGCCGAGTACGAGCGGATCGGCATGTCGAGGTAGCCGGCGAGCTGGGCGAAATCGGCGATCTCGTCGGCGATCTCGGCCAGCCGTGTCGGCGACAGCCCTGCGGCCATCCCGCCCAGCTTGATGTTCTCGCGTCCGGTGAGAGCCTCGCTGAACCCCACGCCCGGAGCGAGGAGGTTCAGCCGCCCGCGCACCGTGACCCGACCCTCATCGGGGGGGAGGATCCCGATGATCACCCGGCACAACGTGGACTTGCCGGCGCCGTTCCGGCCGATGACCGCCAGCACCGAGCCCTTGGCCACGGTGAAGGACACGTCCCGGAGCGCCGGGATGATGCGGTTGCCGGAGTCGGCACGCCGGAACAAGCGCCGGAGGTCGGTCATGATGTCGTCCGCGTCGAGCTGGACGCGGTAGGACGCCGAGATGCCGTCGACCTCGATCGAGGGGAGGGTCCGACTGCCCCGCTGCTCCAGCGGTACGACGCCGTCACCCGTCCCAGGCGTCGACAGCCGTGGCTCGTTCTCCCACGCGGTTGCGCTCACTCAGCCCCACGCCCGTCGTGTAGTGGCATCGATACCCAGGGGACCATTCCTCCAGCTCGCCCCATCGGACGCGGCAGGGTAGCCGACATGGGCCGGAGTGTTCAGCGGGCGGAGCTCATGTCGTCCTCGACGGGCCCAGCAGTCACTCGACCTCGTCTCCGAGTTGGTCTCGCAACAGGTACAGCGGTCGCCGCTTCACCTCGTCGTGGATGCGGGCGAGGTACTCACCCATCACGCCGAGAACAGTCAGCTGAACACCGCCGAGCAGGGCGACACCTACCGTGATCGACGCCCACCCGGGCACCGTGTAGGCACCGGTCACCTTGGACAGCACAGCGAAGCCGGCGAGGACCAATGCCGCGGCGGACATCAGGAAGCCGAGCATGAGGGTCATCCGCAGCGGCACCGTCGAGAACGACACGATGCCGTCCGCTGCGAACGCCACCATCCTGCGCATGGGGAACTTGGTCCGCCCCGCGTGGCGGGCGTCGCGGGCGTAGTGCACGCCGACCTGGTCGTAGCCGACCCAGGCGAACATGCCGCGGAGGTAGCGACGATGCTCCGGCATGGCCTTCAGGGCGTCGACCACACGGCGGTCGATGAGCCGGAAGTCGCCCGCGTCGCGGGGCATGTCCACATCGCTCATCCGGCCCAGGAGTCGATAGAACCAGTTGGCCGTGGCGAGCTTGACCCGCGACTCGCCCTCCCGCTCGTCCCGGACGGCGTAGACGACGTCGAACCCCTCGCGCCACTTGTCGGCCAACGCCGGCACCACCTCCGGTGGGTCCTGCAGGTCACCGTCCATGATCACCACCGCGTTCCCCCGGGCGTGGTCCAGGCCCGCCGTGATCGCGGCTTGATGGCCGAAGTTGCGTGACAGGCGCAGCGCCCGGACCCGGTCGTCGGCCTCGTGCAGCTTGCGCATGACATCGAAGGAGCCGTCGGTCGATCCGTCGTCCACGAGGATGACCTCCGCGCTACCGTCGAGTCGCTCCATCACCCGGCACAGTCGACGGTGGAGCTCTGGGAGCGTCTCGCGCTCGTCGAGAATGGGGATCACGATCGAGTACTCGGGCGGCACCACGGCGGAGAGTACCGTCCTCGACACGGCAGTCTCCGGCCGTGCCGGTGCGCTCCGCCAGGCCGGCACACGGCTGGCACCGCACGGCGTCACCATCGCTTTCGGGCTGGTGGTCGTGGCGTCAGCCGGCTACTTCGTCCGGATAACCAGGGCGTCGTGGTTCTACGCCGATGAATGGGCGATGGCCGTCCAGGTGGCACGGGTACAGGACATCGTCGACCCGTACAACGGCCACCTCAGCATCACCATCCTGGGCCTGTACCGGGTGCTGCTGGAGGTGTTCGGCTTCACGACCCACCTGCCCTACCGGATCGCGGGGATCGTCAGCCTGGTGGCCGTGCCCGTGGCCATGTTCCTGGTCGCCCGTCGCCGGGTCGGTGCCCCGGCCGCCGCGATCATGGGCCTGCTCCTCCTCTGGTTCCGGGGGATCAGCCTGGAGCCGGGGGCGCTCAACCACTCGTTGTCGTTGCTGGGCGCCGTGGTCTGCGGGTACGCCCTGGTCGGTCGGGGACGCCGAGATGACGCGCTCGTCGCTGCGAGCCTCGCCTTCGCGCTCGCCTCGTCCGGCGGCGGCGTGGCCGTTGTCGTCGCCGCCGTAGTCCATTCACTGTGCGCGCGAGCGACCCTGACGCGCTGGCTCGCCGTGCTCCTACCGACGGGGGCGTGGCTCGTGTGGTGGCTGGTGTTCGTGCCCCCGGACTCCGAGGCGGTCCAAGCCCTGCGGCCCGGCGTGCTCGATCTCGCCGAGGACGCAGTTCGCCACGCCGCCGCATCGTTCAAATACCTTGCGCTCGGCAACCGGGTCGCGGGCGGTGTGCTGCTGGTGATGTTCATCGCCCATGCCGGCTGGCGCGTTCGCCGAGGGCTCGCCGCGGCCGCGAACGTGCTGGCATGGAGCGCCGCCCTGCTCTTCTGGTGGTTCGGCCTCGTGTGGTCCCGGTGGTTGCTCATCGAAGCCACGCCGGGGTTCCGCTACCAGTGGGTTTCGGCCGGGTACGTCCTCCTGGCCGTCCTCCCTGCCGGGCATGGCACCCTGCCGCGCTGGGCCTCCGCGTCGACTCGCAGGGGCGCGCTGCTCGGCTCGGCGGGGGTGCTTCTCGTCGCGGCGGCGCTCACACATTCGGTGCGACCGGACGTCCGGGACTTTGCCCGCACGCATGCCGCCTACGGGCGGATCAACCGCGGCCAAGCGGCGGTGGCGGCGGAACCGAATGCCGGGCTCTCCGACGACGTGACGTTCGGGTTCAACCTCGGCAGGCTGACGGCGGGGCAGCTCCGGCAGCTGCTGGACAACTACGGCGGGGTCGGTGACCCGGGAGAAACCGACGAGCTGCTGGTCGACATCGGGGCAGTGCGCCTCGTGAATGGCCGCCCGGATCCCCCTCCCCCGGGCTGTGAGGCGCTCCGACAACCCATCCCCGCCCCGCCGGACAGCCGCGTCGAGCTTCACGCGCCGACCGGAACAGCCGAGGTCAGCGTGCGGCGCTTCGGGTCCGACTGGGTCTCGGTCGGTCGCCTGCAGGAAGGCCGCCGGGCGACGCTGGAGCTGCCGGGGCTCACGTCCGGTCAGCAGTGGGAGCTGAACGGCTCGACGGACGTCTGCGTTTCCGTTGTGCCGGGCTGACGGCGACCGGCCGCCCGGTGCGTTCGCCCGACATCTCGCTGCGCAGATCCGCTACCGTCGGAGCCTGGCCGAGCTGGGAATGCAAGGTAGGGGGCGAGCGCTTTGTCGCTTGCGCGCGAAAGGTCGCAGACGGTTGCCGTTGTGCTGCCGTGCCTCGACGAGCGGGAGGCAGTGGGCAGTTGCGTCCGGCAGGCGCGCGACGCGTTGGCCGCCGCTGGCCTCGTGGGCGAGGTGATCGTCGTCGACAACGGTTCGACGGATGGCTCCGCGGAGGTCGCGACAGCCGCCGGCGCCCGCGTGATCGCCGAACCGCGTCGCGGTTACGGCCGGGCGCTGCGCACCGGCTTCGAACGCACCGACGCCGATGTCGTGGTCATGGCGGACGCCGACGGCAGCTACGACATGGCCAGGATCCCCGACCTGGTGCGCCCGGTGCTCGACGGCAACGCCGACATGGTGCTCGCGACCCGGCTCGACGGTTCCACCCGCCGGTCCATGCCGCCGTTGCATCGCTATGTGGGGACGCCGGCGATCACGTTCCTCACCAGCCGGGCGTGCGGGCGCCAGGTCACCGGCGACAGCCAGACAGGCTACCGGGCGTTCCTCCGCGACCGGATGCTGGGCCTGGGGCTGCGCAGCGACGGCATGGAGCTGGCGTCCGAGATGCTCATCAAGGCGGCACGGGACGGCCTGCGGATCCGCGACATCAAGGGCGACTACGCCCCCCGGATCGGCGAGTCCAAGCTGGACACGTGGGCTGACGGGTGGCGGCACCTGGCCCTGATCCTGCTGCTGGCGCCCGACCTGCTGCTGATCGGTCCTGGGTTGCTCCTCGCCACGGCCGGCCTGGCCGCGCTCGGCCTGACATTCGCGCAGCCCGACGGGGTCGTCAACGGATCGGCCCGCTGGCAACCGGTGTTCTTCTCCGGCATCGCGCTGGTGCTCGGCCTGCAGGCACTGCTGGGCGGCGCCATCCTGGCCAATGCGTCCCCCGTGTCGGCGGCGTCGCGGCGACGTTTCGCCTTCCTCGACGACCCGCGGCTGCCCAATCGCGCCCTCGCCCTCGGTGTCGTTGCCGTCCTGTGCGGCCTCACCATCGACGTCGCCCTGTTCCTCGCTTGGTGGAACGACACGAGCTCCTCGCCCACGACCGGGGTGGCCTTCGGGTTCGCTTCCCTGGCCCAGATCCTGCTGATTCTCGGGGGCACCGTGGCCCTGTGTGGCGTCATCGCCCGTTTCGTCCGGCGCAACGGGGCGTCGACGCCCCCGCAGCACCCAACCGCTGTCGTCGACCAGGTCGACCTGGAGGCCAGCAACGGCGAAACGGGCCGCCCTCGGGTGACCGGCCGGCAATGAAGGCGCTCGACCGTGAGCTGCAACGGCAGCGAATCCAGAGAGCGCTCCCCTTCATCCGGCCGGGTTCGTCGGTCGTGGACGTGGGCTGCCACGAGGGAGCGTTCTTCGAGGCCGCGCAGGACCGGGTCAGCAGCGGCGTCGGCATCGACATCCGCAAGCCGGAGAGGTGGATCGGCGCACCTTGCGAGCTGCACGTCGGTCGCCTGCCCGAACTGGTCGAGGGCGGCCGGACCTTCGACGCCATCGTCGCGCTCGCAGTGGTCGAGCACGTTCCTCCGAGGGAGCTCGAAGCCTGGGGCGAGGCCGTACCGGCGCTCCTGCGGCCCGGGGGCCGGTTCATCGTCACGACCCCATCACCGAGGGTCGACAGGCTGCTCGACCTGCTGATCCGCCTACGACTGCTGGACGGCATGGATGCCGACGCACATCACGGCTTCGACCCTCGGGAGGTGCCGAGAGTGTTCGAGAACGGCCTGATGCACATCGAGGTCAGCTCGCGGTTCCAGCTCGGCCTGAATCACCTCTTCGTGTTCCGCCGAGCGTGAACATCCGATGATGGCTGTGAGCACGACCGTCGAAACCAAGCCGCTCGAGCCCGACACTCCGTCCGAGCAGGCATCGGCGCAGCGATCCGAAGCCGCAAGGCGGTTCTGGTTCGGCGTTGCATCCGCCGTGGCGCTCGGCGCAGCCGTGCGCTTCACCTACCTGTTTCACGGCGGTCCTAGCTGGGTCAAGGGCGACGGCTTCGGCTACCACCTCTTGGCCCTGCGTGTGGCGGACGGCTTGGGCTACACGGTGGCGTTCGGCAGCGACGTCGGGGCCGAGAACGCTCACCACCCCCCCGGCTGGACGACCGTGCTCGCGAGCGTCGCCGAGGCCGGCGGCCGCTCCATGCGGGCCCACCAGGTGACGGGACTGGTCATCGGCCTGGGCGTGATCCTACTCGCCGGGCTCGTCGGGCGACGCTACGTCGGTCTCCGAGTCGGTGTCCTCGCTGCGCTCCTGGCCGCGATCTATCCCGGGTTCTGGGTGCTCGAAGCGCAGATCCTCTCCGAGCCGCTCGGTCTGCTCGTCCTGGGCGTGCTCATGCTCGTACTCGCCGATCTGTGGCAGCGGCCGACCCTGGCAGGCGCGGTTGTTGCCGGGGTGCTGTCAGGAGCGCTCGCACTCGTCCGATCGGAGCAGCTCGCACTGCTCGTCATCGCGGTCGTCCCGCTCGTCTTGCTCAACCCCCGCCTCGGCCTTCGGCGGCGATTCGCCTGGACCGGCGCCGCGACGGCGGTGGCCCTCCTGATGATCGCGCCATGGACGATCCACAACCTGGGCCGCTTCGAAGAGCCCGTGCTGTTGTCGACCAACGGGGGCAACCTGCTCCTCCTCGGGAACTGTCCCAGCACGTACGGCGGTGAGCTCATGGGCTTCTACGACACCGGCTGCCTCTTCGCGCTCGGTGGTGCTGCGCGTGGGCTCGACCGGTCTCAGGTGGATGTCGAAGCTCGCAAGGCGGCGTTCGAGAACATGGGTGACAACCTCGATCGGCTCCCGGCCACCGTGCTCGCCCGGTACGGCCGCCTGACCGCCACCTTCCGCACGACGCCAACGGTCGAGCACGTGGCCTCGTGGTTCGGCACGGCCACGTGGCCCGTGTGGGCCTGGGTCTCCTCGTTCTGGCTGATCGCACCGCTCGCCGTCTACGGCAGCGTGCTCCTTCGGCGATCCCGGACCTTCCAGTGGCCGCTGGTGGCCCCCGTGGTCGTCGTGGTCCTGGTCGTCACCGTCTCCTACGGAGAGCCGCGCTACCACACACCCGCCGACCTCGGCATCGTCGTCTTAGCCGCCGTCGCGTTGGACCACGTTCAGCGCCGCGTCCGGCGGGCCACCTCTGGGGACACGGATGCACCCACGGACCGCCGTCAGGCACTTGGAGGGCACAGCCACGCCGGCACGTCGGGGACGCTTCGCACGAGAACGTCCACCGGGCCGGCCTGAGCGCGGACCACCGAGGCCTCGAGCGCTGCGAACCGCCGGGGCTGGGACCGGCGCTGACCTTCGGTCACCCTCACCTCGATCGCGCCGACGAACCGGATCTCGTCCCCCGTCCGGACGGACACGGTAAGGGGCGCGGTGAGCGCGGGGCAGGCCAACTGATCGGACGGAGCCTCGGCTTGTATCAGGGCCAGCCGGTTCGTTGCTGTGAGGCGGAGCTCCGTTGTCAGGTCGTCGGGCTCGGGGATGCGCCCGGCCGCAGCTTGGCGCGCCAGCCAATCTGCGGTCGCCGGGGGCAGGAACCCGTTGTCGTGCAGGGGTCTGTGGTTTCCCGGGACGTCGACGATGAGCGGGGAGTGAGCGATCGCAGAGACGAGCTCGGGGTCCGTCCGGAAGAGTACGGACGTCTCCGATAGCTGATCGCGGCCCTGGAGGGCCCCGATCGCGAGCGGCGCCAGCGCCGCAACCCCCAGGAACGTCCGTCGTCGGGCCAGCTCCTCCGCACCTGCGGCGACGAGCGGAAGGACGAGGGCCACGCTGATGTGGACCACCCGCCCGCCGACCTCGAGGTCTGCGAGGCTCTCCCGAGTCACCGCGGTCACGCCGCTGAAGCTCAGCCAGGCTGCGAACAGGCCGAGGGGCAGAGCCGCCTCGGCCCAGAGGCGGCAGCGCCAAGCCCTGTGCAGGGCGACCCCCAACCCGACGACCGCCAGGGCCAGGAGGAGGGCTGCGACGACCCCACCCTGGCCGAGAGCATCGAAGGCGGCCCACAGAAGGCGGCGCACGTATCGGGCCGCCTGACCGGTGAACCGCGCCGGGAAGGCGCTCTCGTGACCGTAGGTGACGTACCAGGCCAGGTAGATCGCCCCCAGCGGCAGTGCGTAGAACGTCGCGGCGCGCGGTCCCCTGCGGAGCAGGGTGGTGACACCGAAGCCGACGAGGATTGCGGGAAACAGCCCGGAGGTCATGAGCCCCACGACCCCCAGGCCAAGTGCGAACCAGTCGCGCCGGGTCACGGCCTTCGCGTCGTACGTGAGCAGGAGCATGCCGAACCAGCAGATCAGCGACGCCGTCAACGAGACCTGGAACCCCAAGGTCATGTTCATGCGCCCTGGCCCGAAGAACAGGAACGCGAGGGCGGTGGCGGTGGCGATCCAGCCCCGGGTGCCGAGCCGCCGGCAGACCTGGCGCAGCAGGACGGCGGACGCCAGGTGCCCGAGGACGGCGGGGACCTGGTAGGGCAGGTAGCTGCGGAGGCCCCAAAGCTCGAAGTTCAACCGGTACTCGAGGCGCAGCCACGTGATCCAGTGGCCGTTGTGGCCGTCGAGGTAGCCGGTCCTCGATTCACCGTCGGCGCCGAGGATCTGCCACTCGTCCAGGTAGAACCAGTGGTCCCGCCCCAACCACAGGAACAGCGGGAACGCGACGATGACCGCCACGGCGAACACGCCAGCCGACCAGCGCCCGGCCGGGACCGGCCTCCCGACCCCCGCGGCCGGGACCGGTGCATCGGTCAGCGTCGCCTGCGTCATCGTCGCGGCGATCAGCCGGTCACGGCGTCGACGTCAGCCAGCAATGGCCTAGCCGTGCGATGTGCGAGCCGTTCGGACAGCTCTCGCCTGACCGCTGCGTAGTCCGGATGCTCGGCAAGGTTGACGCTCTCCATCGGGTCCTGGTCCAAGTCGAACAGGACCTCTTCCCGCTGTGTCGTGTTCAGCGAGTACTTGTAGTTCCGGTACCGGACCATGGGCCACGAGATCCCCGTGCACGAGAACACGGCGCGTTCGAGATCTGCGGGCCGGATCGGATCGGCCAGGAGTGGTCGCAGGCTACGGCTGTCGAAGTCGCGCGCACCGGGATCGACCCCGGCATAGTCGAGCGCCGTCAGGGCGAAGTCGTAGCTCTGCACGAGACCCGACATCACGCGGCCGCCCGCGACGCCGTGCCCCGTGTAGAAGAGCGGGACGCGGGCCAGGTCGTCGAACGGCAGCCATGGCGTCTTCATGAGGATGCCCCGGTGCCCCGAGTAGTCGCCGTGGTCCGACGTGAAGGCGACCAGCGTCGACGACCGGTCGAGTCGGGCAACCAGGCGACCGATGGCGTCATCGATGTGCTTCACCAGGCCCCGGATCGTCGCCAGCAGCCGTCGGAGCACTCGCTCGTCCGCAGCGGCGTCACGGGTGGGAGCGTCGAGGAACGCCAACTGGAAGGACAGCGGCAGGCCTTCGTTCACCTCGTACCCGTGCTCCGGCAGCCGGGAGTCGGCGGGGTCGAACATCGACGCGTACGGCTCGGCTGGGTTGTACGGCGCGTGCGGGTGAGGAAACGAGACCACGAGGAACAGCGGGCGGCTCGGGTCGCGTCGAGCGAGGAACTCTGCCGTCTCACGCTCGACCCACCCCGTCGGGTGCGCGTCGGGCCCAAGCGCGAAGGTGTCGATGCTCACCTCTTGGCGCACCGCGTCTCCCTCGCTCTTGACCCGTCTGATCTGGCGGGCCATGTCGTCGAAGCGCCAGTCGGGGTAGCCGTTCGCCAGCAACCAATGGTGGTAGTCGTCGAGCGAATCGTCCCGTTCCCGGCTGAGCGGACCCAGCCCCTGCGAGTGGAGGTGCTCACACAGGCGCAACGTCTCGAACCCGTGCTCGGCGTGCACCGGCGCGAAGTGGGCCTTGCCGATGAGCGCGGTCTCGTAGCCGGCGTTCCTGAGGGCGTGCGCGACCGTCCAGAAGCCCTCGCGCAGGGCCATCCGGTTCTCCTGGGTCGGCACGCGGTGGGGCTCTACGCCCGTCATGAGCGCGACCCGAGCCGGCACGCAGACCGTGGAGGCGCTGTACGCGTTCTCGAAGATCACCCCGTTGCGCGCCATCCGGTCGAGGTTGGGCGTGGGGAAGTGACCGTCGCTGGCGTAACCGACCTGGTCGAACCGTTGCTGATCGGTGAGGAACAGGACGATGTCGGGCGGCTTCGTCACGTCTCCTCCACTCTGCTCGGCTCCGGCGCACAGACGAAGTGGTGCTGGGCGAGCTCGTTCGGCGGCAGCAGCTCGACCGACCTCCAGCCCGTGCCGTCGATCAGCTCGTACGCGTGCTCCCGCGAGTACAACGCGCACAGCAGCGGCTGATCCGGGTGGACGTCGACGAATGGGTGGGCGTGACGTTCCCGAGGCGTTGCCGCGCCTGTGTCGTCGGCCGCCCGCAAACCGCGCTCCACACGGTCGATGAAGCCGAACCCGCCCTGTGTGAGCTCGTCGATGAACAGCGTGTAGACGAGGCGGCCGTCGGGTCGCACGTAGCGGCGCAGCAACCGCAGCATGGTCGAGTAGTCGTGCGGGGCAAGGTGCGTGAAGACCGAGAACAGCAAGATGACGTCGAACCTGCGCTCGCCCACGCCCAGGTCAGTGTGCTCGGTCATCGGGGGCGCGTCGGGGTTGTAGCGCTCGTTGCGCACGTCGATGTGGTGGTACTCGAACCGCGGGTCCGAGACGTTCTCGCGCAGGAGCTCGACCATCTCGCGATCGACGTCGACGCCGACGTAGCTCTCGATGGGCAACCCGTGGTCGAGGAATGCCTGCGTGAACCTGGTGCCGCAGCCGACGTCGAGCACGTCGGTGGTCGAGAGGTCCGTGAGGCCCAGCAGGTCGCAGACGTGGCGGATGAGCAAGACGGCAGACTCCACCGCCGCCTCCGGCCGCTTGTGCCTGCCGCGCTCGAGTCTTTCCGGTACGTCCAGCGTCGCCACTCAGCTCCCCCCGTCGTCCCGAGTCAGAACAGCTCCACGTCGCCGAGCGTCAGCGCCCAGTCGTCGAGGCGGTACCCGGGTGGATCGCCCGACAGGGCATACCAGGTCAACACCGGGCCCTGCCCGGGAGCGCGAACGAACCGGTTGCGATCCACCGCCGGTCCGCCCAGCCGGATGACGTAGTCGGCGCCGCACGCGCGCGTGACCGTCCGCACCAGCGCCCGCGGCGCACGCTGGTCGCCGGCCGGCGCGATGACATCACAGAGGACGCACTCGAGGGCGCGGCCCCGGTGGCGGAGGCGGAAGACGGCCAACCCCGAGCGGACGTGCTCGTCAAGCGTGACCGCCCGGTACGCGAGCGGTGCGAAGCCATAGCGCCAACGCAGGTACTCGGGGGTGCGGTGCGTCGTGAGGCCGCTCGGCCGGGGCGCCGATGCCAGCAGGTCGGCCACGCCGGGATCGGCCAGTACGTCGGCCGCCGGGCGGCCCCCGTCCGACGGCGCGGACCAGAGGTCGGCCGGGACCCGGGACCTCGCGAGGCGCGTCGCGGTGGCAACCGATCGGACCCGCACACCCGTGTCGAGGCGACCAACCGCGGTCCACCCCATCTTCAGGTACCCCGGCCGGCTCCGCTCGTTGGGCGTGTTGAACACGAACGCCACGCCCTGCGCCCGCAGGTCGTCGAGGGCCTGCAGGGTCAGTCGCCGGAAGATGCCCCGGCCTTGATGGCTCGGGTGGGTTGCGGTGTCGACCGCCCGCACGGCGGACAGGACCGCGCCCGAGGCTGCCCGGTGCTCCCAACGCATGAACGTGCGGAACCCGACCACCTCGCCAGCATCGGTCGCGACCCAGGCCGGCGACCGACCGAACGGGTTCTGCGCGTGCTTCCAGTCGAAGAACGCTGCGAACCGCTCGTCGGACGACAAGCCGAGCGAGGCTGCGAGCAACCGCAGGACCGTCCGCCGATCGGTGGGCTCGGCGGCGCGCACCTCGATGGGCCGCTTGTCCGCTACCTGTGTGGTCGCCATTCCCCAGCCCTCTCGTCAGATCGATGGCGCCGCGCTGCGTTGCTCGTGAAGCTCCAGCGCGAACTGGTAGAGCTCGACGTCGAGCCGATTGTCCTCGGCGATCCGCTCGCGCAGGCCGTCCTCGGCCTCGTACGGCGCGCTGCGGTTGGCGAAGCGGGGGCCCCCCAGGTCCCAGCCGAAGCGCCGCACCAGCTCGTCGCAGAAGTCGTCGAAGTGCTCCTGCAGACCCCATACGTCGATGCGCTCGGCCAGGTTCCGCTTGGCCCGCTCGAGGTGGGTGCCGTCGAAGTCGAGCACCGTCAGGAACCCGTCGGTCATCTCCTCGCAGGTGATCGCCAGCATCTTGACCATGTGGTTCTGGATGAGGCACCGGAACCTGACCGGGTCGGCGTAGATCTCCTCCAGCGGCTTGCCCTGCCATTCCGGGTCGCGCTCGCGCAAGTTGCGCAACGCGGAGAGCGTGCGCTCGACGGGGTCCCGCAGCACGGTCATGGTCACGAACGGCACGCCCAGCAGCTCGGTGGTGCAGAGCGGGAAGTGGCCGGTGACCACCCGGATGCGATCGCCGTGCTCCGCGAAGCGCTCGTGCAGCAGGTCGACCTTCAGGCTGGCGAGGTAGGTCCGTTGATCGGAGGCCGTCGGGTAGATCGCCTCCTCGCCGACCGCGACGCGCAGCCGCTGCAGGAGCGCCGTACCCGCCGTCTTGTGCAGGTGGACGAAGAACCAGCGCTGCGGTGAGGCGGTTTCCGTGGTCATGCCTCGACCCGCCTCAGGTAGCCGTTGCGATTGAACGTGAGCGTGTACCGCTCGCCGGCGGGGTCGGGCACGAACTCGCCGCTGCGCCCGAGGATGGCCTCCACGGCCTCGTACGGCCCCGGGGCGAAGCCGGCCCGGGCTGGCCTCCCGTTGACCACCGTGTTCTCCACCACGACGTAGCCCCCGACCGGAACCAGGGCTGCATAGCGATGGAAGGCAGCAACCACGCGCTCGATCGCCCCCAGGCCGAGGATCACGAGCGCGTCGGGCCGTTCGGGGGCCAGCGCCGCCACCTGCCCGGCCACGTCGGGATCCTCGGGGGCCCCGGCCACATGGGTGATGCGCGCGTGACGGGGCCGCTCGGACGGGTCGCTCCCGCCGACGGCGATGACCTGCCCGTGTCCGAGCTGGTCGCAGATCGAGGCCGCGTACAGGGCGCGCCCGCCGAGGCCGAGGTCGTCGCCGGCCAGCACGACGAGGCCGGGACGGTGCGTGGCGAGCAGCTCCTGGTACACGTGCAGGTCGGCGGGATAGCGGTTGACCGGGTGGCCCAGCCAGGTGGCGTCCCGCCAGGCCTGGTGGTCCCAGACGGACTCGATGGCGGCCAGCTTCACCTCGTCGGGCACGGGCACGGGCGCCGCTGGGACGTCGGTGGGCTCCCGCAAGGCGTCGAACGCCAGCGTCGGCCAGCGCCGCGACCGAGTGCGCCGGGCCGCCCAGGCAGACAGTGCGCCGACGTAGTGCAGCGGGCGGTCGCCGCCGAGGAGGCGCCGGCCTCGTAGGTCCTCGAAATGCCGCCGGTACGAGACCACGCGTTCGCGGCGGGCCGCCTCGTCCGCGACGTTGGTCGTGGTCCCGCCGTGGAACTGGTGGAAGGTACCCTCCCCCAAGATGCTGGCAGGGGTGACCCCCGGCGACTGGGAGAGCCGCTCGAACAGGTCGAGGTTGGCGAAGCCACCCCCCGGCATCGAGAAGCTCTCGTCGAAGCCACCGACCTGCTCGACCAGCTTCCGGGGCACGAACAGGCAGTTGCTCTCGATGACGCCGTCGAACCAGTCACGCTCGCCGATGAAGTGCCCGATCTCGAACAGCCGGTAGCCGTCGACGGGCCAGTCGATGGACGCGAGCAGCCGGTCCTCCACACGCTGGTCGTAACCCGCCTGCTGAGCGTCGCCCTGCTGGCCCGGTCCGACGTACCACTGCTGGGTGGCGACCACGGCCGGGTCGTAGATGCGCAGGGCCTTCATCCCGAAGTGCAGGACGCCCGGTGTCAGGACGTGCGCGCCGTCGATCATCAGCGCCACGGCCTCCCCCTGGGAGGCGGCGATGCCGGCGTTGAGCGCCGCGGTCGGCGACGGCTGGGGATCCCCATCGGGCTCGAGCAGCCGGAACTCCGGACCGAACGACACGACGTAGTCGGCGCCGAGGCGCTGGTCGGGATCGGACCCGTTGTCGATGACCAGCACCTCGTAGTCGAGGTCCTGGATGTCGCGCTGGTAGGAGCGGGTCAGGGAGCGGAGCGTGCGCGCGGCCTCCCGCCGCATGTTGTAGAAGACGACGACGACCGACAGGGCGACGCTGGGGGTCGGCGCGGGCGGCGCCAGCGGCGGGTGGGCGGCCGCCGACGCCCGCGCCGCGGCCGCCAGCTCGTTGACCATCACACCCTCGGCGGAGGGCGGAGCCGTGGCCTCGGCCACGTCGTGCCGCCACGTGACCGCGTTCCAGTCCACCCGCTCCAGCGGCGCGGTGAGGCCGAGCCGCTCGCGGGCCCGGGTGACGGCCGCCTCGACGTCGACGTCGGCGACGCCGGCGACGATCACCTCCGCCCCCGGCGACAGCCGCGGGTGGAGGATCTCGAGGACGCGCTCGGCGTCGATGCCCGGGCCCGGTCCGATGCGCAGCAGCGCCACCTGCCCCATCGCAGCGCCGGGCAGCGTGTCGGCGGGGCGCCCGTGCAGGAATCGCACGCGATCGTCGAGGAGTCCGAACTGGGCCATGTTGTCGCGCACGGCGTTGAGGTCGCTGGCCAGTCGCCGGACCGCCGGCGGGAGCGAGGGAGGATCGACGTCGCCGCCGCCACCGTCGGCGGACGAGGTGGCGGAGAACGGATCGGCGAGCCACACCAGCCGGTTGGGTGCATCGAGGGCGTCGAGGATCGCCCGGCACAGGATGCCCCCGCCGCCACCGCCGACACCGACCTCGACGAGGTCACCGGGCACCCCCTCGACCAGCACCCGGCCTGCCGCCTCCGCGAGCTGATCGAGCTGGGCCCGGCCCATGGTCGTGAGCGCCAGGCCGGCCACGCCGTCCGCCGCTGGTCGTCCGGCCTGCCGCACCCGCACGAGGTGGTTGTACCGGTGGGCCAGGGTGCGGGCCGGGTCACGCAGGACGTTGGTGTCGGGGGTCGCGCCGCCCCCCAACCCCAGGAGGTAGGACACCCGCAGCTCGTGCTGGAGGGTGCGCTCGTCGAGCAGCATGGCCTTGACGAGCTGGAGATAGCGATCGGCCCGCCGTTGCACGTCCTGCTCGAGGTTCCGCAGCCAGGCCTGGGTGAGCATCGCCTCGTCGATGCGGATGCGCTCGCCGAGCTCGGCCAGGGCCCGCTGGCCCTCGTGACTCTCCAGGTGATCGAGGAATGCAGCCAGCCGGGGGTGCGCTTCGAGGACCGCCGTCTCGGCCACGATGGCCAGGCCGAAGAACACCGGCACGACCACCAGCCGCAGCGCCGCGGGATGCTCGGCGGCGAAGTCCTCGAGCGCCGTCATGACGCCGTTGCGGGGCCCGCCTTCGAAGGTGGCGTTGGCCATGTGCTGGTTCAGCCCGCCCATGAACGCGAGGTCCCGCCGGCCGGGCCACATGCCGGCGCGGCCCCACGGCTGGCGGAACTCCTCCGGGATCCGGTCGGGCTCGTAGTAGAGGTCGCGCCGCCCATACGGCCAGCCCACGTCGTGCAGGACCAGCACCGGCAGCGGCGCCCCCGCCTGCGACGCCGTGTTCGCCAGCTGCCGGAGCTCGTGGTACACGGTGTACCAGTTGTGGTCGCCGTCGACGAGGACGACGTCGGCGGCCGGGAGGCCGGGTAGCACGTCGAGGCTGAGGCCGCGGTGGAAGTGATACCTGCCCGGGAACGCATGCTCGTGCTCGGCCGGATCGAACTGGGGCTCGGGGTCGATGACGTGCAGCTCGCAGCGGGACCCGACGCGCCCGAGCATCCGGGTGGTGGTCTCCCCCCGCAGCGCCCCGATCTCGACGACGCGCCGGGGGTCGACCGCGTCGATCAGCGGCGCGACGACGTCGTCCCAGAGCGGGTACATCCCCACCAGCCCTTCTCAGCGTGTCCCAGAGTGGAACGACGGTAGCAAAGCTGCCTCTCAGCGTCCGGCCGTCGCGACGGCGGCGCGCCGGCCCAGCCGCTATGGTCGACCAGGCGGCGGATCGCTCGACAACCTGGGGGAACGATGGGCAACACCACTCCGCACCTCGAGACGGCGGTTCCGGACCTCCTCGCCGACGCGGACCGGCTGGCGCACGAGGGCCATGGCGTCGACGCGATCCGACACCTCACCGAGGCCAACCGGAGCCGTCGCGACGACCAGATCGAGGAGCGCCTGGTGATGCTGCGCCACGACGTCTTCGCATCGCTGTCGCGTCGCCCGCCCGAGTCGAGGCTGCCGGAGGTCGTACCCGAGGACCCCACGGAGCCCCTGAGGCACACCGACCGGCGCGACCTCACCGTCGCCAGCCTGTGCCGGGAGCTCGCCCGGCACGGCTGCGTGCTGCTGCGCGGGCTCATCGCCCCGGAGCGGGCGGAGGCGTTCGCCCGGGGCATCGACCGGGCGCTCGCCGCGTTCGACGGGTGCGAGGCGTCGGGTTCGGAGTCCGCCGCGCCCTGGTACGTGCCCTTCGCCCCGCCGGGCACGGGAGGACTCGCCTGGCGGAGGCGGGGATGGGTACGGGCGAGCGGGGGGCTGTGGACAGCCGACTCGCCCCGCATGCTGTTCGAGCTGATGGAGCTCCTCGAGGACACCGGTATCGGATCCCTCGTCGAGGCCTACTTCGGGGAGCAGCCGGCCCTGTCGGCAAACAAGTGCACGCTGCGCCGCGTGCCGACCGACACCAACACGAACTGGCACCAGGACGGCGCCTTCCTGGGGCGGGACGTGCGGTCGCTCAACCTGTGGATGGCGCTCTCGCCCTGCGGCGTCGACGCCCCCGGGCTCGACATCGTGCCGCGGCGCTTCGACGAGATCCTGCCCACCGGCACGGAAGGCGCCCTGTTCGACTGGTCGGTCTCCCCGACGGTGGTGGAGGAGGCGGCGGGAGGGGCCGACGCCATCGTGCGCCCCGAGTTCGAGCCCGGCGACGCCCTGCTCTTCGACCACATGTTCCTGCACCGCACGGGGGTCTCGCCCGGCATGACCCGGGAGCGGTGGGCGATCGAGAACTGGTTCTTCGCGCCGTCGAGCTATCCGGATGGCCAGATCCCCCTCGTGTACTGAGGCGCCAGGGCCCACGGCGTGGCGGCGGTGACGAGCGATTCGCTGCTGGCCGCGCAGTACCGGCGGCGCTTCGAGGCCGAGCAGGCGGGCCGCGCCGCGGTCTGGCGGGTGCTGGTCGACGCCTGGTTCTCGCGGTACCTGGGGACCGCCGAGGCCGTGCTCGACCTGGGATGCGGCTGGGGCGCCTTCATCAACCAGGTCGCCGCGCCGGAGCGCTACGGCATCGACCTCAACGACGACGCATCCCGGCATGTGGACGACGGCGTCGTCCTGTTCCGCCAGTCGGCCGCCGATCCGTGGCCGCTGCCGGACCGCTCGCTGGACCTCGTCTTCACCAGCAACTTCCTGGAGCACCTGCCCAGCCGGGACGCGATCATTGCGGCGCTCCGGGAGGCGCTCCGATGCGTCCGTCCCGGGGGACGGATCGTGTGCCTGGGGCCCGACATCCGCTACGCCAAGGGCGACTACTGGAACTTCTTCGACCACGTGATCCCGCTCACGGCCCGGTCGCTGGCGGAGGCGCTCGAGCTGGCCGGGTTCCGGTGCGACGACGTGATCGACCGGTTCCTTCCCTACACCCTGGCGGGCAGACGCCCACCGCCGTCGTGGGCGATCCGGGCCTACCTGCGGCTGCGGCCGGCGTGGCGGCTGCTCGGGCGGCAGTTCCTGGTGGTGGGGGCCAAGCCGGAGTCGGCTGCGACCCCGACCGCATGACCGCAGAGCTGGTCAGCTTCGACGGCACCGAGGCGTGCCGCGGCTCGCTGGTAGCGCCCGACCGGTACCGCGACCTGCGAACCGTCCTGGCGGGCCCGGGCCCGTTCGCGGTGCGGGGAGCGGGCCTCAGCTACTGCCAGGCATCGGCAGCCGACGGCGTGACGACGATCTCGACCCGTTCGTTCAACCGGTTCCTGGCGTTCGACGCTGATCGGCGGCATCTGACGGTCGAGCCGGGGGTGACCGTCGGCGAGCTCGTGCGCTTCGCGGTGGCCCGCGACGCGTGGTTCCCGGTGCTGCCCGGACATCCCGCCATCACCGTGGGCGGGTGTGTGGCGTTCAACGTGCACGGCAAGTCACAGCACGACGTGGGCTGCTTCTCGGACCACGTGGAGTCCCTCACGCTGCTCCACCCGGACCACGGCGAGCTGGCGTGCAGTGCGGAGGACAACACCGAGATCTTCGAGCTGACCCTCGGTGGCCTCGGGCTGACGGGCTACATCGCCAGCGTCACGCTCCGGCTACGGCGCCTCCCCGGCCGGGGCATCCTCCGGGTCGCACACCCCGTGGACAGCCTGACGGGGGCCGTCGACCTGATGCGCTCGCTCGCCGACTCTGGCGGGACGGGAACCCTGTACTCCTGGCACGACCTCAACCTGACCGGGCGCCGCTTCGGCAGGGGGTTGGTGTATGCAGAGTCGTTCGAGAGTGCAACGCCGTCCAGCAACCGGGTGTCGTACCGCACGCTGGCGGCCAACCGCCGCCGGGGGCCGTCCCTCGCAAGTCGCCGCCTCGTCCCTCACCTGGTGAACGTCGGATACGCAACCCGAGAGCGCCTTGGACGTCGGCAGCTGCAGTCCGTGGAGGACGCGGCGTTCCCGATCAATGGCAACGAGGCGTACTACCGCCTCTTCGGTCGGCGCGGGTTTCGTGAGTACCAGGTGCTGGTGCCGACAGACGCCTGGCAGTCCGCGGCCCGCGAGGCCCAGCGGCTCGTCGCGGCCGCCGGGGTGCCGGTCACACTGGGGTCATTGAAGATGTTCCGCGGTGACCGGCGGCTGCTGTGGTTTCGGGGCGAGGGCGTCTGCCTGGCGGTCGACGTCCCCGCGACCCATCGGGCGCGGTGGCTGCTCGCACAGCTCGACCGGATGGCCCTCGACCACGGGGCCCTCGTCAACCTGTCCAAGGACAGCCGGCTCGACGCCCAAACGGTCCAGATGTTGTACCCCGGATACGACGAGTTCCGCAGGCGACTGACCGAGCACGATCCCAAGCGGCGGTTCGACTCGATGCTGCGGCGCCGGGTCGGCGTGTGAGCGCTGATCCATGACCCGCGATCGGGCCGCACCGGCGACGTCTGACCATCGCAGAATCGTGGTCGTTGGGGGCAGCGCGGGTGTGGGCCGCGCGCTGTGTGAGGAGCTGGCCCGGGTGGGGTGCGACCTGGTCATCGGTGCCCGTTCCGCCGAGGACCTCGACGCTGTGTCGGCGGACCTGAGGACCCGGCACTCCGTGGCGGTGGCCCCCCTTCCCATCGACCTGTGCGGACCGGCCGACACGGTCGCTCGCTACGTGGACGAGTGCTTCACGGCGCTCGGGGAGATCGACGCGGTTCTCATCCCTGCGGGTGCGGTGGACGACGCCGACGACGGCACTGCTCCTGCCCCGGTGACCACCATGCTCGTCGAGACGAACTTCCTGGGCGTTGCTACGCTCGCCGGCGGGTTCGTCGAGCGCTTCGAGAAGCAGGGCAGGGGGACCATCGTGCTGTTCTCGAGCATCGCCGCCGCCGCACCCCGCGGCAGCAACGTCGTCTACGGCTCGGCGAAGGCGGCGCTCGAGCACTACGGTCGGGCGCTCCAGCACCGGCTCGCTGGAGGAGACGTGCGGGTGCAGATCTACGCGTTGGGTTATGTCGACACGGCCATGAACGCAGGTCGTCGGCTGCTGCTCCCCCCGGCGGACCCGCGGCGGATTGCCCGCACCGTCGTCGACCGACTGGACTCCGACCGGCGGTTCACGTACCTGCCGCGCTATTGGCGACCGGTCGTCTTCGCGCTGCGCCGGCTTCCGTGGCGGATCTACCGGCGCCTGAGCTTCTGACGGCAGGGGGTGACATGAGCTGGGGGACGCGAGATCAGGCCGGCACCGAGGTGCTGCGGGCACCGAATGGCGGGGACGGGTCCGGTGGGCGGCGCGACAGCCTGAGCGTGTTCTTCCCCGTGTACAACGACGAGGCCACCGTGGCCCGCGTGACGGAGAAAGCCCTTCGCGTGTGCGGCGAGGTCGCCGACACCTACGAGGTCATCATCGTCGACGACGGCAGCCCCGACGCGTCGGGTCGCATCGCCGAGCGCCTCGCCGAGCAGCACGATGCCGTGCGGGTCATCCATCATCCCCGCAACCGGGGCTATGGCGCCGCTGTCCGCTCGGGTCTCGACGCCTGCCGTCACGAGTGGATCTGCTTCACCGACGGCGACGACGAATACGACCTGCGGGACCTCAAGAAGCTGTGGCGGCTCCGCCACCACTACGACCTGATCATCACGTTCCGCTACGTGCGCAGGTACTCGGGCTTTCGGACCCTGCTGTCCCGCGTCTACAACGTCGTGCTCCGCCACCTGTTCTTCACGCGCTACCGCGACGTCAGCACGGGCCTGCGGCTGGTGCGCAGCTCGCTGGTCGACGAGCTGACCCTGGAGGCCACGAGCCCGTTCATCGGGGCCGAGATCGCCATCAAGTCGATGCTGAAGGGGTTCCGCGTCGGCGAGGTCGGGATCCAGACGTTCCCGCGGGAGTTCGGCCGGGGCAGCTCGACCTCACCGCAGAACATCTACCGGACCATCGTCGACATGATCCGCTGCTACCGGCGGGTGTTCTCCACCGACTACGAGCTCCCCGAGGATGAGCCCGAACGACGGGCAGCGTCCGAGCTGTCATCGGGATGACGGAGCAGGCGACTCTGTCGACTGAGGTGCTTCCCGCTCGGGCGGTGAGGAGCGATCGTCCGCGTGGCGGTGACGAGGAACGCTGGTCGGCGCTCGTGTTCGGCGTGGCCCTGGTCGTCGCCCTACCGCTCATCCTGTGGTTCGGTCGAGACCACTGGTTCTTCCTCGACGAATGGTGGGTGCTCACGCAGGACGGCTTGACCAGCCCCGGCTACCTGGACGCACACAACGGGCACTGGATAACGGTGCTCCGGTTGGACTACCGGCTCAACTTCGAGCTCTGGGGACTACGCAGCTACCTGCCCTACCAGGTGCCGGTGGCCCTCGCCCACCTGACCGCGGCCGTCCTGGTCCGCCTCGTCATGCGTCGACTCGGGGTGCGCGGGTGGATCGCCACCGCCGCCGCCCTGGCGTTCCTGTTCTTCGGCTCGGGCCGCGAGAACATGCTGTTCGGCTTCCAGTTGTCGCTGACCGGGTCGGTAGTGTGCGGGCTCGCGCTGTTCCTGCTGGCCGACGGCCCCCGAGCCGTGACCCGACGCGACTGGCTGGCGCTCGGTGTCGGGATCTTGGGGCTCATGACCTCGGCGGCGTTCCCGCCGTTCGTCGTCGGTATCGGCGTCATGACGCTCCTGCGGCGGGGTGCGCGAGCGGCGGCGTTCTACGTGGTCCCCCTGGGGTCGATCTACGCGATCTGGTATGCCGCCTACGGCCGCGACGGCGCGACGCCACTCGAGCTCACCGGCGAGGCGATCCGGTTCGCCGGACGCATGTTCTGGGCAACCTTCGATGCGCTCGCCCAGGGTGGGGTCGGTGCGGTGCTGGTCGCCACCGCCGGCCTCGGGCTGGCGACGACCCTGCGTCGAGCGTGGCGATCCGGCACGTGGGCCGACGCTGCACTGCCCCTCGGCCTCGCCGTGAGCTGGCTGGCGTTCGCGGCGCTGACGGCGCTGGCACGAGCGGAGCTCTCCGGGACCTACAAGTCGGGCCGTTACCTCCATGTCGGTGCCGCGCTGCTGCTCCCCCTGGTGGCGACCGGTGCCGAGTATCTGACCCGACGCCGCCTGCTCCTGGGAGCGGCGGCGCTGCTCCCCCTCGCGATCGGCCTACCCGGCAACCTCGACCGGTTGTCCCACACCGAATGGGTCCTCCGTGGCAATCCGCAGTTCGCATTCGCGATGGCGCATTCCCCGTTCATCGACGACGTGCCGCCCGACTCGCCGCTCATGAGTGTGGGCGAGTTCGATGTGCCCTTGACCGCTGGGTGGCTGGCACGTCAGGCCGACGCCGGTCGCATCCCGGAACCCGATCGTGACGACCCGACGCGGGACCTCACGGCGACGAGTTGGCTGGTGTTCAAACAGGAGGCCCGCCCGTCGACCTCGTCGTCCTGCCCGCCCCTCACCCGCGCGCTGACGCTCACGCTTCGTGCGGGCGATCAGATCGAGTTCGCCGGGGTGGTGAGCATCACCGCGACCGACGGCGCCCACGAGTCGCAGGCTCGGGGCTTCGAGAGCCGCAATGGCTCGGTGATCCGGGCCCAGGCCGGTCCTGTCGATGCCGTCGTGCGACCTGCGATGGGTCAGCCGGCCCGAGTGTGCACGCCACGGACGGGATAGGTTCTCGTCGCTGGTGCCCGAGCCGGAGGTCAAACCGGAGGCTGCGTGATCCTCAATTTCGCGTACCCGAGCTCGCCGGACCGAACCGGCGGCGTGACGGTGCTGTACGAGCTGGCCAACGCCTGCGCCCGGCGGCGCCACGAGGTCCACTTCGTCCACGGTCCGCTGACGCCCTACCGGGTCCGGAGCCTGGATGAGCTGCCTCCGTTCCCGTTCGACGACCGCATCGAGCACCACCTGGTCGACCGGCTGGACCACCCCCGTCTGCCGGCGGGCGACGTGGTCTTCGGCGGGACGGCGCCCCGGCGCCTGGGGCTGCCGGTCGACCTCGTGCAGGGATTCCGGATGCTGCGCGAGGACATCGAACGCGACCTGTACCGGTCACCCCTACCCAAGATGTGCGTGGCGAGCTGGCTGGTGGATGTGGGCGTCGGGTACGGCTCGCCGCCGGAGCAGCTCTGGTACGTGCCGCTGGGGATCGACCAAAGCGTCTTCGCGGTCCGCACGCCGCAGGAGCGACGACGCCACGACGTCGCCATGCTGTCCCATCCCCACCGCGAGAAGGCGTTCGCCGTGGGCCTGGACGCGTTGGCCGAGCTCAAGCGGCGGGTTCCCCCGGTGCGGGCCCTGGTGTTCGGCATCGACCCCCCATCGCTCCCGGTGCCCGATTGGGTGCGGTTCTGGCAGGCCCCCGACCACCCCACGCTGGCCGACGAGATCTACAACGACAGCCGCGTCTTCCTGCAGCCCAGCCGCCACGAGGGCTTCGGCTACACGGCCGTGGAGGCGCTGGCCTGCGGCTGCGCCCTCGTCACCACCGACAACGGTGGGTCGCGCGACTATGCGGTCGACGGCGAAACCGCGCTGGTGGTGCCGCCGGGTGATGCGGCGGCCCTGGCCGCGGCCGCCGAGCGGCTGCTCCGGGATGACGTGGGGCGCACCCGCCTGGCGGCGGCGGGCGCCGAGCTCGTCCGGCGCCGGTTCGACTGGGACAACACCGCCGCGCTGCTGGAACGCCACCTCGAGGCGTACGTCGCCGACCCCGACCGCTACCAGCGGCCAGCGACCGATGCGCTCGCCGAGAAGGGCGCAGTGTGACGACACCCGGGTCCGCCTTCGTCTTCAACGTCGTCTGGGCGGGGTCCGACTTCCCGTACCTCCGCCACTTCGTGGCGAGCCAGCTGCGTCACGGCGACGCCCGCTTCCGTTTCGTCGCCAACGGGTGCCCGCCCGACCAGGTGCGGCTCATGGAGGAGTTCGCGGCGGCCGCGGACGGCAGGGTGACGGAGGTGTTCGTCTCGTCGACGACGATCGAGCGGCACGGCCAGGCCCTCGACACCATCCTCGGGGCGCGGGACGACGGTGAGTTCTTCTGCTTCGTCGACCCCGACATCCTCGCCCAGGGGCCGTACCTCCGGCCGTTCGCCGACGCTCTGGACGCAGGCTGCGCCGGCGTCACCTCGGGCAAGGGGGTCTGGACCGACGACGTGGTCGTGCCGGCCGGCCACCCGGGGGTACCCGGCGAGTGCTTCTACTCGCAGGACGGCTACCTGTTCGGCAGCCCGCACTTCGCGACGTACCGCCGTGCCCCGCTGCTGGAGACGATCGCCCGTTGGGGCGTCGGGTTCGGCTCGACCGGCGGCGACCTGACCCCGCAGGCGAGGGAGGCATTGGCGTCGGCCGGCCACGCGTACTGGATCTACGACACCGGCAAGATCGTCAACATCCTGCTCCAGGAGGGCGGCCACCGCCTCTGCCACCTCGAGCAGCCGTCGCTGCTCCACATCGGCGGCATGTCGCACTACCTGTCCACACCGATCGGCGGTGGCCGGCCCCGGGCCGCGGGCGAGGCGACCGACCTGGGGCTGCCCTGGCCCCCGGCAAGGCTGGAGGTCGCCCAGTACACGGCGGCGTTGCTGCGGTCGTTGTCCCACGGCGAATCACCGCCGCCGCCCCCGCAAGGGCTCGACGCCGACCTGGCGGGGCGACTCGACCGCGTGCGGGCTGCCGTGATCGATCTGTTCGCGCCAGCGCACCAGCGCCGCTGACGGTCGCCAGGGGGAGGACGTCCCGGTGCTACGGCACGGGCCGTGCGAGGGCGGCGGCGAAGGCGTCACGTAGCAGCTCGGTCGCGGCGTCGAGACCGGCGACGTCGGCCCTGAGGTACACGCACTCGCCCTGGTCGAGGAACTGCTTGCCGATGTACAGCTCGTGCGTCGGGTCCAGCAGACGACCGAGCGCCTTGCGTGCCCGGCGCGAGTCGTATTCGACGAACAACAGCTTGACGGTCGGCAACAGGTCGCCCAAGCCCTCCAGCACCTCGACCTCGCAGCCCTCGACGTCGACCTTCAGGATGTCGATGCGCTGGATCCCTTGCTCCGCCGCCCAGGTGCCGCCGGCACGGAGCTCGACGGGCTCGCTCTCGTCGAGGTTGACCTTTCGCGGGATCAGCGACGCCTTCCCGAGGTCGTCGTCGCCGTGGTAGAGGCGGGCCTCCCGGTCGGCCGAAGACAGCCCGAACGGATGCACGCAGACGTTGGGTAGCGACGCGACGTTGCGCTCGAGGTAGGAGCGTGCCTCCCAGCCCGGCTCGAAGGCGTGGACTTGGGCCGCCGGGTGATGGCGGGCGAAGTGGACGCTGGCCGCGCCGCAGTTGGCGCCCACGTCGAACACGATGCCCACGTCGTCCACGAAGGCGAGGAAGGGGTACGTCCGTCCCTCGAGGATCGGCACGTTGGTCCAGCGCGAGGCAACCGAGTCGGGGCATTCGAACTCGATGAGCCCGCCGTCGTCGCTACGCACGGTGAGTCGCATGGTCCCCTCGGCCGCCGCTTCGTCACGTTCGACAGCGCACGGTAGCCGTCGAGAGGGACGAGACGGTGCTGGCCGTGATGCTCGGCACCCCCGGTCGTGGCGGGACAAGGCTGCTAGCCTGCCGCGCTGCTGCGGGAACCGCGAGCAGGGGCGGCTGCCGCCGACAGGCATCGGCCCCGACGATCCATTGAGATGGGGAATCGGATGTCGGACACACAGCCCGTCTTCAACATCGTGGTGACGGGTCGGGTCTTCTGGCACCTCCGCTTCTTCGTGTGCAGCCTGGTCCACAACAGCGGCGCCCGGTTCCGCTTCGTGGCCAACGGCTGCGCACCCGAGACACTGACGCTCCTGGATGACTACGCCGGCGCCCATCCCGGCCGGGTGGTCGAGATCCTGGACGTGTCCCCGGAGGCGATCGTGGCCCACGGCGTGGCGCTGGATTCGGTGCGCCGCCAGCGTGACGACGGCGAGCTGTTCTGCCTGGTCGACACCGACATCAAGGCGCGGGGGCCGTTCCTCCCGCCGTACCTCGACCTGCTGCGCACCCACTCGGCCGTCACGTCGGGCAGACAGGTGTGGGTCGACGACCATGTCGTCCCCGACACGCACGTCGGCGTGGGCCTGGACGGGCGGCACTTCTTCCATCCGAACGGCTTCGTGTATGGCTGTCCCCATCTCGCCATGTACCGGCGCCCCCACCTGGACGAGACCTGCGAGCGCTGGGGCGTCGGCCTCGGCTCGGCCGGGCCCGAGCTGTCCGACGCAACACGCGCTCGGCTGGCAGCCGTGGGGCACCTGTACGAGGTCTACGACACCGGCAAGATCGTGAACATCCTGCTCCAGACCGACGGAAGATCCCTGCGGCACGTCGACCCGGACGAGCTGATCCACATCGGGGGCATGTCGCACTTCCTGTCCCCGCCCGACCCGGGGGCCGCCGGGGGCGAGGCCGAAACCCCGTCGTGGGCCGTCTACCACGGCATGGAGCCCCGTCTGGCTGTCACGCGGTACACCGCCGCCCTGCTGCGAAGCCTCGTCGAGGGGACTCGGCGTCCTGACCTGCCGCGTGGCCTCGATCCGGCGCTGCACGAGCGCCTGCTGTTCGTCAGAGACGAGATCGTCGACCTGGTCGAGCTGTACCGGGGCTGCGCCGCCCGGCCCGTGGGGACAGGAAGCTGATGGCCGAGCTGATCGAGCCGCTGGTGTGGGACAGCCGGTTCTTCGGCGTGCCGATCGCCCGTACCGACCTCACCGGCGCCACGGCCGACACGTTGCGCGCGATCGACGCCGAGGCCCGCGCCCAGGGCATCGCCTGCCTCTACGGGAGCCTGGACCCCACGGATGGGGACACTGGCCACCTCGTGCAGACGTTCGGTCACCGGCTCGTCGAGGTGGCCATCACCTTCGAGCGGCCCGCGATGCCGTTCACGCCCAAGCCGAGCCCCACGAAGGTCCGGCGGGGGACCCTCGACGACCTGCCGGCTCTCGAGCCGGCCATCAAGACGCTGGCACCGTGGAGCCGCTTTGCCTCCGACCCGCGCTTCGGGCCCGACGCCGCCCGGCGCATGCACGAGGCGTGGATGGAGCGGGCCGCCCGCGACACCGACGAGCGGGCGCTCTACATCGCCTACGACGACGACGGGGTCACGGGCGTGGCCACGTTCGTGCGGACGCCGCTGCCACGCGTCGACACCAAGGGCGTGACCAAGCTCGGCATCGGTGCCGCCGACGCGCTGATGGTCGCCCTGTTCGACTGGGCCGGCGGCGGGGCGACCGAGGCCGGCCCCTGCGCGGCCCGCAACATCGCGCCGCTGCGCTACCTCGAGCGCTGCGGGTTCCGGGTCGGTAGGACCCGGTACCTGTTCCACCGCTGGCTCGACGAGGAACCGGGACCAACGGCGTGAGCGTGTCCGCCCGGACCGACGGTGCGGTCGACCGCACGGTGCGCATCCCGTTCAACCGCCCGAGCCTCCAGGGCCGCGAGATCGAGTACATCCGCGCCGCGGTCGAGCACGGCCACACATCCGCCGAGGGACCCTTCTCCACCCGCGTCGCCTCGATGCTGCGCCAGGAGCTCGAGGCCTGCGACGTCCTGCTCACCACGTCGTGCACCGCGGCCCTGGAGATGAGCGCGCTCCTGGTCGGGGTGACCCCCGGCGACACGGTGGTCGTGCCGTCGTTCGGGTTTGTGACCACGGCGCTGGCGTTCGCGCGCGCCGGCGCCCGCATCCTGTTCTGCGACATCGAGCAGCGCACGCTCGGACTCGACCCCGACCGCCTGGCCGGGATCATGGACGACTCGGTGCGGGCCGTCGTGCCCATCCACTACGCCGGTGTGGCCTGCGACATCGACGGCATCCGCAGGGTGTTGGAACCCTGGCCTCGCGCCGCGCTGGTCGAGGACAACGCACACGGCCTCTTCGGCCGCTACCGGGGCCGGCCGCTCGGCAGCTTCGGCCGCTTCTCCGCCCTCAGCTTCCACGAGACGAAGAACTTCATCTGTGGCGAGGGCGGGGCGCTGGTCGTCAACCGCGAGGATGACGTCGGTCGCGCCAACGTCGTCTACCACAAGGGAACGAACCGGCGCGAGTTCCTGCTCGGCCAGGTCGACAAGTACACGTGGCAGGACACCGGGTCGTCGTTCGGGCTCGCCGACGTACTGGCCGCCTACCTGTGCGCGCAGCTCGAGGAGCGTGACAAGGTCCTGGCTAAGCGGCGGGCGGCGTTCGACCGGTACATGGAGCTGCTCGGGGCCGGTGCGGCGCGCCGCGGCTACACGCTCCCCCACGTTCCGCCCGACCGCGAGCAGGCGTACCACATGTTCTACGTGTTGCTGCCCGACACGCGGACCCGCGATCGCGTGCTGGCCGGGATGCGCTCCCGCGGCGTCCACGCCACGTTCCACTTCGTGCCCCTGCACGACTCCCCCGGCGGCCGCCGCTTCGGCGCCCGTGATCTCCCCTGTCCGGTCAGCGAGAACGTCAGCCGCCGGCTACTGCGCCTGCCGTTCTACACCGACATCACCGACGCCGAGATCGACGAGGTGGCGGACGCGTTCCTCGCCGCGTTGGCGCCGTAACGCCATTTTGGGCCCTCAGGCCTTGCGCAGACCGAGGGTGAGGTACCCGACTTCGAGTTCACAGCGGTCGAGTCCACGCCACCGCTCTTGCAACCGGGAGGCGTCGAAGTCGTCGGGCAGTGGGAAGACCTTGCGCTCCTCGTACTCGGTCTCGAAGCCCGCGTCGGCCAAGACGTCAAGCCATTCGCCCACCCGAAGTCGGTTGATGTTGGTGGAGCGATTGCTGAACATGGCGTCGAACAGCTTCTGCGGATAGCGCAGCGCCTCTAGCCAGTCCCCGATGACGCCGTCGTCGCCTTTCGTGTGCAAGTGGTCGCGCAGGTCGATGATGTGGACCATCACTCCGCCTGGCCGCAGCACCCGGTACAGGTCATTTAGCTGCGGCTCGACCTGCCACCATGGCACGTGTTCGAGCGTTGACTTGGAAATGACCAGGTCGATGGAGGTGTCCGGCAGCGGCACGACCTGGCCGTCGAAGGTGTGGAAGCTCACTGGCCACCGGGCGCCGAAAGACGCCGCCCGCCGACGCGCCTGCCCGATGTCCGTCCCGGTGGCGCGACACCATGTGTCCGCGCGACCGCTGGAGAGGATGTCGAGAACCGGGCCGAGTCGCTCGGCACGATCGCTCTCCGGATCGAGGTGGCGGACCACGTCGATGCCGGATGCGGCCGTCGCACCGGCCAGTACGGCGGCACCGCACACCTGAGGGGTCCGTCCCGGGCCCAGCTCCAGAACCTGCGCACCGCCGAACGACACACCAAGCTTCTCGATCGGCAGCGCCAACCACTCGAGCGTGTCAGCAATCGCGCCGGGGTCGCCGTCCATGCCGAGGACGCCGCGTCCCGGATGGAGTCTCAGCACGACCGGCGCGAGCGTGTTCTTGACCAGATTGAGACCGATCGACCTCGGGGAGTATCGGAACACGCTGGCACCGTACAGCCTGGTCGGAAACCGACGGATGGTGGCGAGTCCGCCGCGATCCGCGCCGAGCGGGCAGCTGGGCGGGGGTGCCGCCGGGCGATCAGACCTGCCGCACGCCATGGCCGTACGCGGCCGGATCGGCCACGTACTTCTCGAGGAATGCCTCGAGGAGCTCGCCGGTCCGCCACCAGTCGAACCGTTGGACGTAGTCGCGACCCGTGGACGCGATCGTCGTGCGCCGGTCGTCGTCCTCGAGCAGCGTGATCACGTGCTGGCTCAGCCCGGCGACGTCACGGTAGGCCCCGACCAGCGCGGTTTCGCCGGGCAACGCGTAGTCGCGTGACCCTCCGTTGCTGGTCGTGACCAGGGCTGCGCCGCAGGCCATCGCCTCGACATTCGCCAGGCCGAACCCCTCGAGCCGGCTCGTGCAGAGGAACACGCGACTGGTGTTGTAGATCTCGTCGACGAGATAGTGCGACGACGGCTGGGTGACGTACGCGACCCACGCCGGTAGGTCGTGCTCTGGCGGTTGGGCGCCGAACGCGACGACTTCGACGCCCGGCAGCGCACGCTTGACCTCCCCGACGACGTCCATCGCGAGTTGTGGGCCCTTTGTCGGGTGCGAGCTGTAACAGAACGAGACGCGCCGGGGACGCTCGGCGATCGGCCGCGTCACGCGGTAGGTCTCGTGGTGGATGCCGATCGGAACATGGACCAGCTCGTTGGCGGGCACACCGAGATCGCGCCCGACATCGACCAGCCAACCGGCCACGCACAGCTTGGGACACGGGGCCTCGTAGGCGTGGCGCTCGACCTCGTGGCCGAGCATCTGCCATCCCTGGATCAGCACGACCGGAAGACCCGACTGGGGCGCCATGTTGCGATCGAAGGAGAACCCGAAGAACACGTCGCCGTGGGGAATCGCCTGGAGGTCACGGGGACCGGCCGGCGTGAAGTGATGGGTGATCCCGTCCGGGAAGGGGAACCACCCGATCTCGTCGACGGTGGCGATCGTGCCGTCGAAGAAGTTCACGTGGTAAAGGTGCACGTCGTGGCCGCGGGTCGCCAGTGCGGCCGCCATCTCGTAGATGACGGCAACGCCACCACTCGGGTGTCGCGTGCTCGGCGCGACGAAGATCAGCCGCATCCGATGTCGCAGCTCACGTCGACGCGTGAGCCTGGGTCAGGTCGGCGAGGGGCCGCGCCAGCGCCTCCGGGGCGGTGATGAGGTGCGAGTCCCATGTGAACTGACCCGCTTGGGACCCTCCCACCTCCTTACCCCCGAACCCGAGCGGCGGCCCACCCTCGCTGGCGATGACGCTGTTCACCTCCAGGAGGATGCCGAGCGCCTCGCGTGTGGTGACGTTCGCCCGCCTGGCCGCCTCCGGGATGCTGAGCTGCTCGGCCCCCAGCGAAGCCGTGGCGACAACGGCGACCAGTGCCCGGCTGACGTCATCGAGACGGGCGAAGGCCCGGGCTATGGCTTCACCGGGGGCATCCTGCCCCTCGTCCGCCGGAGGCCGGCTCGACTGCGCTTCCTTCCAGCTCACGTACTCCAGGACCCTCGACGCAAGCTCCTCGGGAACGGGCACCATCACGAATTCCACGGCTACCACCCTCCCCGGAGATCTGCGGCGATGCTAACCAGGCACCGGCTCGGGTCATCAAGGCGCCGGCCAAGAGGCCGTCGGACGGCTGGTATCGTCACGCCCTCGGCGCCGAGTGGGGAGAGGTCTGGGCGTGGGGAGTCCCGCAGTGTCACCGGATCATGCGTCGTTCGCCGCAGATCGAGCATCAGCCGAGGATCGGGCACGCTACCTGAACGGGCTCGAGGATGCCCTCACGGGCTTCAGTACCGCCGATCCACCGCTGCCGGGGTCGCCGTTCCCCGTGCAGCAGTTCGACCCTGGGTACCGCGATGAGGGGTTCGACTGGCCGTCCACAGCTCTGACTATGGTGGGGCGCCGGCGGCTCCACAACTTTCGCGAACTCATCGAGCGCGCGATCGACGAAGGGATCCCGGGCGACATCCTGGAGGCGGGCGTGTGGCGCGGCGGCGCCTCGATCCTGGCCCGCGCCGTGCTCGCATCGCGTGGGGTAACCGACCGGCGCATCATCGTCGCCGACTCGTTCGAGGGGCTTCCACCCCCCAGCGAGGAGTTCCCCGCCGACGCGGGGGCCGAGTTCCACACCCATCCCGAGCTGGCGGTGTCGCTCGAGCAGGTGCGGGCCAACTTCGATCGTTTCGGCCTCCTCGACGAGCAGGTCGTGTTCCTGAAGGGATGGTTCCGGGACACGATGCCGCTCGTCGATGCCGAGGCGTTGGCGGTGCTCCGCCTGGACGGCGACATGTACGAGTCCACCATCGTCCCGCTCGAGCACCTGTACGACCGCCTCTCCCCTGGGGGATGGGTGATCGTCGACGACTACCACCTGATGGCCGCCTGCCGCGAGGCGGTACAGGACTTCCTCGCAGCCCGCGGGATCGATGCACCGCTCCACGACATCGATCGCGTCGGCGTGTACTTCCGCAAGCACTAACCGGTGCTGGACACCGCGTGGATCACAGCGGCCGGCGGTGCGCTCCCGTGTCCGAGTGTTCCACCACGAACGACACACCACCCCAGTGGATGTCCTTGAAGCGCTGGAAGTGCCACTGCGGATTGTCCTGCAGTAACTCGCTGAGCGCCTCCCGCTCGCCGGAGACGCCCGAGTCGCGGTTGTACAGGTAGTAGTCGTCGAACCCGACGATCATGCCCGGCTTCAGCCGCGGCGCCAGGAACTCGAGGACCGTGACGGTGCTCGAGTACAAGTTGCAGTCGACGTACGCGATGGCGATGTCCCGCGGCTCGCCGTCGGCGCCGAGCGGCGGAAGGGTGTCCTGGTAGTAACCCTCCACGGCGGTATAGGCGTCGCGTGGCACCCCGAAATCGGCGCAGGCCGCGTGGAACGCCTCGACGCCCCCCTGGCCGGCGCCCCCGGACGCGAGCACCGGATGCTGGTCACGGGGCTCGTCGGTGGGTGGGAGGGCCTGGAACGAATCGAAGGCCCACAGGCGGCGGCCGGCCCGGAACTGCTCGCAGGCATGGAAGGCGTGCCGCAGCGTGTTGCACCCCCACGATCCGAACTCGACGTAGTCGCCCGAAACCCCGTTCACGGCCACGGCGGTGAAGGCGTCCCAGAAGAAGCCGGCCAGACCTTCGTTCATGCGCTCGAGGGTCTTCAGGATCGCGTTCTCCTCCAACGGGCTCCTCCCGAGATCGCAGGGGCGGAGGCTACAGCGCCGCTCGCGCCCGCCGTGCCGTCGCCGGCGTGACCCTGGAGCCGATTGCCCGGTACATTGCCGCGCGGACGGGGAACAGCAGGGGGACGCCGAGCCGAGGAGGTGCGGAGCATGGTCGGGCGCAGAGACCTCTTGCGGGGGGCGGCGGTCGCGGGCACCGGAGCGTTCGTGGTGCCCACCATCGTCACGGTCGACCCGGCCGACGCCCAGGCGCTCACCAGCCCTCCGCCCGAACCGTCGGGGTCGCCGGGGGCGAGCGGCACGCCGCAGGTCACCGGTACCACCGACACCGGCACCACCCACACGTCCACGACCGGCACGACCACCGGCACGACCACCGGCAGCAAGCCCGAGAGCTGACCGCAGGAGCCCCGCCTGGCCGCCCCGCCGCCCGACACCGCGCTCGCTCCGGCCTCGACGCCGAGGGAGCGGCCCCGGGTTACGGGGGTGGGGCGTCTCGTCGGGCGCGCGGGCGGGGCCCTGGTCGACCAGGTCCTCTCCAGCGGCACCCAGTTGCTGTTGATCGTGCTCGTGGCGCGCCAGGCCGATCCCACGACCCTCGGCGCAGTCAGCGTGGCCCTGATCGCGCACGGCTTCCTGTTGGGCCTGGTGCGCGCCGGCATCGGCGAGATCGTGCTGTTGCGCTGCCGTGCGGACCGGTCGGCGGTACGACGGGAGGCGTGTCGCGGCCTGTTCGTCGCGTTGCTGGCCGGAGGCATGGCGGCGCTCGGCCTGGCCGGTGCCGGTGTGGCGATCCGGGGCGAGGTGGGCCCCTTCCTGCTCCTCATGGCCCTCGCTGCGCCCTTCGTCTACGCGCAGGACCTCCTCCGTTCTGCCGCCTACGGCGCGGGTCGGGTGGACGACGCGGTGCTGGTCGATGGCGTGTGGATGGTCGTCCAGGTGGGGGTGTCCGCCGTGCTCCTGGTGTCCGGCGACGCCACGCCGACCCGCCTGGTGCTGACGTGGGTGCTCGGCGCCGCCGCCGGCGCCACCACCCTCGGACTGCGCCGGCGCCTTCGGCCGCGGCCGGTGGCCGTGCGCCACTGGTGGGCCGAGGAGCGCGCCCGTTCCAGCGGGTTCCTCGCCGACTACCTCGTGTCCAACGGGATGTGGCAGGGCGCGTTCCTGTTGTTGGGCGTGCTCATGTCACTGGAGGAGCTCGGGGCGCTGCGGGTCGCGATCGTGAGCGTCAGCCCGCTGGCCAACCTGCTGGCCGGCGTGCGGTCGCTCGCGCTCGCCAACCTGGCGGGTCTGCGCGACCGGCCCGCCCGGGCGCTGCGGCGCGCCGCGCAAGTGGGGGCGTGCCTTGCCGCCGCCGCCGCCCTCTACGGCGTCGGGCTCGTGCTGCTCCCGGACCGCTGGGGTGCCGAGCTCTTCGGTGAGACATGGGGGGGAGCGGCAGCGCTGGTCGGCATCGTGGCCGTGAGCGAGGTGGTCCGGCTGCCCACGTTCGCCGCGATCGACCTCGTCAAGGTGCTCGGCGCCCCGCTCGACCTCGTGCGCACGCGGCTGACGGGTGGCGTGGCCGTGGTCGCCGGCCTGCTGCTCGGGGGGATCGTGGCGGGGCCCCGAGGCGCGGCGGTGGGCACGACCGTCGGGTACGTGCTGAACGAGGTGGTCTGGTGGCGACGGGCCCGGGCACTGAGCCGACAGCCCGCCCGCCAGGAGCCGGCGCTATCCGTGTGATGCGGCCGGAGGGGCGCCCGGCTCCCCGGAAAGCTGACCACCGTGAGCCAAGAGGACGTCCCTCGCCACTCAGGCTTAGCGGCCGCCGGGCGCGGCCATGGCCAGGGCCAGGTCGTGGTACACGGCCTCGGTTCGGCGCACCGCGGCGTCGATGGACAGCGCCGCGCCCCGCTGCGCGGCCGCTGCCGCCATCGTCCGGCGGCGGTCGCCGTCGGTGAGCACGGCCAGCAGGGCGGCCGCAAGCGCGCGCGGACGGCCGGGTGGGACCAACAGGCCTTGCCGTCCGTGTTCGACCACCTCGGGGACACCGCCGACGCCGGTGGCGACCACGGGCAGCCCGAGGGCGAGGGCCTCCATGATCGCGACCCCCAGCCCCTCCCAGTGGGATGCGAGGACGAACACGTCGCAGGCCGCCATGACCCGCACCGCATCGGGGCGGTGCCCCAGGAGCAACAGCCGCTCACCCAACCCCATCCGGGCGTGGAGGCGCCGGATCTCGGCCTCGAGCGGGCCCTGGCCCACCGCCACGAAGCGGACCTCCGGCAGCCGCTCGGTCACCTCGCGTGCCGCCGCCAGCAGATCGGGGTAGGCCTTCTGCACCCGCAGGTTTGCCACCGTCCCCACCACGAGCGCGCCCGGGTCGAGCCCCAGCTCGGTGCGCACCGCGGCTCGCTCGGCCCGCTGCGCCTGCACATGCTCCACCTCGATGCCCTGAAGAACCACCTCCGAGCGCCGCTGGATGCGGTCGGGCAACGATGCGCGAACGGCCTCCGACACCGTGAGCCGGGCGTCGTCGAGGCGACTGGTCAGCCCGTCCGCCCAGCGGCTGACCGGCATGTACCCGTGCCACACGTTGTGGTCCGTTACGACCAGGCGGGGCCGCACGCGGCGTGGAAGCGAACGCGCCACGATCCTCGCACCGACCGCCATGACCGGGTTGTGCGCGTGCACGATGTCGACGGGCTCCTCGGCGAGGGATCGTCGCAGCGCCGCCAGCCACCGGGCGTCGAGCGTTCGGCGGTGCCCGAGACACGCCACCGGGACACCCTCGGCCTCCAGCTCGGCGACGAGGGCGGCCTTGTAGGGCAGCAGGTAGACGACCCGCACCGCCACAAGCTCTCGGTCGCGCCGCCGCGCGGTGGTGACCAGGAGCCGCTCCGCTCCCCCGGGGCCCAGGCCCTTCGTGAGCCAGAGGACGCGAACCGGCCGCCCCATGTCGGGACGGGAACCCAGCGACGAGCGCGCGGAGACGGAAGGCGCGTGGGACAGGACCACCAGCGGCGGGTATGGTATCCCGCGCCACGCACAGCAGCTTGGAGGACGCGGGACCGGGGGACGCGGGCTGGGATGCCCTCCCCAGGGCACGCCTGAAAGATCCGTACGAGGACCATCACGTGCAGCTTGCCGACGTCATCACCTCGTTCCGGCGCCACTGGCGTGCGGCGATCGCCTCCGTCGTCCTCGTCGCCATCGGCCTGGGGCTTTTCCTGTTCCTGCGCGACCAGACCCGGCCCCCCGACCGCTGGGAAGCCTCGGTGCAGCTCCTGGTACCGGCGCGCAGCGAGGAGGGTGAGCTCCCGGAGGGCGTGCCTCCGATGCTGTTGCAGGGCCAGTCCACGATCGCGCTCGGGCCCGAGGTCACCAGCAACGCGGTGTCGGCCGCCGGTATCCCGGAGGACGCCCGGGACGACGTGACCTTCGACTTCGCCGCCACCGAACGCGGCGACATCTACATCCTCACGGTGACGGCGCCGACCGAGGAGCAGGCGCTGGCCCTGGCCAACAGCTACGCCTCGGCCTACAGCGGGGCGCGACGCGACCTGGTGGCCGAAGGCTCGCGGGGGGCGAGCCAGGGCGCCCAACTGTCCCTGGCCCGGCTGCAGGAGCGCCTCGACGAGGTGGAGACCGAGCTGGAGCGCCTCGACCCCGAGCTGCTGGCCAGCCTTCCCGACGCCGTCGAGCCCGACGAGGGCGATGCCGCCGGCGCCACCGAAGAGGAAGCCCCGGCCGTCGTCCTGCCGATCTCGACGCCGCTCGAGGTCCAGCTGCTGGTGGCCGAGCGGCAGGAGCTGCTCCGTCGGATGGCGGCGGCACGGCAGTCCTACGCGCAGGGCAGCAACGACGCGCTCGTGCCGCAGTCGTTCGCCCAGGTCGTCGAGCGGGTACCGCCGGAGAACACCACGCCGGCACCCCCAACGCCGCTGATCCCGGCCGGCGTCGCCGTCGGGCTCGCCGCCCTCGTGGCCCTCGGGGTGCCCGTGCTCCTCGACCGGGTCGACCACTCGATCCGCGACAGCCACGCCGCCGCGACCGCCCTGGCGGCGCCGGTGCTCTCGACCATCCCCGTCCCGCCGTCGTCGCGCCTCGAGACGCTGGCCCGGCCCGGGTCGCCGGGTGGCCACGCCTACCGGACCCTGGCGACCGCGAGCGTGGCCACCGACCAGTTGCCCCGCGCCATCGTGGTGACCGCACCCGTCGGCCGCATGCAGGACACCGTGGCGGCCAACTTCGCCGCTGCACTCGCCGATCTCGGCCTGCGGGTCGTCCTCGTGCCCACCGATCGTCGGCAGTCGTGGTACGCCGACGCCCCCGAGGGCACGCCCACCCTGCCCGACTTCCTGGACCTCGCGTACACGGGTCGCCTCAACGGCGAGGTGCCCCAGCAGCTCCAGCCCACGCCCGTCGACAACCTGCGCATCCTGCCCCACGGGGAGGCCGAGGCCGATGCACTGATCGACGGCCTCCCGCCGCTGCTGCGGTCGTTCTCCGACGGGGGCGTCGACGTGACCGTGATCGCCGCACCCTCGATCCTCGAGGACCCCTCCGCCACGATCCTGGCCTGGAGCACGCGCAGCGTCCTCTGGGTCGTCGAGACCGGCGAGGTCACGCAGCAGCAGGCCGGCGAGGCCGCCGCCAAGCTCGAATTGGCCGGGGCGAGCCCGTTCGGCGTCGCTGTGGTCGACGGGAAGGGTTAGTGACGCGGTCGTGGAGGCGCTGCGGGCCGTCGAGCCCTCCGATCGGCTCCGGTTGGTGCCGTGCGCCACTCGCCGGCTGGGGGCCGACCTGCTGGTAAGCGCCGGAGGGGCCACCCGGCCGGTGGAGCGGCTGACGGGCACCGGTCCCGAGGTCTGGGGATACTTCGCCGCCGGCCTGACGCTCGGCGATGCCGCGGCCCGTCTGGCCCAGCGCACCGGCGCAGACCGCGCGACGGTGGAACCGCACGTCATGGAGTTCGCCGAGGCGCTGCTCCGTGCCGGCTTGGCCGAGCGGGTGCCATGACGCAGCTCGACCCCCTGCTGCTCGCCGTCGCCCGGGCGGGCCTGCCGGGCGCGGCACCGCCACCGGTCGACGGCTGGGAGGAGCACCTCGAGCGCGTCATCGGCTACGGCCTGGCCGGCCTGTTCGCGGCAAGCGCCGCGGCCGGGCGGGTCGAGATCGACGCCGCGATGGCCGCCCGCCTGCAGCGGCAGCTCGACGCCGAGGCCATCCGCGCGGTACAGCTCGAGGGCGAGCTGCTCCGGCTGGCGTCACTGCTGGAGCATCTGGGCGCGGTGGTCCTCAAGGGGCCGGTCCTGGCCCATGCCGCCTATCCCGACCCCCTGCTGCGGCCATTCACCGACCTCGACGTGCTGGTCCCCGGCGTGGGGGTGGCCGACGCCATCGCGGCGTTCGCCACCTACGGCTACCAACGCACCCGGCCCGAGCCGGCGCCCGGCTTCGACGCCCGGGTCGGCAAGGCGGTCACCCTGCGCCACCCGGGCGGGGTGATCGTCGACTTGCACCGCACGTTGGCCGCCGGCAACGCCGGCGAGGGCGTGGACGTGCACGAGCTGCTGGCGGCGCGGCGGCAGGTACGCATCGGGCCCCAGACGGTCCCCGCCCCGTCGTGGGAGGCCCACCTGGTCGAGTGCGCGCTCCACGCCGTGGTAGGCGACGGCCTGGCCCGACCCCTGTCGCTGCGCGACATCGCCGAGGTCGCCCACCATCCCTTGCTGGACGCCGGCGTGGCCGGGGAACTGGCGCTGCGCTGGCAGGCGGCGGAGCTCGTCGGGCTCGGGCTGCGTGCCGCCCGGGACGGCCTGGGGATCGAGCTCCCCAACGCCCTGGCCGCCCTGGCCCACCGTGCCGACCTCACGATCCCGGAGTCGGACGCTGTGCGCTCGGCCCAGAGCCGCCTCGACGAGCTCAGCTCCGGTGACCTGCGCCGGCGGGCCACGCTCGCCCGCTCGCTGATCGCGCCCTCGGCGGAGTTCCTCCGCTGGGCCCACGGCGACGCGTCCCTTCCGCGCCTCTACGGCCGGCGCTGGCGGTCGCTCTACGAGCGAGCCTTGGAGGCGCGCGAGGGCCAGGCTCCCGAGGCGAGCCACCCCGCCGACCCGGCCGACGGCACCCCTCCGGCGCCGGACCTCCCCACCCCGAGCGGCGACTCGCTACCGACGCTCGCGCTCGGCGCCCCGGCGGCCGCCGCACGGCTGCCAGCCGTCTCCCGGCCCACGGCCGGCACGCTTCAGCGCGCCGGACCCGTGAGCCGGCAGGAAGCCTGGAGCCGGGCCCGACCACCCCGACAGCGCGCGACGACCAACGGCAACGGGCCCAACCCACAGGGCGCCGGCGGTGGTGGGGGCACTCAGGCCAGTGACAACGGCGACGGCCAAGGGGGCGGTGACGACGACGGCTCCGGCCCACCGGCCGCCTCGCCCGCCTCCGACCACGACCCGACCCGGGGAACGGCTCCGGCCGCACCCCCCCGCAACGGCGTGGCCTTCGGCGTCGCCGGTGGGGCCCTCCTCGGGATCACCGCCATCGGATCGCAGATCGGGAACAACGACCTGGGCGTCGTGCTGGTGCCGCTCGCAGCCCTCCTGTTGGCGAGCGCCGCATCGCGCCGGATCACCCGGCTGCGCCCCGACGAGGCGTGGGTTGGACGGTGGTTGGTGCTCGCCGTCGCCGTCAAGCTCGGCGCCTCGTACTTCCGGTATCACACCGCGCTCGTGAGCTACGGCGGCATCGCCGACGCGACGGGCTACGACGATTACGGCCGACGGCTCGCGTCGGCCTGGCTCAACGGGGGCAATGCGCCCGATCTTGACAACCTCAGAGAGACCAACTTCATCCGCTGGTTCACGGGCGCGGTCTACTACCTGTTCGGGACGAACATGGTGGCGGGCTTCTTCGTGTTCGGGCTGCTGGCCCTGCTCGGCTCGTACTTCTGGTACCGGGCAACGGTCGACGCCGTGCCCCGTGTCAACAAGCGTCTGTACCTGGGGCTCGTGCTGTTCGCGCCCAGCGTCGCCTTCTGGCCGTCGTCGATCGGCAAGGAGTCGCTGATGCAGCTCGGCGTCGGCGCGGTCGCCCTGGCCACCGCCCACCTGCTGCGCCACCGACTGGGGCGGGCGGCCGTCCTCGGCGCCGCCGGGGGATGGCTCCTGTGGGTGGTGAGGCCCCATCTACTGGCGCTCGTGACGCTGGCGGCAGGCTGCGCCTATGCGGGGGGACGCGTGCGGAGCGCGGGTGGTGCCATGCGCTCGTTGATGGCACGGCCGGTGGGCCTGCTCGCTGTCGTGCTCGTGATGGCGTTCACGGTCAGCCAGGCCACCGAGTTCCTCGGCATGGAGGACCTGTCGCTGTCGTCCATCGAGGCCGAGCTCGACGAGA
>JBOGHG010000002.1:0-1112 GCA_050744525.1 Acidimicrobiales bacterium | reverse complement strand
CGCACCTCGAGGGGCGGATCGGAGTTCGACAACGACGGCAACTCGCTCAACCCCCTGCGCCTGCCCGAAGGTGCGGTCACCGTGCTGCTGCGGCCGTTGCCGTGGGAGACCGACAGCCGCCTCCAGTTGCTGTCGTCGCTCGAGTCGGCCCTGCTGGTCGGGCTGATCGTCGCCCGTCTCGGGTCGCTGCGGGCGGCCTTCACCCGCGTCCGGTCGACGCCGTTCCTGCTCTATTGCTGGATCCTCGTGATCCTCTACGCGGCCACGTTCTCCTCGATTGCCAACTTCGGGCTGCTGGTGCGGCAGCGGTCGCTGGTGCTGCCCGCTTTGTACGTCCTCATCTCGGTGCGCGCCGAGACCACCACGCCGCCAGCGGCCGCCCGCCGTCCCCGACAGCTCGCCATGGCAGGCGGTGCCCATGGCGGCTAGCGGCCTGCTGCGGCGGGCGGTGAAGGGGACCGCACTTGCGGCGGACGCGGTGCGACGCCCGCCCCCCGGCGTCGTCGTGCTCATCTATCACCGCGTGGGCACGGTCTCTAGCCTCGAGCTCGACCTGCCCGTCGATCTCTTTGCGGCGCAGGCAGAAGCACTGGCCGCCTCGGGGCGGGTCGTCAGCCTCGGCGAGGCACTGGCGCGACTGGCCGGCCCAGTCGACGGCGAGGCCGGCGCCGCCGGGGCCGCCCCCGTCGTCATCACGTTCGACGACGGGACGGCCGACTTCGTCGATCACGCCGTGCCGATCCTCGAACGCCACCGTCTTCCGGTGACGTTGTACGCCGCGACCGCCTTCGTCGACGAGGGACGGTCGTTCCCGGGCGACGGCCGCCCTGTGTCCTGGCGGGGCCTGGCCGATGCGTGTGCCACCGGGCTGGTCGACGTGGGTTCGCACACGCACGGTCACCGGCTCCTCGACCGCCTGCCTCCCGACCAGGCCGCCGACCAGCTCGACCGCTCGATCGAGCTGATCGGCGAGCACCTCGGGCAGCCACCGCTCGACTTCGCCTATCCCAAGGCCGTCGCGGGCTCGGCCACTGCCGACCGAGCCGTGCGCCAACGGTTCCGCTCGGCGGCGCTGGGTGGATGCCGACCCAATCGCTTCGGGATGACCGACC
>JBOGHG010000001.1:0-55140 GCA_050744525.1 Acidimicrobiales bacterium | reverse complement strand
CGCGCCGACCGAAGTCACCAGAGCTGGTCGGTGTACGTGTCGGTCCCGACCACCGTGGCCAGGAACGGGGCCGCGAACGTCACCCTGCCGGATCCGCCCCCGTCGACCCGATCCGTGTAGGCCCGGATGCGATCCCACGACGCCGCCGGGTCACCCTCCAGGAACAGCAGCTGCACCACCCGATCGGCGCTGCCGCCGTCGGTGCCCAGCGCCATGGGCGGGGGCGGTGCGCCCTCCGACCGGCCTCTCATCGGCATGACACGCCACGTCGAGCCCAGGGCGACGCCGCCGACCCCGTCGCGCTCGAACAGGGCCGGGACGGCGTCCGCCGACAGGCGGTCCACCAGGTCGTCCCGGGCAACCCCCGCGGACGGTTCGACAACCACGACGGCCAGCCCGTCGTAGCCGTGGTCGAGCGCCAGCTCCAGCGGCACGCCGTCGGCGTCGCGGTGATGGCGGGCGACCAGGGAGTACAGCGCGGTGTGCGCGTGCGTCCGCTCGGCGAAGCCCCGTCCGTTGCTGTACAGCCACCGCACCTGCTTGGTCGCCCACGCGAAGTGCTCCGCTTCGTGCCCTGCGTGCACCCAGTAGATGGACAGGAACGAGCCGGCGTCCACGGGGCCGGCGAAGGGACTGTCGGCGGGGAACCGCAGGTCCTTCAGGGCGCGGGTTGCGACCCAGCGCCCGCCGGCGAACAGCCACGGACCGATCATGCAGCCGGCGTAGAAGTGATCACGCTCGTACCAGCGGTTGTAGGCGACCTCGTGGCCGCGGTGGGGGTCCACCAGCGTGAAGAGCATGCTGCCGACCTTGACCGGGTAGTCGTCCACGGGCACTCCTCGTCGTCGGTTCGACTGTTTGTATCGTTCGGCAATGGGCACGGTCGTTGCCGGTGGTCGGTTCCAAGGCAAGGTGGCCATCGTCACCGGGTCCTCGCTCGACCCGAGCATCGGCCGATCCACCGCCACCCGCCTGGCGCGCGAGGGCGCCTCGGTGGTCATCAACGGCCGTTCCGAGGAACCGCTCCGGGCCGCGGAGCGCGAGCTGCGCGACGCGGGCTTCGCGGTCGTCGCCGTCGCCGGTTCGCTGCAGGACGACGCCACGCCCACCCGGCTGGTGGACGCCGCCGTCGACCGCTATGGGCGGCTCGACGCGGTCGTCAACACGGTGGGCGGGACGCGGTTCCAGGGGTCGCCCCGGGAGATCGACCGCGGCGGCTATCTGAAGACGGTCGAGCTCAACACCTGGGGCACCATCGCGCTGGTCCAACAGGCGTTGCGTGGCGGGCTGGCCGACGGGGGCGGGGCGGTCGTCAACGTGTCGAGCGGGACGGTCAACAAGACGACCCCCTCGATGCTCGCCTACGCCGCCGCCAAGGCGGCTCTCAACGCCGTGACCCGCACGCTGGCACGCGACCTCGGCCCGCTGGGCGTGCGGGTGAACGCGGTGGCGCCGGGGCTGACCAAGACCTCGGCGACCCGGTCGATGTGGGAAGCCGACGACGGGCATGCCATCGCCCGCAACCTCGTGCTCGGGCGCCTCACGACCGCCGACGACATCGCCAATGCCTGCACCTTCCTGCTCTCCGACGAGGCAGCGTCGATCACCGGGGTCGTGATCGATGTCGACGGCGGCAACCACCTGCAGGGCGGTGGTTGGACGCCGATGGGCTGAACGGGCCCGCGTGGCCGACGGCCACGACGTCATCGGCGACGGCCGCCGATCACCGTGTCAGTCCGATGCCGGAAGGGGCTTGGCTTCCTTGACCTGGAGTGGCTCGTCACCGAGGGACAGTGACCCGTCGCCGGGCTTGGTGCACAGCACCTCCAGGGTCTGGTCGGTGTCGACGTAGCGCTTCCCGAGCAGGGAGCCGCCGGCGTGATGGGGCGAGGGCGACGCCTCGGTCGTGCCGTCGGAATCCAACGGGACCATGGGATGCCCTCCGCAGCGCAGGTCGACCGGCTCCGCCGGCGGCCGTACCACGACCACCTCGGTGGCGTCGACGGCGCTGCGCAATCGGGAACCGGCTCGCAGCTCCAACTGATCCATCACCCACTCCCCTTCTTGGACGGCATCGTGTTGCGCCGGACCTCGCGGAACGCCACGTCCCGGTCGGCGGCGTACTCGCGGGGCATGCCCAACAGTCGCTCACTGACGATGTTGCGCGCCATCTCGGTGCTGCCACCTCCGAGACAGGCCGACTGGCGCCGGATGTAGCCGATGCCGTAGCGGCCGTCGGCGTCCCCGTCCCAGACGAGCGCCTCGTCGCCGGCGATCTCCATCGCGATGGTGGCGCGCTCGACCGCCGCGGTGCCGGCGTAGAGCCGCACCAGAGACCCGGCGGGGCCCGGGAAGTGGCCCGTTTCCAGGCCGGTGCGCACGCGATCGACGAGCTGGCCGTGCACGATGGCCAGGGCCTCCGCCTGGCCGATCAGACGCCGGACCAGGGGATCGTGGCCCTTGCCGCGAGCCCTGGCCAGCTCGACGAGCTCGTTGCGGGCGGTCTCGCCGCCGCCCGGCATCCGGCCGCTGGTGTAGGGCGAGGCCCCACCCACCGACGCCCGCTCGTGGAACAGCAGGCGTGTGGCCACCGTCCAGCCGTCGTCGACCTGGCCGAGCACGTTCGCGGCGGGGATGACGGCGTCGTCGAAGAACTCCTCGCAGAACTCCTCGGTGCCGTCCACCATCTTGATCTGGTTGACCGTGATGCCTGGGTGGGGGATCGGGACGATGAACATCGTCAGGCCGCGGTGCTTGGGCACGTCCCAATTGGTGCGGGCCAGGCACAGGGCGAGGTCGGAGCGGTAGGCGTAGGTGCTCCAGATCTTCGAGCCGTTCAGCAGGAAGACGTCGCCGTCGCGGGTCGCCCGGGTGAGCGCGCCCGCCATGTCGGACCCGCCCGACGGCTCGGACATGAACTGTACCCACAGCTCGTCGCCGCGGATGAACGCCGGGATGTAGCGTCGCTTCTGCTCCTCGGTCCCGAACTCGAGGATGGTCGGACCGCAGATCGACAGCGTGGGCACGCTGAACAGCATGGGGAGCTCGTAGCCCTCCGACTCCTGGTCGAACGCCCGCTGGTACTCGACGGGCAGGCCTTGGCCGCCGTACTCCCGGGGATAGCAGATGCCGGCGAACCCGCCGTCGTACAGGCGGCGCTGCAGCTCCCGGGCCCGGCTGGCGCGATCGTCGTCGTCGCGCGTCGGGTTCCAGTCCACGCCCGGCTCCAGCTCGGGCATGTTGTCGGCGAGCCAGGCCCGCACCCGTTGGCGGAAGGCGTCGAGATCTTCGTGCTGCGTACCGGCGCCGGCGGCGGTGGTGTCAACCATCGGGGCTCCCTCGTCGTCGTCCTACAGCCCGGCGGCCACGGCCAGGCGCTCGCGGTGCTCGTCGGGCGTGCCGTAGAGGCCCCTGCCGAGGGTCACCCGGCGCAGGTACAGGTGGATGTCGTGCTCCCACGTCACGCCGATGCCACCGTGCATCTGCACGCAGTCCTGGACCAGCTCGGGCACGCGATCGCCGACGTACACCTTGGCGGCGCTGACCAGGCGGGCGGCGTGGCCGCCGGTGGCCCCGTTCGACCCGCCGGCCGCGCCGTCGATCGCCCGGGCCGCGCCCTCCACGGTGGCATGAGTTGCCTCCAGCCACAGCTTCATGTCGGCGAAGCGATGCTTGAGGGCCTGGTACGACGCCAGCGGGCGGCCGAAGGAATGCCGGTCGAAGGCGTACTCGGCGGTGAACTCGAGGACCCGGTCCGCCGCGCCCGCCATCTGCGCGCACTCGAGGGTGGCGCCGATCTGCAGCAGCCGCTCGATGTCGGCCGTCGCATCGCCGGCGCCGACCCGGGCGCTGCTGGCCACGGCCACGTCGTCGAACCGGACCCGCCCGAACCGCCGCACCAGGTCGAGCCCGTTCATCGGGGTGACGCTGAGACCGGGCGCATCGCGCGGGACGAGGAACTGGACGAGGCCGTCGTCGGCACCGTCCGGGCGGGCGCTGACCAGGAACCAGTCGGCCGCGCTCGCGGCCTCGACCATGGCCTTGGTCCCCGCCAGGACGAAACCGTCGCCGCTGCGCCGGGCCCGGAGCTCGACGTCCCCCGGGCGCCAGCCGCGGCCGGGCTCGTTGAAGCACCAGCCGGCGACCACGTCACCGCTCACGATGCCGGGCAGCAGGTCGGCCCGCTGGTCGGGCGTTCCCGAGGCGGCCAGGGCCGCGGCCACGACGTTGGTGGGATTCAGGGGGCCCGGCGACACCAGGCGCCCGAACTCCTCGGCGACGATCGCCAGGTCGGCCAACCCGCCGCCAGACAGCGTGCCGCCGCCGTGCTCCTCGGGCACGAGGAACGCCGTCCAGCCCAGCTCCGCGCCCCGGCGCCACCAGCCACGGTCGAAGCCCGCGGGGTCGTCGACCAGCTCCCGCACCCTGGTCAACGGCGCCTGGCCCTCCAGGAACCGCCTGGTGGTCTCCTGGAAGAAGCCCTGCTCCGGGTTCAGCCTCAGGTCCAAGGTCTCGCCCCTCCGTGGGGAGCCAGGGTCTCGATCACGTCGGCGCCGAAGGCGGCCAGCGTCTCCGGGTCGGCGAAGTCCGAGAACCACGTGTAGAAGCGTTCGACGCCACGATCATGCAGCGCCGCGAAGTGATCGACCAGTTGGGAGGCGTCGCCGACGATCAGCCCGTCGCCGTAGGCACCGAAGCGTCGCCGCGCCAGCTCCGTCACCCCGTCGCGCCCTGCCTCGTCGGGCACGAACGCCACCAGCTGCTGGAACGACACCCGGGCGCCGCCCGCCGACGGACGCAGCTCCTCCAGGCGTTCGAGGGCGTAGATGGGCAGGTTCCACCAGTCCGCGTGCCGGGCCACCAGCGCCAGCGTCTTGCGGCCCGCGCCCCCGATGAGGAGCGGGATCCTGGCCAGGGGTGCCGGCCGCTGGCGGCCACCCTTCACGCGGTGGAACTCGCCCTCGAAGTCGACCGTCTCGCCGCTCCAGAGCGCGGTCATGACCTCGAGGCTTTCCGCCAGCCGACGCACCCGGGCGCTCGGGGTGGTGTCGCCGATCCCGAACGCGTCGAGCTCGTCGGGCACCGACCCCCAGCCGATGCCGAGCTCGAAGCGTCCGCCCGACGCGTGGTCGATTGTCACCGCCTGCTTGGCGAGCACCGCGGGATGGCGCAGCGCATCGCAGAGCACCAGGTGGCCGACCCGCAGCGTCTCGGTGTGCGCGGCCAGCCAGGCGGCGCTGATCATGGCCTCGTGCATGGGCTGGTCCTCGGCCATCGGTGGCGCCAGGTGGTCCATGAGGGCGATGCCTCCGAACCCGGCGGCCTCGGCCGCCCGAGCCTTGTCGACCACCACGTCGAGGCCCATGCGCATCTGCGGGAGGAAGACGTGGAACTCCGGCGTGGAGCCGGTCACCGAGCCAGCCTCACGCTGGTCTCGCTGTCGGTGGCATCGCCCGAACGTACTTGACAACCCCGTCTGTTCGCAGAACGGGGTGGCCTGGACGCCACGGAAGGCGCAGACTGGAGCCCAGAGGATTGCGATCCCTTGGGAGCGTGCCATGTTCCGTTCCGGCACCCGAGTCCCCGAGCTGATCCCGGAGCTGACCCGGGGCAAGCACCGGAACCCGCGCAAGGGCGCGTGCTTCATGGAGCTGGTGTCGTACCTCGCCGGCGAGCCGTGGAGCGATCACCCGGCGTGCACCCACCCGCTGCTCGCCGCCCTCGCCCGCCTGGTCAACGACCACACGTCCGATGCCGGCCGGCGCAACCTGGTCGAGCTGGCCCCCTCGGTGATCGGGCTGACCAGCGACGACCCCCGGGTGGACGTGCGGATAGCGCTCCGGGCCGCGGTCAGCGCGTTGCCCGTCGTCTCGGAGGAGCGGCAACGGGTGCTGGCGGTGGCCGTGCTCGCTGCCGAACGGGTGCGGTCCCAGCTCGACGGGCGACCGGTGGACGAGCTCGACGAGCGGAGCCGCAGGGCGCTCGCACGAGTTCCACACGCTGCGGAATGGGCCCGCGGCTTCGACCGTGACATGCGGACCACGGCCAAGGGTTTCCACCGGCACGGCGCGCCCAACACCGTCCGCCATGCCGTGGTGGGCATCGCGCAGGCGTGTTTACCGGACGCCGACGGGATGCTGCGCGACCTGCTCGTCGGCGCCATCGCAGACTGCACGCCCGACGACACCTCCCCGGCGCCGAATCCGCGCTACGACCGCGCAACGACCTAGGTCCGCACGCCTGCGGTGCCACTGCGAACCAGCCGGCCGGGCAGGGCGCCCGTGGCCTCGCCGCTGCGGTACGTGACCTCGCCGGCCACCACGGTGGCGACGTAGCCGTCGGCCCGCTGGACCAGGCGCCGGCCTCCCGCCGGCAGGTCGTGGACCACCTCAGGAGTGCGGGCCCGCAGCCGCGCGAAGTCGATGACGTTCAGGTCGGCGCGCAGGCCGACCCGCACCCGACCACGGTCGTGGAGGCCATAGGCGTCGGCGGTGTCGGCCGTCTGCGCCTTGACCAACCAGGGCAGCTCCAGCCGGGGACCGCGGACGCGGTCGCGGCCCCAGTGGGCCAGCAGGGTGGTGGGGAAGCTGCCGTCGCAGATCGTCCCCACGTGGGCGCCACCGTCGGCCAGGCCGATGATCGTGTCCGGGTGGGTGAGCAGCTCGCGCTGGGCTTCGAGGTCGCCGGCCTCGTAGTTGAAGATCGGGAAGTAGACGAAGCCTCCGCCCCCGTCGGCGGCCATGAGATCGCAGAGCACCTCCACCGGGTGCCGGTCCTGCCGCTCGGCGATCGCAGCCACGCTGGCCTCGGGCGCCGGTTCGTACTCGGGAGGATCGCCGAGGGGGTAGAAGCGCTCGTAGCGACCGAACACGTGGGCCGGCTCGCCGGCGGCCTCGGTCAGGCGGAGGCGGACCGACGGGTCAACAAGCGCCGCCAGCCGTGCGGCGCGGTCCCCGTTTCGATAGGCCGACCACACGGGGTTGAGGATGAAGGGGTCGAGCGTCGTGTCGAGGCCGAACAGGACGCCGATGGGGCGCACGGCAACCTGGGCCTGCACGGGCAGCCCGCCGCGGGCGGCGTCGGCGATGCGGTCCAGCACCCTGCGGTACCCGCCGCGCTTGTTCTGGTTGAGCGAGATGAAGGTCCGCGTGCCGGTCTCGGCCGCCACGCGGGCGAACACGTCGAACTCGTCGTCGAGATCGTCGAAGTCGGAGACCACCTCGAACGCGCCCCGGCCGGTCTCGCGCATGGCCCCGGCGATCCCGATGAGCTCCTCACCGGCGGCGCCGAACGTCGGCGTCCGATCGCCGCTGCTGGTGCGGTGGTTCAGCGTCCTCGACGTCGAGAAGCCGAACGCACCGGCGGCGACCCCGTCCCGGACGAGGCGGCCCATCTCCGTGACCTCCTCGCGCGTGGCCGCGTCACGGGCTGCCCCCCGCTCACCCATGACGAAGAGCCGCACGGCGCCGTGGGGCACGAGCGCGCAGACGTCGACATCGCGCGGTCGCCGGTCGAGCGCACCGAGGTACTCGTCGAAGCTCTCCCACTCCCAGCTGATGCCCTCGTGCAGGGCTGCGCCCGGGATGTCCTCGACGCCTTCCATCAACTGGATGAGGCGCTCGTGGTCGGCGGCCCTGACCGGTGCGAAGCCGACGCCGCAGTTGCCCATGACCACCGTCGTCACGCCGTGCCACGACGACGGCGCGAGCTGGCTGTCCCACGTCGCCTGCCCGTCATAGTGGGCGTGGACGTCCACGAACCCGGGCGCGACCAGCGCCCCGTCGGCGTCGATCACCCGCCTGGCCCGCGCGCCGACCCGGCCGATCTCGGTGATCATGCCGCCGTCGACGGCGACGTCGGCCGGGAACGGCTCGCCCCCGCGCCCGTCGACGATCGTTCCTCCCCTGACGACCAGGTCGTGCACGACACCATCGTCGCGCACGCCGACCCCGCGGGCGCAGAGCCTCCCGCCCGCCAACCGCCCGACAGTTACGCTGTGACGGGCCCGTCAGGCGACCACACGAGCCCGTCAGATCCAGCCAAGGAGGAACCGTGACCTCCCGCAGGGCGACCTTCCCCATCTTCGATTCCGACAACCACCTCTACGAGACCAGGGACGCGCTCACGAAGTACCTGCCCGAGACCCAGAGGGGGGCCATCGACTACGTCGACGTCCATGGCCGGACGAAGATCGTCGTGCGCGGCCAGATCAGCGACTACATCCCCAACCCCACCTTCGACCGCGTCGGCCGCCCGGGTGCCCAGGAGGAGTACTTCAAGCAGGGCAACCCGGACGGGCGGTCGCAGCGGGAGATCATCGGGCGCGGCATCGACTGCCCGCCCGGGTTCCGAGAGGCCCCGGCCCGGCTCGAGATCATGGACGAGCAGGGCGTCGACTACGCGCTGATGCTGCCCACGCTCGCCAGCCTCGTCGAGGAGCGGATGAAGGACGACCCCGACCTGTGCGCCGACGCCATCCACGCCCTCAACCAGTGGATGACCGAGGCGTGGCCCTTCGTGTTCGAAGGCCGCATCTTCTCCACGCCGATCATCACGCCCGGCCTCCTGGACCGGGCGATCGACGAGCTCGAGTGGCTCCTCGACCGGGGCGCCCGCGTGGTGTTGATGCGGCCCGCCCCCGCGTGGGGCTACCAGGGGCCCCGGTCGTTCGCCCTGCCCGAGTTCGACCCCTACTGGGAGCGGATCCAGGAGAGCGGCACGCTCGTCGTGCTCCACGCCTCCGACACCGGCTACGCGCGCTACGCCAACGAGTGGGACGGGGTGCAGACCGAGATGCAGGCGTTCGCCCAGCCCTCCCCGTTCGCGCATACCGTGCAGGCGCGTCACCGCGACATCGAGGACGCCGTCACGTCGGTCATCTGCCACGGGGTCCTGTGGCGCTTCCCCGGGGTCCGGCTGGCGCTCATCGAGAACGGCGCCGGCTGGGTGCCGAACCTGCTCGAGCACCTGGACCATTGTTACGGGCAGATGCCGCAGGCCTACGAGGCGAGGCCGTCGGACACGTTCAAGCGGAGCTTCTGGATGCACCCGTTCCACGAGGAGGACCCCCGCGCGCTGGTGGAGCTGCTGGGCGCCGACCACGTGATCTTCGGGTCGGACTTCCCCCACGTCGAGGGCCTGGCCGATCCGCTCTCCTACCTCGACGAGCTCGAGGGGCTGCCCGACGAGGACCTGCGCAAGATCATGGGTGGCAACATGATGAGCCTGCTCGGCGTCGAGGAGAAGGTGGCCGCCTGATACCGCCGGGCCGGCGAGGGGACATGGACACCGAACCCATCCCGTATGGGTCACGCATTCGGCAGCTGGGCGAGGAACGTCCGGACCAGACCGCCATCGTCTTCGTCGCCGACGACGGCGCGGAGCGCCTGGTCCCGTGGTCCGAGCTCGATGCTCGCTCGACCCAGCTGGCGCGGGCGCTGGCCGCCCGGGGGCTCGGTGAGGGCGACCGCCTGGGCATCAAGCTCCACAACTGCCCCGAGCACATCTTCACCACCCTCGCCGGCTGGAAGCTGGGTGCCGTCGTGGTGCCGGTCCGCTGGGACCTGCCCGACTGGGAGCTCGAGCGCGTTCGCGCCGTGCTCGACCCCAAGCTGGTGGTCGAGCCCGACGACGCCGCGCTGCTGGACGGCAGCCGGTCGGCGTCGACCGACCCGCTGCCGGAGGTCACGCCGCCCCACTCGTCGGGCATCCTCAGCTCGGGATCGACGGGGACACCCAAGGTCATCCTCCGCAAGACGCCCGGTGTCTACAACCCCGAGGGCTCGCCCAACGCCCTGCTGGAGGCCTCCGGGCCGCTGTCCGATCCCCAGCTCGTGCTCGTGCCGGCGCCGCTGTACCACAACAACGGCTTCATGCACATCGCCAACCTCCTGACCGGCTCGGATCGGCTGTTGCTGCTCCAGCGGTTCGACGCCGGGCGGCTCCTCGATGCCATCGAGCGGCACCGGGTGACGGGCTTCGTGGCCACGACGATCATGCTGCAGCGGATCGCCCGCGAGCCCGACGTCGGCGGGCGCGACCTGTCGAGCATCGAGTGGGTCATGCACGGGGCCGCGCCGCTGCCGGAATGGCTGGCCCGCTCGTGGATCGACCTGGTCGGCCCCAGGCACTTCTTCGTGTGCTACGGATCGACCGAGGGCGCCGGCGCGACCTTCGCGCGCGGTGACGAGTACCTCGATCATCCCGGGACCGTGGGCAGGGGCGCGATCGGCACCGAGCTGCGCATCCTCGGCGACGACGGCAGGGAGCTGCCCACCGGCGAGGTCGGCGCCATCTACCTGCGCCAGCCCCAGGGCGTCATGTCCGAATACGTGGGAGACGTGGCGCCGATCCCGGTGACCGGCGACGGCTTCGCCACGGTCGGCGACCTCGGTCGTGTCGACGCCGACGGCTACCTGTACCTCGCCGACCGGCGGGTCGACATGATCGTGACCGGCGGTGCCAACGTGTTCCCGGCCGAGGTCGAGAGCGCGCTGAGCGAGCACCCGGGCGTGAGCGACGTCGTGGTGGTCGGGCTCGCCGACGACGAGTGGGGGCGGCGCGTCCACGCGATCGTGCAGCCCACCGATCCGGCCGCACCGGTGCCGGCCGACGAGCTGGTCGCCTGGTGCCGGGCGAGGCTGTCGCCCTACAAGGTGCCGAAGTCGATCGAGCTGGTCGGCGCCATCCCTCGCAGCGAGGCGGGCAAGCTGAACCGGGCCGTCCTCGTCGCCGAGCGCGACCCGGGCTGATGGCGCTACCCGGCGAGTTCCACGAGCTGGCCCGCAAGGTCAACAACTGGGGCCGCTGGGGTGCGGACGACGAGCTGGGCACGCTGAACCTCGTCACCCCCGAGGTGGTACGCGGGGCGGCGGGGCTGGTCCGGCGGGGCAAGGTCTTCTCCCTCGCGCTGCCGCTCGGTCCCGACGGCCCGCAGATCGGCGCCATCCCGGGCCGGCTCAACCCGCTGCGGACCATGCTCGTGGTGAACCAACCGGTCTTCGACCCGGAGGGGTTCCGCACCAGCGACGACATCGTGGTCATGGGCCTGCAAGCGGCGACGCACTGGGACGCCCTGGCGCACGCGTCCTACCGCGGGCGGATCTACAACGGCCACCCGATCGAGAACCTCAGCGAGGCCGGCGCCGCCCGCTGTGGCATCGGCAACATTGCCCGGCTGGTCAGCCGCGGCATCCTCCTCGACGTCGCCCGGGCCAAGGGGCTCGAGCGGCTCGACGTGCCGTACGCCATCACCGGCGAGGATCTGGACGCGGCCTGCGAGCTGGGCAGGCTGACCGCCGGCCCCGGCGACGTGGTCCTGGTGCGGACCGGGATGATGCAGCTGCTCAAGGCCGGCGACAAGCAGGGCTACCACGGCGGGACCGGCCCGTCGTTCTGGTCGGTCGAGTGGTTCCGCGATCACGACGTGGCCGCGGTCGCCACCGACAACATCACCTTCGAGTACCTGGACATGGACAAGCACCCCGACCTGCTGCTCGTGGTGCACCTGCTCCACCTGGTCGAGATGGGGCTGACCCAGGGACAGAACTTCGACCTCGAGGCCCTGGCCGATGACTGCGCCGACGACGGCGTCTACGAGTTCCTGTTCGAGGGCTCGCCCGAGCCCTTCGTCAACGGCCTCGGAGCGCCCGTCAACCCCATCGTCGTGAAGTAGCGGCGCCGAGCTCACCGGCGCGTCACGGTTCCCTTTATCCTGGCGCCGCTGTGGACGAGCACGAACATGTCGCCGCGCAGTGGTTCTTGCCACGGGCGCCGCGACGACGAGAGCCACATGGGCGACCCGCAGCCGATCGCCCTGGACGACCGCTACGGAGATGGTCCCGGCTGGCACGACATCCAGCTCGAGATCACGGGGCCGGCGATAGGCGATCTGGCGCGCACGTTTCGCGAGCGTTGGGACGACCCCACCCCACTCGATCACCGGAACCCGTTGCGTGCCCGGATCGCCAGCCAACCTGACCTGCGGCTCATCGCGCTCGTACCGCGGTTCCCCGAGCGGGGTGGCCGCTTCTCCGGGCCCCCGAGCTCGTCGGCCACCAGCAGGCGGTCGACCTCGTACGCCGTGTGGGAGGCGACGGGTAGCGGTCTACGACCTCGAAAACGACGAGGGTGAGCCCGTCTATGTCCACGCCAAAACGTGCATCGTCGACGACGTGTGGGCGACGGTCGGGTCCGACAAACCTGCGCTCCTGGACCCACGACTCCGAGCTCAACTGTGCCGTGCTCGACGAGACCCACGACCAGCGAGAACCCCGACTGTCATTCAGGGGACGACGCTGTGCTGGCCCTGGACCTGCTCATCGATCACCGCTACCACGTGGAGCAGCTGCTGGGGCGCGGTGGCATGGCGGAGGTGTACAGGGCCATGGACACGGAGGCCGGCCAACCGGTCGCCGTGAAGCTCCTACGCGATGTCGAAGCCGGCGACTCGGAGCGGTTCCGGATCGAGGTAGCAGCGCTCTCCAGGCTCGATCATCCGGGCGTTATCAAACTGCTCGGGTCGGGTGACCACGAGAGCGCTCCCTATCTCGTGTTAGAGCTCGTCGAGGGCCGGACACTTGCCGACGAGCTCGTCGATGGGCCGCTGGGCGTCGACCGGTCCATCGGCGTGGCGGGACAGTTGGCCGACGCGATCGCGCACGCCCATCGGCTCACCGTCGTGCACCGTGACGTGAAGCCGGCGAACGTGCTGCTCGACGCGGACAACCGAGCCCGGCTCACCGACTTCGGGACAGCCAGGCTCGCGGACGTCAGCGGCGTGACGGCGACGGGCATGGTCATCGGAACGGCCGCCTACCTCGCCCCGGAGCAGGTCAGTGGTGAGCGGGTCGGGCCCGCGGCTGACATCTATGCCCTGGGGCTCGTGGTCCTCGAATGCCTCACGGGAGCCCGTTGTTATCCCGGCGGCCGGATGGAGGCGGCGATCGCGCGGCTCCATCGACCGCCCGCCATCCCGGACAGGATCCCGGGCTGGCTGCGCGAAGTCCTCGTCGCCATGACAGCCAGCGCCCCGGTGCGGCGGCCCAGCGCCGACGCGGTGGCGGAAGCCTTCGACGTCCGGTCGGCCGAGCCCGTGCTCCGAGCCACCATCGAGCTCACGACCCCGATCACGGCGACACCCGTCGCCGCGACATCGACTGCGCCCCGGCCAGCGCACCGCACGAGCATCATGCGGGCCGCGGGGATTTCCGGCCGGCGGTCACCCGCAGACCGCCGCCGCAGTCGCTTGGCGGCCGTGGCTGCGGCGAGCGTCACGCTGGCCGTTCCCGCCTGGCTGTTCGCCAGCAGCGACCCGCAGTCGGCCGATGCGCCACCGGCGCCCGGCCCGGTGCCAGCCGCGGCGAGCCCCGCACCGAGCACAACCTCGGCTACGGCGAACCCGCCGACCCCCGTTGCGGACACTCCCCCGCCTCCGAGCCCCGACGATCATGTCGCCACGGAGAAGATCGGTGGCCAGAGCAAGGGGGGTCGCGCTGACGACAAGGTCGGTGAGAAAGGCGGACCGAGCGGGGGGCGCAGCCGCGGAAAGGGCAATGGACGCGGCAACAGCGGTTAGCGAGGAGGCGTGTCTCGTCACATACGGGCCAGCCGGTACCACCGTGGGGCGATGCTCCTCAGCGGGCGCGGGAGCTCACCTTCGTAGGCTTGCTCGCCGACGATCTCCCACCCCGCGAACGCGGCGATGAGGTCCTCGGGTCCCGCCCCGGGAGCGAGTAGGCCCCGCCGGGCGCGGCGCCACACAAGCATGAGCATGGTGGCATCACTCGTCGTCACCGCGTTGACCTCGCGACCAACCGAAGCGCGTTGCTCGTCGCCCAGGTGGTTGAAGCACTCGATGTCGAGGACGAACGAGAACCCGCTGCCGATGCCGGCGTCGTGCAGCGCGGTCACATCGCCTTCCACGAAGGTGACGTCGACACCCTCGTCCCGCGCGCGCCGCCGTGCCCTACGGATCGCTTTGGCGACGACATCGACCCCCACGACCTGCCAACCACGGCGAGCGAGCTCGATCGACCACTGGCCGCTACCGCATCCAAGATCCAGGGCCGATCCGTACGGCCGCTGCCGCGCGGCCTCCTCACGGGCGAGGAGCCGATCGAGCTCGGCGCGGACCATCGGCGCATCGGCCTCCCACGGCGTGAACCCGACGCCGTACATCAGGCGGTACAGCCGTCGAGTCCCCCCACTTCGATTCCTACGAGCTGTGTTCGTGACCATGGTTCCAAGCGTGCGCTGAACCCCGACTCGGCCACATCGCCAAAATCAACCAATCGCGCGCCACCAGAGCCGTGAGCTCGGCCCCGCGACGGATCGACGGCTGCGTGCGCTCGGCTGGGGCGACCGAACCGCGCGGGTGACGGGGCCGGAGTTTCGCGATACGATATTGGGCACGTGGAGATCTACCGATCGGCCCAGCGGCACGGGATCGCAGACGAGGACATCGTGCACGCGGTCGAACATGCCCTTGCGGTTGGCGAGCAGGATGACGGCAAGGTGCTGTACCTCGGCCCTGACCGGGCCGCGAACCTGCTCGAGGTCGTCGCGGTGGCGCGCGATGACGGGTCGGAGGTCGTGATCCACGCCATGCGCATGCGCGCCAAGTACGAGCCGTTCCTCCGCGGTGAAGGAGACAACGATGCCTGAGCGTAAGTCCCATGGCCGAACCAAGGCTGGCGTCGAGCTGACCGACGAGGTGCTCGACCGTATGGCGGACGAGGCCGAGGAAGGCCTTGACATCACGAAGCTTCGGCGGCGGCCCGGTCGCCCGGCAATGGGCTCGGCCCCGGCCGAGTCGTTTCCGGTCCGGTTGGAGCCGGAGCTTCGCCGGGCGCTCGACGAGCGCGCCGCCGCGGACGACACGCCGGCATCGGAGGTCGTGCGCGAGGCGCTACGCCGCTATCTGAAGGTCAGCTGAGCGCCTCGCGCTGCGGCGCGTCAGCGGGCGGCACCGGCGAGGAACGCGGCGACGACATAGGTGGCGTGCCGATCGAGGGACACACGAGCGCGGTCGTAGCGCATCGTGGTCCGCGGATCGGCGTGGGAGGCGGCCTCCTGCACGTCTCGCAACGGGACACCAGCATCGAGCGCGGCGGTGATGAACGCATGGCGCAGCGTGTGCGGCCCGACCGGCTTGCTGATCCCAGCCTTGTGAGCCAGGCGCCGCACGATCCGCCAAGCCGCGTGCCGGTCGAGACGCTCGCCGTTCTGGCCCTGGAAGATCGGCCCCTCGACCCGCTCGCCGATAGCCAGATCGATCGCCCGTGCGGTCCGGGGGGCGAGCGGGATGGTGACGACCTTGCCGCCCTTGCGCAACACGGTGAGGGTGCGGTGCCCGCGCTCGATACCGAGAGCTTCGATGTCAGCGCCGAGCGCTTCGGAGACCCGCAGGCCGTTGATCGCTAGCAGCGAGATGAGGGCGTGCTCGCGCGCCGAGGCCAGTCCGGCGGCGACGAGGAGCGCTCCGACTTCGTTGCGGTCCAGCCCGGTGGCGTGAGACTCGTAGTCGAGACGAGGCCGGCGAACGTGCGCCGCCGGTGATCGCTCGAGGAGTCCTTCCTGCTCCGCGTACCGGTAGAAGCCCGACACCGTGCATAGCCGACGGGCCACCGTGGCACGGGCGCGACCGCGTGCTTCGAGGTCGCGGGCGAAGCACTCGATGTCCGCCCGGCGGACGGCGAACAGCCGCAAGTTGCGCTCCTCACACCAGGCGATGAACTGACGCAGGTCCAGCGCATAGGCGTCGCGAGTCAAGCCCTGGTAGCCGGCGAGGAACGCCGCCAGCGCGTACCGCTCGGCATCGGAGAACGCCGGGTCGACGACAGCGACGTCGGTCGTAGGCGTGTCGGTCATGTCGCACCTCCAGGTCAGGCCGAGACCCGGAGGCCAGAGCCGCCCGGCCCCAGCTACGTGTTGAAGACACAACGCTCGCAAGCAGCGGCGATCGCACTGTCCCGAACGCACCTACCGCCGAATCGGTACGCCGTCAAGCGCTCAGCGAACTCTCGTGCTCGCGGGAGTTGCTGCACCCGCAACGGCACCTCGGTGACATGCCTCAGGTCGATGTGGACACGCGTTCGGTGACACCCCTCGTATGGATGGCGCGACCCGAGCCGTCGATGTCTCAAGTCAGTCTGGCGCGATCGCGGAAGGTGGCACACCGCGACGCCCGCAGCGAGGGCGCCGCCCAGCCGGCGAGGACGTGAAGCGACGGCGAGCGCGGGCTTGAACTCCTCACCAATCAGCGATCATCCGCCGGGAGGGCTCAGCTCTACGCACGGTTCCGTCTCTGCCGGAGCGGCTCCTCACAGGCCGCGACGACGGTCACCCAGGCTGCAAGGCCACATCGAGGAAGCTGGTCAGCTCTTCGGCGACCACCTTCGGTGCGACCACGGGGGCGAAGTGGCCGACGCCGGCGACCTCGCGGACCTGCGCGTCGGCGACGCGTTCGTTGACGAACGTGGCGACGTTGCCGAACATCGTCGGGAGCAGGGTCTCGGTGCCGGTCAGCAACAACAACGGCACGGCTAGCTGCTCCAGCGCTTCGGCAGCGAGCGGGCCCGGATCTTCGGTCGACATGACGTGCTGCAGGAAGACCAGCATCTCCGGCACACCACCTGCCCAACGCTGATGGAAGTCGGTGCCCTCGAGGACGGAGATTTCCTGGTCGCTGCAGATGCCGACGAGGAAGGCACGCAGCGCGTCGCCCAGACGTCCGTCGTTGGCCGCGACTCCAACCTGCTCTATTGCGGCACCGAGCCGACCCAGGTCGGTCATCCCGTCGGCGCCGAAGGCCTGAAGCGAGCCGGCGGACTCCCATGCGGCGACCGCGGTCACGGTGTCGGTCTGCTCGGCCGCGCCGAGCGCGAGCGGCCCGCCGCCCGACCAGCCCATCAGGCAGACGGGCTCGCCGATGCTGCCGACGAACGCGGTGACGTCCTCCGACAGGCGCGGCATCGAGTGATCGGGGTGGTCGCCGGAGAGTCCCCGCCCGCGAGTGCTCGGCAGGTAGCAGGTGAACCGGTCGGTAACGTGGGGGAGCAACTCGGTCCAGGCGAACTCGCCGTCGCCGATCGCTCCGTGCACGAGGACCAGCGGAGGTCCCTGCCCGACCACCCGGCCGGCGATCTCGGTGCCGTCGGCGGAGACGGCGCGGTGGATTCGTTCCTCGGTCATGGTCTGCCTCCCAGCGGTGGCGCCGCCGATCGGCGCGTCTCTACCCATGTTGACAAGGGCGAGGTAGCCGTGGCATCGGCGCTATTGACCAATCGGCCAGCGGGGCACTACGCGGTTGTGCGTAAGCACCCGGTTGTCGGGTCGGGCTACCGAGCCGACGCCATCCCGTGGTCCATCGCGTAGCGGGCCGCCTGGGTGCGCGACTCGACGTCGATCTTGTGGAAGATGTTGGTCAGGTGACGCGCCACGGTGCGGTCGCTGATGAAGAGCGCCTCCGCGATCTGTGCGTTAGTCCTGCCTTCAGCCACCAGCGCCAGCACCTCGCACTCCCGGTCGGTCAGCCCATCGGGTGCCTCGTTCGCCACCATGGGGACGCCCAACCGTGCGAACGCCGCCTCTGCCAGCGCTCGCTCCGCTGTCTCGGAGTCCTCGTCGCCCAGCGTCCGGTAGGCCTCGGCCAGGCGCAGGCAGGACCGGGCGGCGTCGTAGGTCGCCCCCAGCTCGTGCCAGCGCCGGCAGGCATCGCTGAGCACGGGCAGCGCCTCCTCGGCACGTCCCACGGCCAGCAGGACGGCCCCCCGCGCGGCGGCCGCCATCGCTGCCAGGCCGCACGTAGCCCATGTTGCCGCCGTCTCCCCGAGCTCGGCGGCCGCAGCAGAGGCATCCTCGAGCCGGTCGGCCGCGATCGCTGCCTCGACGGCGGCGGCGCACAGCGGGGCGCGGCGCAGCGGGTCGGGCCCGGCAGCGGCGATGGCGGAGCGAAGGGAGCGGGCCGCACCCTCGGCGTCACCCTCAGCGAGCCGCAGCAGCGCCCGTCCGGGTTGCGGATTCCGGCCGCGGGCGTGGGCCTCGTTGTACGCCTCGGACGCACCCGGCGCGCCGCTAAGTCGTCGCGACTCGGCGATGACGTACCAGGCCTCCGCACCGTAGCCGACCCGCACGGAGTCGAGCTGCGCGGCGGGAAGGGCGGCGCGCTCGGCCTCCTCCCACGCGCCATGGAACAGGTGGAGCTGCGCGCGGTGCACCGCACACATGCCCCCGAAACCCGGGCCGAGCGCGTCAGGGAGGGAAGCCAGCCACTCCTCGGTCAGCTCGGTCCAGCGACTCATCCGGTGCAGGTCGGCTACCTCGTGGCAGGCGTCGATCGTGAAGCAGTAGAGGGTCCACTCGGTGAACGGGGTAAGCCGGCGATCCAGGACACTTACCATCGCCTCGTCGATCAGTGCCAAGCCGTCGGCGGCGTCGCCGGACCTGATCAAGACCCGGCCCTCGGCGTGGATCCCCATGGCGATCATGTCCGGATGGTCGAGGCGTCGGCCGAGGTCCTGCATCCGCCGGGCCGCCTCGACGGCCTCCGTCGGCTGCCCGAACTGGAGGTTCGCCTCCACCTCGGTCAGGAACATCAGGTAGCCGTGCACCGCGCACTCGGGGATGTCCTGGGCGAGGCGTCCGGCGCGGCCGATCCAGCCCATGCCCTGCGGCTCGTCACCCATCGCCATGTGGAGGATCCCCAGCAACACCGCGGACATGGCGGCGCCTTCTGGTCGCGACTCCTGAAGGAAGGCGTCGTACGCCGCGGCGCCGAGCCGCAGGCTGTCGTCGATGTGACCCAGCCAGAACTGGGTGTCGGCGTACGCGGCTAGGTCAGCCGCGATCATCGCGTCCGGGGGCACCGCCGCAAACGATGCTGCCGCAGCAGGCCAGTCCCGACCTGCGCAGGCCTCCCGCGCAAGGGCGATGCTGTCGACTTCGGCCATCCGCTCCCCCTCGGAAGCTCAGGCTAGCGCCCTCACCCGGCTGCCACTATTGCCCCGACAACGAGCCTGCAAGAAGAACAGCCCTTGGTGGAGCTGAGCAGACTCGAACCCCCCGCGGGGCGCGAGGACGGCTGGAGGGTCGCGGAATCGAGTCTGCGACACGCATCCCCGCGCCCACCTCTTGATCGGTCACGCCCGCGACCGATTCCGCATCGATCCGGGCGGAGGGCCGCGTCGCCATCGGCGTCCCAGAACGCGCGGCGTCTCGACTGCCACGCGCCGACCGCCGGCTGAGCGGCGCGCCTGGGCAGCCCACGCTCCCAGCGCTGCTGCTTGCCGCGAGCGCGACGGATCGACGGCTCGGGTTGCACACCGAGGGGTGCCGGGGTGTCACCGAACGTGCAGGCACACCGGGCCGGTACATGCCCCCGAGGTGCCGTTATCTCGAGTTGCTGCTCGCTTTGGTGCGCTGCGCTGGTGGTCTGCGACGTGGACATGTCCGCGTCGCAGCGGTTAGTTAGCCAAGAACCGGCGCGGCCACCACGGCAGTCACGGGTCGCAGCCAACCCCCGCGTCATTGCTCCGCGACGCCGGGTCATTCGCGGGGTGGTCGTGGTGGCGGCTGACCGGGGGGCTGGCTTTGGAGGGTGCGGCCGTCGGGGGTGGTGACGATGAGGGTGCGGTCGGGGAGGAGTTTTGCGTCCCAGCCGGGGGTGTGGAGCAAGTGGTGGTGGCGGGTGCATTCCAAGGTCAAGTTGTCGAGCGATGTGGGCCCGCCGTCGATCACCGAGCGGACGTGATGCGACTCACACCATTCGGGCGGACGGTCGCAGCCGGGGAACCGGCAGTGCTGGTCGGCGATGACCAGGGCGTTGTAGAGGTTGGCGGGGACGGTGCGGGCGCACGGTGCCGTAGTCCAAGATGCTGGAGCGTCCGGCCACAAACACCCGGTGCACGCCGGCGTCGCAGAACAGGCGCTGGACGCTGGTGCCGTCGAGGATCGTGCCGTCGGGCAGGCGGCCCTGGCCCCGGTGTTCGAGGTCGTCGAGGGTGGTGATGACGTTGAGATGGGGCCGGTGGCGGCCACCGCGGCGGCCCTGTTGGTGGTCGAGGAACCGGCGGCACACATCGACCAGGGCGTCGGCCCGCCGTTGGGTGGGGCTGCGGGCGGGTTCGCCGTCGACGTCGTCGGTCTGCGCCAGGCGCAGCGCGGTGGCGATCACGGCGCCGCCTTCGGGGTCGAAGCTGCCCGACAGCTCGCGGCGCCCGTCGAGGATCCGCGACAGGTGCAGTGTCCGCTCCGGCTGCGGCTTGTCCTTGTCACCCAACACCGCTTCGGCGTGCCGGGCCCACGATTGCATGGCGGTGGCGGTCTCGCCGACCGACAGCTTGGCCAGGTCAGCAACCAGTTCGGACTCGTGCTCGGCGAACAGCCCGACGGTGCGGTCCTTGAGGTTGGCGACGATCGCGTGCACGTGGCCACCCGACAGCACGCCGTCGCGGTAGGCGGCCCCCGTGACCGGCAGCTCACGGAGACGGCGGGCGGTCCTGGTGCACCGCGCGGCGTCGCGGGCCGAGCGGCGGGCGTGGTGGCGCAGCCAGGCGGTCATCGAGGTGGCACCGTCGTTGCGCCACATCTCGGCGACGTCGTAGTCAGCGACCGCGGCAACCAGTTTGGCATTGAGTCGATCTGCCAACGCGAACGCTTCCGAAAGAATAGCATTGTCGATAGGAAGGTTGAGGTCGTCGACGGCTTCAGTGAGCGGTCCCAGAATGGCACTGACCTGCCCAGACATGACCAACAGCGTACTAGTGTTCGCATATCAAAGCAAGCCAGTTCGAGGAAACACTGCTCCGGGCAACAACTCAAATGAACGGGCGCGCCCAAGGGCGACTACAGCGGCCCTTTGGATTTCAGCGGGGTGTGACCGTGGCCAGCAGGGACCAGTCCGGCCTCCCGGCGTAGAGCAGGACCCTGATCCGGTAGTGGGCGAAGCGGCGGAAGCCGAAGCCGACGCGCTTGATCCGCTTGATGAGGTTGTTCATCGCCTCGGTGGGCCCTTTGCTCACCCGGGCGCGGTGCCAGGCGACGATCTGGTTCCGCCAGCGGAGCAGGGTGCGGCCGAGGGAGCGCACCTCGACCGGGCAGCTCTCGTCCTGCAGGTCCTGAACCAGCTGGTCGACAAACTCGGCGGCGACATCGAGCTCGTAGAGGAGCGGAGCACCTCCTTGGCGTGCCAGGCCATGCGCACCTCGCCCCGGGGATCGCCGGCGCCGAGCAGGCCGAGGAGCTTCTCCTCGCCTCGGTTGTCGAGGCGCTCGTGCGCTTGGTCAGCAGGCGCCGGGCCCAGTAGAGGGGACTTTCCCGAACTCGATGACCTTCAACAGCCGTCAAGTTCGCAGGGCCCTGTGCCGCGCCAAGGATGCTCCCTACCCAGCTAGACCCGCTCAGATCCGAAGCGCCTGACTACGCGACGGCCTCGTGATGCGTCCTGCGACAGAAACACGACGACACGATCGGGACGTCGGCGCGGGCAAGGGCGACATCGAGCTGCTGCTTGATGATCCGCGCCGGCTCGTCCTTTCCCCGCCGAACGAGGCACTCGTGGTAGCCGTGCAGGCTCCACACGTTCCCGGGGTGCCAGGAGGAGCGCGGGATCGATGGGTCGTAGCCGAGGTCCTCGGCGTAGATGGCCTCGGCTTCCTCAACCCGACCCTGCTCGAGCAGCAGCGCCCCGTAGGCGTGGCGCGTGGGCTGCATCCAGCCCCACGGCTCGTCGTATGGCAGCGCGTCGTCGAGCGCAATGGCCCGGCGCAGGTGCTCGAACGCGACGTCGAACTGGCCGCGCCGGTACTCCAGCTCGCCGTCGAGCATGGCGCCGGCGACAGCGAGGATGTCTTGGGACGTGTTGTTGAACAGGTAGCGCGACTCGGGTACGCGCCCGACGGCGGCGACGAACCCGTCGCGCGCCGCCTGGGCTTCCTCCATCCTCCCGGTCGCCGCATACGCGACGCCCTGCGCGTACTGCGTCATCGCCGTCGTGGTGCAGTAGAGCGTGGGATCAGTGGGGAGCGGCAGCGCGAGGATCTCCTCCCAGAACCCGAAGCGGATGAGCACGTGCAGGCGCATGGGAATGAACGCCTCGAGGTAGTCCGCCATCGGCGGCTGCTCGATCCTCAGCAGCTCCTCGGGGAGCGAGGCCTCGAGGTCGGCGGCGACGCGCAGCGCCACCTGCGACCGACCGAGGAACATCGCCCCATAGATCGCGAAGTGGCGATCGTGTGCATGGTAGAGCGCGTAGAACCCGACCCGGCCCTCGCGAGCGACGTACTTCTCGTTGACCTCGATGGCGCGCAGGTTCCACTCGAGCGTGCTCTTGTAGTCGCCGCACAGCACGTCGATGTGGGTCGGCATGTGCACGAGGTGGCCGGCGTCGGGGACGAGCGAGCGCAGCTGGCCGGCAACCGACAGCGCCTGCTCGGGGAACGGCGACATCTCCATCAGATGCACGTACAGGTGCACGAGTGCGGGGTGCGTGCGGCCGCCTGGCCACTCGAGGGCGCGCTCGATCACCTCCTTGGCCTCGAGCGTCCTCGCACCGTCGGACGGCAGGCCCGTGTAACGATCCCACAGCGTCCACGGCGTGAGGTTCATCAGCGCGTCGGCGAAGAGTGCTGCGACATCGAGGTCGTTGGGGTACGCGCGATACACGTCACGCATCGCCTCGGCGTAGTCAACGTTCCATGAGACGAGGTCGGCCGACGGGTCGTTGGCCTGATAGCGATGCCCGAGCGTCTCGACGAGCGCCCGCTCGACCGGCGACGCGCGATCCGCACACGCGCGCGCCGCTGCGACCTCGTTGCACGCCTTCTCGAGCGATGCCGCAAGGTCGACCGGATCGAACGCCTCCCACTGCTTGTTGTAGTTCGGCCCGATCGCGTAGGCGATACCCCAGTGGGCCAGGGCGAAGCCGGGGTCGTGCTCGACAGCGCGCTCGAAGCACCGGATCGCCTCTTCATGGTGGAACGCGTAGCACCACACCAGTCCGCGGTCGAACCACGTCTGGGCGCTCGTCGAGGCAGTCGAAGTCCCGCGCCTGTAGGTGCCGAGATCGAAATAGGGCTCCATCGCTGGCCTCCCTTCTGGACCCCAAGGCTTCTGCAGCTTCTGGGGGATCGCAATTCTCGAAAGGACTGGAGGCCGTGCCTGCTCAGGGCACCCTTCTCGTCACAGTTGGCGAGTCGATGCGAAACGTTGGTCGGCCAGGGCGCCTGTGCCGCGACCGGGATACCCGGACGCCGCTCCACCCCGCTCAGATCCGAAGCGCCACTACAGCTGTCGCACCGCCTCTCCCAGGGACTCCAGCGTCCACCGCTCGCCCGGGGCACGCACGGGCCGGCCGCCGTCCGGCGGACCGATCATCGTCAGCTCGTCCTTCGTCATCGTGAGGAGCCGCCCGGACAGCCGCCGACCCTCGGGTGTCGCCAGGAACACGGTGATGGCGGCGACGTCCTCCGGCTGCGGCATGGATGACCGCATGGCCTCGACCTGCTCGGCGGACAGCCCCCGGTCCGCCAGGCTGTCCACGAACGCCAGCGCCGGGGCGGTGGCGGTCAGAGGTGGCGCCACCCCGTTCACGCTGATGCCGAACGGCGCCAGCTCCCCCGCAAGCGACCGCATCAGGCCGTAGATCCCGCCCTTCGCCACCCCGTACGGGGCCAGCGTCGGGGTGCCGACATAGAACGCCGCCGAGCAGACGTTGACGATCACGCCGCCGCCACCCTGACCGCGCATGGCCCGGCCGGCTTCCACGGAGCAGTGGATCGACCCGAACAGGTGGGACCGAAGCGTGAGCTCCCAGTCGTCGGGCCCCAGGTCCAGCACCGGCCCCCGCCGGTCGGCGCCGGCATTGGTGATCATCACGTCCATGCGCCCGAAACGCTCCACCGCTGTGGCAACGACCCGCTCGGCGCCCGACGGGTCGGCGACCGTGTCGTGGCTCGCGACCGCCTCGCCGCCGAGGGCGCCGATCTCGTCGACGACCGACTCCGCCGACCCGGCGTCGAGGTCGTTGACGACCACCCGCGCCCCCTCTCGCGCGTAGGCCAGGGCGTAGGCGCGGCCCAGCCCCCGGCCGGCGCCGGTGATCACGGCCACCTGGCCGTCGAGCACGCCACCCGTCACGGCCGCCTGGCCGTCGAGCATGCCACCCCTCAGGACCGTCCCAGCGGCGCTATCGCGCCGCGGCCTCGCGGAAGCGCGTCGTGCGGTGCACGGGATCCGTGTCGACGTTGGGGATCACGTGCTCGCCCATGAGCCGGATCATCTCGAGCGTGTCCTCGTGGCGGGCCGAGCCGGTCCCGAAGACCAGCTGATCGCAGCCCGCCTCCTCCCAGCGCCGGCACTGCTCCAGCGCGTGGTCGGGGTCACCGCAGATGCCACCGCGCTCGCGGGCGGTGGGGATGTCCTCGGGTGTGGCGTCGGACATCAGGTCGGGCCACACCGGGATGTCCGGCGGGTGGGGAAACGTGTCGTGGTAGCGGTACACGTTGCTCGCCAGGTAGCTGTTGTGCGGCCGGGTGGCCGCCTCCACCGCCGCGTGATCGTCCTCGGCGACGAAGGCCCCGGTCGTGACCATGATGTTGTCGTTGACGAACGCGCCGACGGGCTCGGGCTCCCTGATGGCCTTCTTGTAGGCCTTCATCACCGGTTCGAGCTCCTGGATCGAGCCCACGGAGAAGCCGAGCACGCCCAGACCCCGCCGCGCCGCCATCTCGTAGCTGCCCACGTTGCCCGCGGCGTACCACATGGCCGGGTGCGGCTTCTTCCAGGGTTTCGGCAGTACCTTGCGCGCCGGCAACGTCCAGTACCTGCCGTGGTAGCCCTCGTACTCGTCCTGGAGCCACATCTTGGGGAACTCGGCGATGACGTCCTCCCAGATCTCCCGGGTCTTGCTCAGGTCCTTCATCCCTGGCAGGAACGCAAGGATCTCGTGGCTCCCGGCGCCGCGCCCGGTACCGAACTCGAATCGCCCGCCCGACAGGTGATCGAGCATGGCCACCTTCTCCGCCACCTTGGCGGGATGGTTGACCTGGGGCAGCGGGTTGAAGATGCCCGAGCCCAGGTGGATGCGCTCGGTCGCCCGGGCCAGGTACGCGAGCACCACGTCGTTCGCTGACATGTGGGAGTACTCGTCGAGGAAATGGTGCTCGGTGGCCCACACGTACTTGAACCCCGCCCTGTCGGCGGCGATCACGCACTCGATGTCGTGCATCAGTGCGGTGTGCTCGGCATCCGGATCTGCCTGGCGTCGGTAGCTCGGGACGAATCCCTGGATGAAGATGCCGAACTCCATGAATCCCACCTTCTGGTCGAGGGTCTGGTCGACGGTCAGGTCAGCGTCAGGACGCCACGATTGAGCTTGCCCGCCTCGAGGTCGGCGAGGGCCTGCTCGATGTCGCCGAGCTCGTAGGTCCGGCTGACCATCTCGTCGAGCATGAAGCGTCCATCCAGGTAGAAGCGCGTGATGAGCGGGACGTCGTGGTGGGGCCGGGTCTGGCCGTAGCGGCACCCGAGGATCGAGCGGTCGTTGTACAGGTTGCCGACCACGAAGCTGGCCTCGGTGCCGAGCTTGGGCACGCCCAGCAGCACGCACGTCCCCCCGGTCCCGAGCATGTCGATCGCCTGGCGGATGAGCGCGGGGTGCCCCACGCACTCGAAGGCGTAGTCGAAGCCCGCGGGCTCGAGCTGCTTGACGGCGGCCACGGTGTCGCCGGGGTACTGCGACGCGTCGACGAAGTCGGTGGCGCCGAACTGCCGGGCCACGGCCTCCTTGAGCGGGTTGGCGTCGATGGCGACGATCCGCCCCGCCGACGCCAGCCGGGCGCCCTGGATGACCGACTGCCCGATCCCGCCCGCACCGATGACCGCCACGGTCTCGCCGGGCTCGACCTTGGCGCGGTTGAGCACCGCCCCCACGCCGGTGACGACGGCGCAGCCGATCAGGCTGGCGGCATCGAGCGGAACGGCAGGGTCGATCGCCACGGCCTGGTGCTCGTGCACCACGGTGTGCTCGGAGAACACGCCGAGGTTGGCGAACCCCGGGACCTCCCGGCCCCCCGTGGTGAAGCGGGTGTCGGACCAGCCGAAGGGCGTGCGGCAGTGCGTGGGCAGGCCGCGATCGCAGGCGTCGCACTGCCCGCAGTTCCCCAGTGTGACCAGCACCACGTGGTCGCCCGGCTTCACGCCGGTGACGGCGGCGCCGACCTCCTCCACCACCCCGGCGCCCTCGTGGCCGAGGACGACGGGCGGGGGCATGGGGATGGTCCCGTCGATGACCGAGACGTCGCTGTGGCAGAGCCCGGCACGGTGGATCCGCACCTTGACCTCGCGCAGGCCCGGCGCCCGCACCTCGACGTCGTCGCGCACCTCGAGCTGGCCGGTCCAGACGATGGCTCTCATCGGTGCCTCGCGTGGGGCTGCGCCCCACACCCATCGCCATCATGCAACCGTAAGGCGCTCGCGCCGTCGGCCTGTAGCGCTCGCTTCACTCGCACTTCAGCGCCTCCTTCAGCCGGGCCAGACGATGCTCTGCAGCTCGCTGTAGGCATGCAGGGCGAACGACCCACCGTCGCGTCCGATGCCGCTCTTGCGGAACCCGCCGAACGGCGTCTCGGGGTTGCGGGCCAGCGTGTTGAGCCCGACGTTGCCCGCCCGCAGGCGCTGCGAGACCCGCAGCCCCTTGGCCGTATCCCGGGTCCACACGTAGTCGTAGAGGCCGTAGTCGCTGTCGTTGGCGATGGCGATACCCTCCTCCTCGTCGTCGAAGGGGATGGCCACGACCACCGGCCCGAATATCTCCTCCCGGGCCGCCGTCATGCCGTTGTGGCACCCGGCGATGAGGGTGGGAGGCCAGAAGAAGCCGCGTTGGGTGTCGGGGCGGGAGCCGCCGGCGACGAGGGTGCCCCCCTCGTCGACGCCGGACCGCACGTAGCCCTCGATACGGTCGCGCTGGGCGGCGCTGATGACCGGACCGACCATCGTGTCGGGATCGAGAGGGTCGCCCACCTTGAGCACGGTGGCGATCTGCGCCAGCTTCTCCACCACCTCGTCGTAGACGCGGCGCTGGGCTATGAGCCGGGTGGGCGCCGTGCAGATCTGGCCGGCGTGGAAGGCGAACGTGCTGGCGGTGCCCCGGGCGGCGGCATCGATGTCGGCGTCGTCGAACATCAGGCTGGCGCCCTTCCCGCCGAGCTCGAACAGCACCCGCTTCATGTCACGGGCGGCCGACTCGCCGATCTTCAGGCCGATCGCCGTGCTGCCGGTGAAGCTGATCATGTCGGTCTGCGGCGCCTCCACCAGCGCCTCGGCCGACTCGGGGGTGGACCCGACCACGAGGTTGACGACCCCCGGCGGGAAGCCCGCATCGTGGAACGCCTCCACCATCTTGATGATCCCGAGCGGATCCTGGTGCGCCGGCTTGATGACCACCGTGTTGCCCATGGCCAGGGCGGGGCCGATCTTCCCCATGACGTTGGTCAGCGGCACGTTGTACGACGTGATGCAGACCACGACGCCGACCGGCACGCGGACGGCCATAGCGTTGACGAGGCCACCGCCGGTGGACGAGGGCCCGCCACCAGGGTTGGGCGCCGGAGCGAGCGGGATCTCCCGGGGCTCGAGCGCGCCGCGCGCATAACGGCGGAGGCGGGCCACGGCGACCGGGACCTGGGCCGTCCGCGCCATCTGGACCGTGGAGCCGGTCTCGGCCTGGACCAGTGGGATGAGCTCGGGGATCCGTTGCTGGAGGAGATCCGCGGCCCGATCGAGGAGGCGGGCCCGCTCCTCCGGGGTGGTCCGCGACCAGTCCGGGAAGGCGTCGGCCGCGGCGGTCGCGGCCTGGCGGGCGTCGTCGGCCGTGGCGTCGGGGGCCAGGCCCACGATCGCCTCGGTGGCGGGATTGACGACCTCGTACGTTCCCTTCGATCCGTCGACGCGGTCGCCGTCGATCCACAGGGAATAGCGCCCCCGGGCGGTGGCCGCATCGATGACCTGGGTCTGTGCCACCCGGTCCGCTCCCCTCTCTGGTCAGCCGGCCGCACGAGCATGGCACACGACCTGACACCAGTGTTTCGTGCCGGTCCGGGTATGTGTCACCCCTCGACAAGGGGGGCCACGTCGCGGCCGAAGGCGGCGATCTGGTCGATGTGCTCCTCGCAGCTGCGCGAGGCGATCCGGATGGCGACGTGGTTCACGCCCAGCCCCACGAGGTCGCGCACCGCCTCGGCGATCCTGTCGGGGTCACCGGTGACGGTCCATCGGGGCACGTCGAACGCAGGCTGGCCCACGTAGAGGCCGACGCCGCCACCGACGGCGAACGGGCCCTCCCGGCCGGCCTCCTCACGCAGCCGCCCCAGGGTGGCGATGGCCGCGGCCATGCCGCCCTCGGGGGGCCCCTGGGGCAGCCAGCCGTCGCCCAGCCGTGCGGCCCGGCGCAGGGCCGCGCCCGAGGATCCACCCACCCAGATGGGCGGGCCGCCGGGCTGCTGGGGACGCGGTCGCTGCCCGACGTCGCCGCCGCCCCATTCGTCGGCCAGGGCGGCGCGGATGGCCACGACCGCATCGTCGGTGATCCGACCCCGCTGCGCGAACGGCACGCCCAGCGCCGCGAACTCGCCGTCGACGTGCCCGGCACCCACGCCGAGGATGGCCCGTCCCCCGGACAGGGCGTCGAGGGTGGCGAACGCCTTGGCCGTCTGCAGCGGGTGGCGGTAGGCGACGACGTAGACGTGCGACAGCAGCCGCACCCCTTCCGTGAGCCCCGCCAGCCACCCCAGGGTCGCCACCGTGTCGTACCAGGTCGTGGTCATGGTGGGCGCCCGCTCCCTGGGGATGGCGACGTGGTCGCACACCGACACCGAGTAGAAGCCGTTGGCGTCGCAGGCCCGGGCGACCGCCGCCAGCTCCGCGGGCCCGGCCGCCGGCTCCCAGGGCTGGGCGATGAGCGTGGACTGGGCCTGCACGGGTAGCTGCATCGTGAAGCCGAACAGGGGCGTCGAGTCGGTCACGGATCCCCTTCCTTCGATGGCGAGACCAGGTTGTCATGAAACGGGCGGTTCCCGGCCGACCCGGCCTGACATGATCGCGGGTCATGGCAGTCGAACGATTTCCGGTCGAGCTCGGGCACATCATGATGTTCGCCCGCAGCGTGGGCGACCCGAACCCGATCTACGCCGACGAGGAGTACGCGGCGAACACCGAGGTCGGCCACGTGATCGCGCCCCCGACGTTTGTCCAGGCGGGCGCCCAGTTCGATCCCGACTGGCCGCTGCGGCCGAAGATCGGCGAACCCTGGTTCGGCTCCGGACGGAATCCCACGGGGACGCCGCGCCCGGGGGACGGCGGTGGTGGTGGAGGAGGACGAGGAGGCATGGCGCGGGGGCTCCACGCCGAGCAGCACTTCGAGTACCACCGGCACCTGCGACCGGGTGACGTTCTGCGGGCCGAGACCCGACCGGGCAAGACGTGGGAGAAGGAGGGCCGGCGCGCCGGCAAGCTGGTGTTCAACGAGACGATCACCGAGTACCGGGATCAGAACGACGAGCTCGTCGTCACCGCCCGCGGCGTCGGGGTACGCACCGAGCGGGCCCCCGAGGCTGCGGCCACGGCGGGGTCGGGGGAGCAACGATGACGCTCCAGGCCAGTGGGCTGAACATCGGCGACGTGCACACCGAGGTCGTGGTCGACGACCTCACCAGGACACAGATCGTGCAGTACTCCGGCGCATCGGGTGACTACAACCCGCTGCACAGCGACGAGGTGTTCGCGACCCAGGTGGCGGGGTTCCCGGGCATCTTCGCCCACGGCATGCTGACCATGGGGCTGACCGGCAAGATGGTCACCAACTACGTCGGCGATGGTCGCCTGCGATCGTTCGGCGGACGCTTTCGGGCGCAAGTGTGGCCGGGCGACACCCTGACGACGCAGTCCGAGGTCGTCGACGTTCGCAACGATGACGGCGGCGTCGGCATCGTCGAGCTGCGCATCACCACCACCAACCAGGACGGGCTCGAGGTGTTCGCCGGCCAGGCGACCGCCACGGTCGACTAGTGCCGGTGGACACGCGCATCTCGGCATGAGCACGCCGATGGAGACCTGGGAGCTGCTTGCCCGCGAGAGCATCCGAGACCTCGTCACGCGGTACAACTCGAATGGCGACAGCGGCCGGATCGCGCAGGTCCTCGAGCTGTTCGCCGCCGACGCGACGATGGAGATCACGAGCGAGGGCGGCGAGACCCGTGCCTACCGAGGCATCGACGAGATCGGGACGATCTTCACCGGTGCGATCGCAACGTTTCGGGAGGCGGCCGACGAGCGCGCCCAGCCCCCGTACGTGCGCCACTGCGTCACCACCCACCAGATCCATGTCGGCGATCGACAGCACGCCAAGGGCCGCTGCTACTTCTTCGTGATCCGCGCCAACGGCCTCGACCATTGGGGACGGTATGTCGACGAGTACGAGGAGCAGGACGGCCGCTGGCGGTTCACGTACCGCAAGGTCACGACCGAGGGGCGCCAGCAGGGCCCGGCATGATGTTGCCGAGCCGGGGGCAGAAGCGTCAGGCCTCGTCCCAGATGCCGAAGCGCCGCCACAAGCGTTTCGCCGCCGGCGTGACGAGGCCGAGCTCGACCAGCAGGTTGCGTACCTTGCGGAGCGAGTCCCTGGCGTCCTGCCGGCTCTGGGATCCGGGACCGTAGGCCTCGCGCAGGACCGCATCGGGCACGCCGTAGGTGCGGACGAGGTGGCGGGGCGGCCGCAGCATGACGCTCGCCTCGGTGGCCAGCACCACCGGCGCCTCCAGGGCCATGGCGCGCCGCCGCCATCCCGACAGCTTGGGCACGTTGGTGCGCAGGTAGCTGCGGGCAAACGACAGGTGCCGCGCCTCCTCGGTGACGTGAATGCGCATGATCCGCTCCAGCAACGGATGGATCTCCTTGCCGCTGCGCAGGACCGTGCGCTGCACGTGATCGATCGGATCCTCCCCGCCGAGCACGAACACGAAGAACAGGGCCGGGAACCGCCGGGCCAGGCCGACGACGCGCCGGCTCCCCAGGCGCATGTCCCACGGCAGGCCCGGGGTCTCGAGACCGGCCCGGTTGACGAACTCCTGGAACATCAGCGAGTGCTGCGCCTCCTCGATGACCTCGTGGTAGACGTACCGGAACTCGGGCGAGCCGTCGGGCAGCCCGAACGCGTACTCCAGCAGGCCACGCTTGAGCACGTTCTCGAACTGGAGCCCGGCCTTCATGTTGCTCGTGATGCCGTGGAGCCCGATCCGGGCCCGCGTCTCGGCCGGCAACGAGCGGTACCAGTCGGTGCCCGCCAGTCCATTGCCCGGGTCCAACTCCCAGCGGGGGTCGCAGGGGTCGATGGCGTGATCGGGATGATCCCAATCGACGTCGGCGTAGGCGTCGAAATGCTTCACCACCGACTGGTGGCTGAGGCGCCGCAGCAGCTCGGTGAACCGGTCGTCACGCTGCTCCTCGTCGAGGGGCTGGCCGTCGAGGGCGATGGCGGTCATGGGATGGCTCCTGGATCGAGGGAAGGAACGATGGTGGTGAGCAACTTGAAGCCTTCGATGACGCGGTCCAGCTCCTGCCGCTCGGTCCCGACGAGGCGTGCGACCGCCAGGCCGTCGAGGAGGCAGAAGGTGAACCGCAACGCCAGGCGGGCGAACGCCGGGTCGACGGCCATGTCCGGCTGTGTCTCCCGGAACAACGCCACCGCGGCGTCGAAGAACCGTCGCTCGAACTCGAAGAAGCGGTCCCGCAACGCCGGCCGGGTCCGGCCTGCGAGCACGAGCTCGAGCCACGCCTCGAGCGTCGGGCCCGACCACACCGACCACAGCAGGTCGATGGAGGCAGCCGGGGTTCGCTCGTGGGCCGGGAGCCTCTCGATCGCGGCCCGGTACTCGTCCATGCGGCGGGTGCACAGATGCTCGACCGCGGCGAGCACCAGGTCTTCCTTGGTGGGGTAATGGTGCACCTGCGCGCCCCGGGACACGCCGGCACGGCGCACAACCTCGGTCGTGCTGGTGCCCGACCAGCCCAGCTCCACCAGGCAGTCGATGGTGGCGTCCAGGAGCCGGGCACGCGTGGCGGCGCTGCGCTCGGCGTTGCTGCGGGGCCGCTGCGCTTCCGAGGCGACCGTGGGCATGCAGCCACTATCTACCTTCAGTTACGTACAGTCAAGCCTGTATGTAAGAAGGGTCCGGGGCGGGGATCAGCCGAGCGGGTTCCACTCCTGGGGCCGCATGATCACCCGACCCCGCTGGTCGACGACGACCACCACGTGCGACGCCTCGTCTATGAGGGTCACGGCATTATCGACCGTGCGCGCGGCGCGGGACGCGTCGGCCAGCGTCGCCACGGTGAGTCCGAAGACGTGCGTGCTCATCACGCGCCCCTTTCCTTTCTCGAGTCGTTCGCCTGGTTTTCGTGCCCCATCGGGCTGTCGGATGTCCAGACGACATGGGGACGCATTTCTCATCGCGGGCACGCCACGGCTGGCGCCGTCAGCGCCACCGCGCCTCGGTCGCCCGATCGGCCAGCAGCGTCCGCACCGTCAGCCGATCGGGCTTGCCGTTGGCCAGGTAGGGCATGTCGCCTTCGCCGAGCACGAGCACCCGCCGCGGCACCTTGTAGTTGGAGAGCTCGTCGCCGGTCCGCCGGAGCGTCTCGATCGGATCGATGCCGGCGCCGGTCGCCGGCACCAGCGCGGCGGCGACGACCTCGCCCCGATCGGTATCCGGTAGACCAACGACAACGGCCAAGCCGACCTCGGGGAACGACTCGAGCACCAGCTCGACCTCCCGGGGGGCGACGTTGGAGCCCGACGTCTTGATCATCTCGCTCAGGCGGCCGTGGAAGTACAGGTAGCCGTCGCGGATCAGGCCCTTGTCGCCGCTGTGATACCAGCCGTCCTCGTCGAAGGTGTCGTGGCGCTCCCGCTTGTACAGCCCGTCCATGAGGCTGTAGCCGCGGATGCAGACCTCCCCCACCTCGCCCTCGCCCAAGGTGGCGTTGGTGTCGGGGTCGGCGATGCGGTGCTCGACGCAGGGGACGAGCAGCCCGAACGATCCTCGCATCTCCTCGGGCAGGACTCGCTCGGACTCGGGGCCGGCCGCGGAGTGGGGCCCCATGGTCTCGGTCATCCCCAACGAGTTGTGGCGCAACCCGTAGTCGGTGGTGGGCGGGGGCGCGAACGCGGGGATCTTGCCCACGTCCCGGCCCGCCTCGGCGATGTAGCGCTGCATCCGCTGGCCCAGCTGGGGCCACATTGCGAGCTCGGTCGCGCCCTCGGCCTCCATGAGGTCGAGCACGGCGTCGGGCTCGACCCTCTCGACGCACAGGACGGCACTGCCCACCGCCAGGGCCAGGTTGAGCGTGAGCCCGACGCCGCCGATCCAGAAGAACGGCATGGCGCACAGCCGGCGGGACTCCGTGGTGTGCCCCGCGAAGCGCGCGAGGTTGGCGCCGTGGCGGAGGAAGTTGCCGTGCGTGTGGACGACCGCCTTGGGCTCGGTCGTGGTGCCCGACGTGAAGATCGTCATCATGACGTCGGACGGCGTGACCCCGGCCTCCACGGCCTCGAAGAGGTCGTCGCTGACGCCGTGGTAGCCGCCGTCGCCGAGCCGGAAGTCAAGGGGAAGCTCCTTGGGCCACAGCCGGTCGCTGGGTCCGCTCACCCGCACGTGCCTCAGGAAGGGCAGCGCCTGGATCCGCAGCGGCTCGGGCCCCGCCTGGGCGAGCCCGGGCACGGCCTCCTCGACGTAGGCGAGATGGTCCCGACCGAACATGGTCGACGGCACGAGCAGCGTGTCGACGTCGCCGAAGCGGAGTGCCTTGCGCAGCTCGGCGGGCTTGTAGGACGTGCTGAACGGCATGCCGATCGCACCGATCCGGGCGGCCGCCAGCCACGTCACGACCCAGTCCGTGCCGTACGGGAACATGAACCCGATGCGAGTGCCCTTCCCCACGCCGGCCGCCAGCAGCTGCTTGCCGACGCGGCGGGACGCCACCTCGGCCTCGGCGTAGCTCATGCGGCGATCGGGCATGACGATGAAGTCGTTGTCCCCGAAGGTCGTCGCGGCCCGGCGGACCACGGCCGGAATGGTCGGTGCGTAGTCCAGGTCGGGCAGTGGCATGTAACCCCCCTCCGGTCGCGCGGTCGGCACGCCGGGACGACGGTAGCGGCTGCTGCCGGAGGGGCGGCCAAAGGGCGAAGGAGGCCACGATCCCCGTGTCAAGTTCCATGGCCACTGTTCACGCGCTCGTGATCCCGGCCTCCAGCTTCTCCAGGGCCTGGTCGATGGTGAACGACGGCGCCGTCTGGCGGGGCGGGAAGTCCTCGAACGTGGCCAGGAGCTCGCCTACGACCCCCGTTGCCGCGAGCACGAGGTAGACGCGGTCGAGGAACCAGTCGTAGTAGGTGTTGGAGGTGATGTCAGCCCGTTCGAACGGGTCCGTGCGAAGGTTGTAGAGCTTCGGTACCCGCAGCGGCACGAACGGCTCCGCCCAGATCTGCATCGTTCCGGCGACGCGCTGCTCCATGAACACGGCCTTCCAGTTGTCGAAGCGCAGGGCGACGAGGTCGCCGTCATCGGAGAAGTAGAAGTATCCCGGCCGCGGGCTCCGCTCGCCCTCGACGGTGAGGAAGGGCACCAGGTTGTGCCCGTCGAGGTGCACCTTGTAGGTGTGGCCGTCGGCCTCGTGGCCCTCGAGCAGCTTCTCCTTGATGCCCGGCTCGCCGGCCACCGCGAGCAGCGTCGGCAGCATGTCGAGATGGCTGCCGATGTCGTTCGTGACGATGCCAGCCGGGATCTCTCCCGGCCAACGCATCACGCACGGCACCCGGAAGGCGCCCTCCCAGTTCGAGTTCTTCTCGTTGCGGAACGGCGTCATGCCCGCATCCGGCCAGCTGTTCATGTGCGGGCCGTTGTCGGTGGAGTACATGACGAAGGTGTCGCCCGCCAGACCGAGCTCCTCGAGCAGGTCGAGCAACGATCCGACGAGCAGGTCGTGGTCGATCATGGTGTCGTGGTAGGGCGACTGCCAGCGCCCCGCCTGGCCGACGCTCTCCGGTTTCGGGTGGGTGCGGAAGTGCATGTGGGTGGTGTTGACCCACACGAAGAACGGGGTGCCGTTGGCCTGTTGGCGGCGGATGAAGTCGAGCGCCGCCTCGGCGACCTCGTCGTCGATGGTCTCCATCCGCTTCTTGGTCAACGGACCGGTGTCCTCGATGCGCTGCGTCCCGTCGTCGTTGGCCCAGGAGTGCAGGACGCCGCGGGGCCCGTACCGCTCCCTGAACTGCGGGAAGTCCGCATCCGGTGGGTAATCCGCCAGCTCGGGTTCCTCCTCGGCGTTCAGGTGGTAGAGGTTGCCGAAGAACTCGTCGAAGCCGTGGTTCGTGGGCAGGTGCTCGTCCTTGTCCCCCAGGTGGTTCTTGCCGAACTGGCCGGTGGCGTAGCCGCGGGCCTTCAGCAAGCGGGCGATCGTCGGGTCCTCCGCGCGCATGCCCACGGGCGAGCCGGGGATGCCGACCTTCGACAGACCGGTGCGGAACACGCTCTGGCCGGTGATGAACGCCGACCGCCCGGCGAGTCGCCATCCCGCTGGCGGAGCGGGGGCTCGAGGTGCACGGCATCGATGCGTCCCCGGGGGGCTGCTTCTCGCTCGAGGGCTTTGTCCCCGACGTGGCCCGCTTCGATCACGGACAACGGGTGCACGTCATGAACCTGGACCTCGATTACGTTCGGCTGAACGTCTCAGTGCACCGGCCGATCGAGCAGCGAGTCGACGCCCAGCACGTCGTGATCAGCGGCGACGGCGTGCGGCTCGTGCCTGTCGCGCTCCGCTACGCCTGGCCGTCGGAGCTCGACCTCAGGGCCCGCCTGGCCGGGCTCCGGCTGCGCCACCGGTGGGGAGGCTGGAACCGCGAGCCCTTCGACGATGACAGCCAGAGACACGTCTCCGTGTACGAGAAGCCGGCCACCTGAGGGGACGGGCCGTGCGCGGCCGCAACTCCGCCCACGTGGGTGATGTTGGGAATCGGCGGCTGACGCCGACCCCGTTAGACGCTGTTGTCACATACAGATAGGGTGACCTCGAGCTGGAGGTTTCCGGGGAATCCGAGGTTAAAACCGAGAGAATCGCGTGAGGGAGGGCCACCGCATGACGCAGATCCCCCGGATCATCTCGGTCGACGACCACGTCGTCGAGCCGCCCGATCTCTGGTCCAGCCGCCTTCCCGCCAAGTACCAGCAGCGCGGGCCCCGCGTCGTGCGGGAGAGGGGATCGTACGACGTCGCCAAGACGGATCTGGTGTGGACCGCCCACGACGACGGCGAGTGGGCCGACGTCTGGCACTACGACGGGATCGTCTCGCCGTTGATGAGGCTGTCGGCCGCCGCCGGGTTCGACGAGTTGGGTTTCGGCGCCGTGACCTTCGACCAGATCCGACCCGGCTGCTGGCAGCAGAAGGAACGGCTCGCCGACATGGACGCGAACCACATGGACGCATCCATCTGCTTTCCCAACACGCTGCCCCGCTTCTGCGGCCAGACGTTCGCCGAGCGTGACGACAAGGACCTGGCCCTGCTGTGCGTGCAGGCCTACAACGACTGGATGATCGACGAGTGGTGCGGCGGCGACGCCAAGGGACGGCTCATCCCGCTCGCCATGGTGCCGTTGTGGGACCCGCAGTTGGCGGCCGACGAGGTGCGCCGCTGCGCGGCGGCGGGCTGCCACGCCATCACGTTCTCGGAGAACCCGCATCCCCTGGGCCTGCCATCGATCCATTCGGGTGAGTGGGACCCGCTGTTCGCGGCGTGCGAGGAGACCGACAGCGTGCTGTGCATACACATCGGCTCGTCGTCGAAGATGCCGGGGACGACGCCCGACGCGCCGTTCATCGTCAGCTCGACGCTGACGTTCCAGAACGCCATGGGCTCACTGCTCGACTTCGTCTTCTCGGGCACGCTGGCGCGGTTCCCCGACCTCGTCGTCGCCTATTCCGAGGGCCAGGTCGGGTGGATGCCCTACCTGCTCGAACGGATGGACAAGCTGTGGGAGGAGCGGTCCGACAACTCGTTCGGCACCAGCCTCCCCGAACCGCCGACCAGCTACATCCGCGGACGGGTCTACGGCTGCATCTTCGACGACGAGACGGGCCTGGCCAACCGCGACCGCATCGGCATGGACACGATCTGCTTCGAGACCGACTACCCGCACGCCGACAGCACGTTCCCGCACTCCGAGGCGGTCGCCGACGAGATCTGCCGCAACGCGGGGCTGGACGAGGACGAGACCTACAAGCTGCTGCGCGGCAACGCCATCCGCGCCTTCGGGCTCGAGCGGTACGGCATCACCCGGTAGCCGGCGTCGTGGTCATGCGAGGGATGGCGCCCATCGCCGGGGCCGCGCGCAGGGAGGACGACAATGCCTGACTGGGGCGAGTTCGAGACGATGCTGGCGCGCCAGGACGGGCGCCTGCTGACGGTGTCGTTCAACCGGCCCGATCGGCTGAACGCCGTGGGCGGCGGGTTCCACGCGGAGTTCACGGAGATCCTCGGCCGCGCCGGTGGAGACGACTCCGTGGGGGCCATCCTCTTGCGAGGCGAAGGGCGAGCGTTCTGCGTGGGCGGCGACGTCAAGGGCTTCGACGAGCGTGCCTCGGGCGCCACGCCCTCGCGCCCCGCTCACACCGTGCTCCACACCCTCGACGCCACCGAGCTCCTCGAGGCGATCCTGGGCGTGCCCCAGCCGGTCGTCGCGGCGGTGCACGGCCACGCCATGGGTCTCGGGGCCACGATCGCACTGTTCTGTGACGTCGTGGTGGCGGCCGAGGACGCCCAGTTCGCGGACACCCACGTGAACGTGGCGCTCGTGGCCGGCGATGGAGGCGCGGTGATGTGGCCGCTGATCATGCCGTTCGGCGCCGCCAAGTGGTACCTGCTCACCGGAGATCCGATCACCGGCGCCGAGGCGGCTCGCCTCGGCATGATCCTCAAGGCCGTGCCCGGGGAGCAGCTCCTGGACGAAGCCACCGCCCTGGCCTGGCGCCTGGCGGATGGGGCGCCCCTGGCCGTGCAGGGCACCAAGGCGACGTTGAACCGCATCGTGCGCGACCGGATGAGCCTGCTGATGGACACCGGATTGCTGCTCGAGGGCGCCACGTTCGTCAGCGACGACCACCGGGAGGCGGCGGCCGCGTTCGTCGCCAAGCGCAAGCCCACCTTCCGCGGGTCGTAGGTCGCGCGAACCCCTCGGGTGCCGCGCGGCCCGCGGGCTAACTTGACACTCGTGTCGCACGGCGCCGGGGGGTCGACGGAGCGCTGGCGCCGCGTGCTCGACGCCCGCACGAGCCGTGAGCGCGGCCGCCGGACGCTGACCCGCCTGCTCGACGCCGCCGTGGCGGAGTTCTCCGCCCACAGCTACCACGGCGCCCGGGTGGCACGGGTCGCCAAGCGGGCCCGCACATCCCACGGCACCTTCTACGTCTATTTCGACGGCAAGGACGACCTGCTGGTCGCCATGCAGGACGAGATCGTCGCCGGCATGGACGACCTCCTCGGCAAGATGCCGGACTTCGAGCCCGGGCCGGCCGGCTTCGGCGCACTGCGCGCCTGGCTCTCGGAGGTGTGCGGCCTCTTCCTGGAGCACTCGGCCATCCACGCCGCGCTGCTCGACGCCATCGTGGAGGACGCAGATCCGCGCATCACCAAGCAGGGGCTGCGGGCGCAGCGACGCTGGACCACGGCGTTGGCGGACCGCATCAGGGCGGCCGACGCCGCCGACATCGATCCCTACCTGGCGGCCGTCTGCATCTACAACCTGATCGACCGCGCCACGAGGTCGATGCATCGGGGGCAGCTCGTCGTCTCGTTCGACGAGCTGGTCGACGGCCTGACCGAGCTCGTCCATCGCTCGGTCTTCGGATCGGACGAGCCGGCGGAGGCTCCGGGCCGGGCGACCTGACGGGGTGCGACCGGCGGTGAGATGCCCGTCGCCTCAGACGAACCGCAGGCGGCTGGCGCGGCGCGGCGCAGCGCCACCCAGATAGGTGCGGTGGACCATCCGCGCGAGCGTGGGCGCCAACGTGTCGGGGTCGATGCGCGACCAGCGCGACGTCACCGCCGAGTACGAGCCCTCGATCAGCAGGTAGAGCAGGGCCGCCTGCACCTCGGGTGCGACCAGCGACTCCACCCGGGCAGCGCTCACGAACCGGGTGAGGCTCTCGACCAAACGGTTGAACACGTGGCCTTCCTCGGCCGGCACCTCGGGATCCAGCCGGACGACCCGCTCCCACCAGGCCCTGAACACACCGGCGTGGCCGCCATGCAGATCGCGGTAGTGGCGCAGGACCTCTTCGATCTCCCGCGGGTCGATCTCACCCGCCCGGACGCGGCCCAGCTCCTCGACGATCGCCTTCATGTCACGGAAGCAGGCGCGGCTCAGCTCGTTGAACAGGTCGTCCTTGTTGCGGAAGTAGCGGTAGAAGGTGGCTCGTGAGGTCGACGCGTGCTCGATGAGGTCGTCGACGGTGGCCCCCGTGTAGCCGACCTCGCCGAACACGGCGTTGCCGGCCTCGAGCAGGCGGTTGCGCAGGTCGCGATTGTCGGTGAGCGAGGCGTCCATCGGTCCCCCAAACGTCAGCCTGACGGTCAGTCGACCACCGATGCCAGCAGGTCGGTGATGTCGGCGGCGTTGCGCACCCCGTAGTCCTCGTAGCAGTTGTTCATCAGGACGTGGACCTCGCGGGTGTCGCGGGCCAGCTCCTGCACCCGCTCGATCCACGGGCGGAGCTCACGCTTGTCGTACAGGTAGCGGAACCGCTCGGCGGCGGACGCTGCCCGTCCCTTCCAGGTGTCGTCGGCGCGGCCATGGAACCGCACCAGCGCGAGATCCGTCGTCGCCGCCGCCAGGCGGGGCAACTTGCTGACCTCGGGGGCATCCACGTTGACCAGCGCCAGGTCGTGGTCCGACAGCCAACCGAGCGTCCGGTCCACGTCGTCCTTGCCGAACCACAACGGCGACCGCAACTCCACGCAGGCGGGCAGATCACCCAGCCGCTCGCGGGCCCGGGCCAGCTCGTCACGGTTGTCGCGCTTGGGCGTGAACCAGGGCGGGTACTGAAGCAGGATCGATCCCAGCCGCCCGGTTGCCTGCAGCGGCTGGAGGGCGTCGGCGAACCGGGCCCACACCTCGTCGACCGCTTCGGCGGGGAGATGGTGGGGGTACACGTTGCGCTTGGCGGCCGCCCCCGGCTCGAGTGCCTCGGCGATGTCAGGCCACAGGGTCTCGGGCTTGGTGGGGTGGCCCGTCATCATCGAGTAGGCCTTGACGTTCATGCGGAAGCCGTCGGGTGTGCGCTCGGCCCACCCCTCGGCCAGCTGGCGCGATGGCGGGCCGTAGTAGGTGCTGTCGGCCTCGACCACCGAGAAACGGGCGCTGTAGTAGGCGAGCCGCTCGGCGGCGCTCATCGAGCGCTTCGGGTACCAGTTGGTGCCCTTGATCAGGGTCTTGTCGGTCCACGAGCAGGTGCCGACCCGCACCTCGGCCTCGTCGATGTGCAGGACCGGGCCCAGCTCCAGCGGCTCGCTCATTCAGTCGTCACCGTCCTCCCCGCCCGCCCGTCATCAGTCCCGCGTCCCGGCCGCCGTTGCCGTCGCCCCGCTGGCCCTCCAGCGCCTCGAGGGCGGCGACGAGGCGGTCCGCCTCCGCGTCGGTCAACCGGGCATCGCGGTGGATCATGGTGTAGCGGTCGGGGGCCTTCGATCCCTCGAGGATCGTTTCGATCGCCTTGTCGGCATCGCCATCTTCGCGTTCCCACTCCGAGAAGTTCAGCTTGTCGCGCCCCGACTCGACGTCGCGGCGCACCAACCACGACATCGGGGCAACGTACGAGTACAACGGCCAGTCGGTTTCGTTGCTGTGGCAGGCGTAGCAGGACGAGCGCGCAATCCGCTCGGCCTCGGCGTCCGGCCACGGGGCGTCCTGCGTGATCGCCGGGTTGGAGTGGCGCCAACCGTACGGCACGAGCTGGATGGCTCCGAACAGCACCAGCCCGCCCAGGCCAGCGCCGCGTACGGCGCGCCACGCAGCCGAGCGGTTCACGACGGGGGCATACCCATCGGTGTGGCACCCATGCGCTCGAGGGCGGCCGCCCCGGCGTCCCGATGCTCGCCACCCGCCATCACCAGGGTCCGCGCCCATTGGTAACGGCACCCCGTCGGTTCCATCGTGGCGGCGGCCGCCACGATCCGGTCGCTGTCGCCGGTGGCGAACGCCGCGGCGCGATCGACCATCGCCGCCGCCACCGGATTGGCGGCGACGAACAGCCGGGCCCGCTCGATGCGCTCGGCGGCGTCGGGAAGCCCGGCAAGCATCGCGGCCTCGGCCCACAGGGCCGCGTACCACGGGCGCCACTCACCGCTGAACCAGGTGCGCAGCCGGTCGGGATCGACGGCCAACCGGGCGACGGCGGCATCGATGTCGCCGACGTGCAGGTGGACGATCGCGTCGAACGTCGGCCCGTAGCCGCTGAGGGGGCTGTCGAGGCGTTCGGCGGTCATGCCGATGGCGACCGTGCGGTCCCGCCATTCGGCGCTCAGGCGCTCGTTGCCGCGCAGGCCGTGGACCATCGCCACCGCCAGGGCGGCGCCCGCCAGGTTGCCCGCCACCGGGCGTCCCGCCTGCTCCCATGCCCGGCGGAACCGCTCGGCGGCTGCCACGACGGCGTCGAGGTCGCCGGCCATGGCGTCGACCTTGATGCGGCGGGCGCTGGCGATGTGGTCGAGCTCGGTCACGAACGGCAGCGACGCCAACCGGTCCGCATAGGTCCGGGCGGCAACGAAGTCGCCGGCGGCCAGGCTGATCTCCGACGCCATGGCGTAGCAGTCGGAGAACTCCATTCCGCTGACCGGTCCCAGCGGGATGCGCTTCAGCAGCTCGATCCGGGCACGCACGGTGGCAACCGCGGCGGGGACGTCGCCCCCCGCCAGGTGGACGGCCGACAGCTCGTCGAGCGCCGCGCTCTCGTCGTACGCGTCACCGACCCGCCGGGCCAGCGTGACGGCGCGCTCGGCCAGCTCGTGCGTGACCGGGTCGAGCTCGTCGCCGTTGAACGCCTGAGCGGTGAGGATCGACGGCTCGGCCATGGGCGAACCGCCCGCCAGCACCACCGCCTCCCGGATCAGCTCGTCGACGACCTCGGGGGGCGGGACCTCGGCCATGATGCCCGGGCCCCGGTTGATCAGCGTCGCCGCGATCGCGAGGTTGTGCGCGGCCGTCACCCCGTCGCCAGCCCGCGCGGCGATGTCGGCGGCCTGCCGCCACAGCCGGAACGTGTCGTTGCCGACGTGGCGGCACATGGCGGCGCCGGCGGCGTCGTTGAGTGCGGTGACCCGGGCCGCGGGGTCGTCGGTGAGGGTCGCCGCCTCCTCGAAGCGGCGCTGCGCCTCGGCGGGCAGGCCCCGCAGGAATGTCAGCCGTGCCAGCAGCAACGCCAGACAGTGTCCGTCGACGCGTAGCTGGGGCCGCTCCTTGGCCCAGGCGAACCCGGCGCGCAGGTCGTCGGCAACCAGATCGAAGGCGCCGCGCCAGCCCTCGTCCCCAACCCGGGCATGAACGTAGTCCTCGACATCTGCGTCAGCCCGCCGGACGAGCGTGTCCGCCGTCGCCACACACCAGCGCAGGTGCCGGGCGCGTACGTCCTCGAGCTCGCCGACCTGGTCCAACTGGTTGACGCCGTACTGGCGGATCGTCTCCAGCACCCGGTAGCGGGTCTCGAAGCCCGGCCTGGCGACGGCCAGGCTGTTGTCGGCCAACCGTGCCAGCCCGTCCGCCACGGCCGCGTCCACCGGCGGGAAGCCGGCCACCTCGGCGGCGGCTTCGGCGGTGAACGGCGCCGCGAAGACCGACACCCGCCGGAGCAGCGCCTGTTCGGCTGGCTCGAGGAGGGCATAGCTCCAGTCGATCGTGGAGCGCAAGGAGCTGTGCCGCTCGTCGAGGCGCGAGCCGCCCGACAACATCCGCAGCGCATCGGCGAGTCCCGACTCGACGCCGTCGAGCCCCAGCGTGGCCAGGCGGGCGGCGGCGAGCTCGATGGCGAGCGCCATGCCGTCGAGCGAGCGGCACACCCCGGCGATGCGCGCCAGGTCGCCGGGCCCGGGCTCGAACCCTGCGGCCGACCGGGCCCGCTCGAGGAACAGGGCGACCGCGTCGCCGCCACCGTCGTCCTCGTCGGCCTCGAGCGACATGCCCGGGACCGGGAAGACGTGCTCAAAGGGCATCATGAGCCGGGTGCGGCTGGTGGCGAGCACCCGCACCCCGGGGCAGGTCGCCAGCAGCCGCTCCACGAAGACGGCGACGCCGTCGACGAGGTGCTCGCAGTTGTCGAGCACGATCAACGCCTCGGCCCTGCCGAGGCGGGCCAGCACGGCGTCCTCGATGGTGCCACCCGGCCGCTCGGCCACGCCGAGCACCGCGGCCACGGCGGCCGCCACCATCCCGGGATCGGAGATCGGGACCAGGTCGACGAACCAGACCGCGTCGGCGGACTCGACCGTCTCGGCGGCGACCGCGATGGCGAGCCGGGTCTTGCCCACGCCCCCGGGGCCGGCGGCGGTGACGAGCCGGTGCCCGGCGATGGCCGCCCCCAGCGCCGCCCGCTCGGCCGCCCGGCCCACGAACGAGGTGAGCGGCGTGGGGATCGCCGGCGCCAGGGGCCGGGCGGCGGGGACGCCTGCGCCGACCGCATCGGCGCCGTGCGTTCCGGGCCCCGAGTGGGCGGCCCCGGCGAGCGTGGCGGCGTAGTTGGCGAGCTGGCGGCGGTCGGCGACGCCGAGCTTGCGGAGCAGCGATGACACATGGCTCTCGACAGTGCGCACCGAGATGAACAGGCGAGCGGCGATCTCGGCGTTGGTGAGGTGCTCGGCGACACCGGAGAGCACGTCGGCTTCGCGGCTCGACACGCCGGCGTCGGTCAGGACCTGAGCATCCATCACCCGAGGATTGTGCCCGGATCGCGGACGAGCCACGACCCGCTTATCGGTCGGCCCGGTGCCGTGCTCAGTCGCCGCCTAGTCGCCGAGGTGCTCGGCCGCCACCCGTTTGGGCACGACCATGCGCCACGCGTCGAGCACGATCTCGCGCATCTCCACGTCGTCGATGTCCTCGAGCCGGACGACCACCCAGTTGTAGCGCTGGTCGGAGCGCTTCGGCATCACGAACTTGTGGGGCTCGGCGTCGATCAGGGCCTGCCGCTCCTGCTTGGGGAAGGCGAACCCCATGAGCGTCTCGTCCCGGGAGAACGCCAGGTAGACGATCCGCCCGATCCGGAACTTCACCCGGTCCCGGACCAGCGCCTCCTCGGTCCGGGGAAGCGTGAGCGCCAGCTCCCGCACCTCGTCGATCGTCACCATCGGACCGGTACCTAGCGCCTCTGCGCGCTCGCGTCCATCCAGAATGAAGGCGCTCAATGGTGAACTGTGCGTCGAGACCAGGGAGGCGTCATGAAGGCTTGGGTGGTCGACACGCCCGGGCCCATGGCCACGGGCCCCCTCGTGACCGTGGACCGTCCCATGCCCGAACCCGGGCCGGGCGAGATCCGGGTGCGGGTCATCGCCTGCGGCGTGTGCCGCACCGACCTCCATCTCGCCGAGGGCGACCTGGCGCCCCACCGACCCTCGACCGTTCCCGGGCACGAGGTCGTCGGCACGGTCGACGCCGTCGGTGCCGGCACCGGCCGGTTCCGCACGGGCCAGCGGGCGGGCATCGCCTGGCTGCGCCACACCTGCGGACGGTGCCGGTGGTGCCGCCGAGGGCGGGAGAACCTGTGCGTCGCCCCGCGCTTCACCGGCTGGGATGCTGACGGCGGGTACGCCCAGTGGGCCGTGGTCGACGAGGCGTACGCCTACGAGCTACCCGACGGGTTCGACGACGTCCACGCCGCGCCGCTGTTGTGCGCCGGCATCATCGGCTATCGGGCGCTGCGCCGGGCCGAGCTGCCACCGGGGGGCCGGCTCGGCATCTACGGGTTCGGGGCTTCGGCCCATCTCGCCACCCAGGTGGCGCTGGCCCAGGGCGCCACCGTGCACGTCCTGACGCGGGCGGCGGCCGCCCGCCGGCACGCACTCGACCTGGGGGCACACTCCGCCGGGCCCGCCGACGCCGCGCCCCCGGAGCCGCTCGACGCCGCCATCCTGTTCGCGCCCGCCGGCGATCTGGTGCCGCCCGCCCTGGCGGCGCTGGACCGGGGCGGCACGCTGGCCATCGCCGGCATCCACCTGAGCGACGTGCCGCCGCTCGACTACCAACGCCACCTGTTCCAGGAGCGCCAGATCCGCAGCGTCACCGCCAACACCCGGGCCGACGGCGAGGAGTTCCTGGCCCTCGCCGCCCGCCTCGACCTGCGCGTGACGGCCACGCCCTACCCGCTGGATGCGGCCGACCGGGCGCTGGCCGACCTGGCCAACGACCGACTCACCGGCGCCGCCGTCCTGGTCGCATAGTGCTCCGGCAACCAACGAGGCCTGTTCCATATACCGCATCGCCGGATCAAGCAAAGGAGCCACACATGGACATCTCCCTCGAGGGCTGGGACATCCAGACGGCAAAGTCGGCTGACTGGGTGCCCTGGGGTACGAAAGGGAACGCCAGGGCCAAGATCCTGGGCTCGGCCGACGGCTACATGGTCACGTACGTCCAGGCCGACGCGGGATACGAGGGCGACCCGCATGTCCACGGTCACCCCGAGTTCTTCTACCTCGTCGAGGGCTCCGTCAGGAACCAGGGTCGCGAGATGATCGCCGGCGACGGCTACGCCGCCGCCGCCAACTCGACCCACGCAGACTTCGCGACCGACACCGGCGCGACGTACATCGTGATCTTCAAGGTCTGACCGTTCCGTAGACATTTGCATATTTGGCTGAATTAGGAAATAATTCGGCCATGAGCGAGCGCATCGACAACACCGTCATCTGCCAGTACCGGCCGCGAGCCGACAGCGTCGAGGAGCTCATGGAGCTGATCCGCGAGCACCGCTCCACCTATACCGAGCTCGGCTTGGCGACCAGCCGTCCCGAGGAGGTGTACGTGGACCAGGACGGCGCCGGGCCGCTCGTCGTCGCGATCTTCCAATGGGTCGACGCCGAGGCGCCCGGTCGCGCCCACCAGCACCCGCGGATCGCAGCCTTGTGGGAGAGGATGGCAACCCTCGTCGAGGACCGTGCGATGGGGCCCGGGATGGCCTTCCCCCACTTCGATGCGAAGGAGACCCTCTGAGCGCGCGGCCGCAGGGCCTGCGCGAGCTGGACGAGCTCGAGGCCGTCTTCGGGGCTCTCGCCAACGAGCATCGCCGCCACATCCTGGTGACGCTGCATGCGCGCGGCGGGTCCATGACGGCGGGCGAGCTGGCCGATCGGTTCAGCCACTCCTGGTCGACCACGACCCGACACCTGCAACGGCTCGAGGCTTCCGGGCTGGTCCACGTCGAGAAGGCCGGCCGGGAACGGCGCTACACCCTCGACTCCAACCACCTGCGGCGAACGACGTCGATGTTCCTACGGGCTTTCGGCGATGGCTGAGCTCATTCTTCGAGGACCGGCAGGTCGAGGTGGGCGAGGCGCTCGGGGTCGGCAACCGCGTGGATCTCGACGATCCTGCCGCCCCTGACCGTGAAGCCCATGACCGACACCGGTCGCCCGCCGGGCGCCACGACGACGCCTGCCGCGCCGTTCACCAGCGCCGGTCGCACGAACGGTGAGAGGCGTGCGAAGGTTAGCGCCCGCTCGGCGACGGCCTCCGCACCCCGAACCACCACCGAGATGGCCGGACGTGCGGCGCCGCCGTCGGATCGCAGCACGATGTCCGGGTCGAGCACTGCGACCAACGCGTCGAAGTCACCGTCGCGGGCGGCTGCGAAGAACGCGTTCACCACCTCTCGCTGGCGGGAGAGGTCGACGTCGGGTGTGGCCGCTCCCTGCACCCGCCGCCGCGCCCGGCTGGCGAGCTGTCGGGCCGCGGCCGGTGAGCGTCCCGTGATGGTGGCGATCTCTTCGAAGGGCACCGCGAACATGTCGTGGAGGACGAACGCCAGCCGCTCCGCGGGAGCGAGCGTCTCGAGCACCACGAGCAGCGCGAGGCCGACCGAGTCGACGAGCTCCGCTTCGTGCTCGGGATCGCCGTCGTCCTCTCGGCGGACGACCGGATCCGGCACATGCACGTCCAGGGGCTCCTCGCGCCGGGAGTTGCGGGAGCGCAGCCGGTTCAGGCACACGCGGGAGACGACCGTCGTGAGCCATCCGCCCAGGTTCTCGACGTCACCGGTGTCGGCTCGGCTGAGCCTCAGCCAGGTCTCCTGGACGGCGTCGTCGGCCTCGCTGAGCGAGCCGAGCATCCTGTACGCCACGGCCCACAGGTGGGGCCGGTGCTCCTCGAATCGTTCCGCCAACCAGTCGTGCTCGTCCATCGGTCACATTCCCTCGTCACGTCGTGTCATTGCAGTGACGAAAGAAGCCAGCCGAAGTGACCGGAGGAGCAGCAACGATGGAGACATCCCGATGAAGGCCGCCCGCGTCCATGAGCCCGTGGGCCTCGAAGGGATCGACGGCCTCGTCTACGAGGAAGCACCGGACCCGCTGCCCGCCGTTGGCGATGTCCTCGTCAGGGTGCACGCCGCCGGCTTCACCCCCACCGAGTTGCAGTGGCCGCTCTGGACCGACCGAGCGGGCCACGATCGCGCGCCCATCATCCCCGCTCACGAGTTCTCGGGCGTCGTCGCCGCCCTCGGCTACGGCACCGCCGGGGTGGCCGTGGGCGACGAGGTCTATGGGCTCATCGACGGGTACCGCGACGGGGCCGCTGCCGAGCTCATCGCCGTGGAGGCTCGCGACGTGGCACCGAAGCCGACGACGGTCGATCACACGCACGCCGCCGCTCTCCCCCAGGCCGGGCTCACCTCCTGGCAGGCACTGTTCGATCACGGCCAGCTGGCCGCCGGACAGACCGCGGTCATCCACGGCGCCGGCGGCGGCGTCGGCTCCGTCGCGGTGCAGCTCGCCCGGTCTGCCGGTGCGCACGCCGTCGGCACGGGTCGCAGCGGCGCCCGGTCGCTCACGATGGACGTGGGCGCCGACCGCTTCGTCGACCTCGAACAGGATGGGTGGGAGGACGCGGTCGGCCCGTCCGACGTCGTCCTCGACACGATCGGCGGCGAGGTGCTCGCCCGATCAGCGGCGATCGTCAAGGCGGGCGGCGCCCTCGTCTCGGTCGTGGCCCCCCCGCCCGCCGACCGCCAGGACATCCGGGCGCTCCACTTCGTACGCGAGCCCAGCGGTCCCCAGCTCGTGGAGCTGGCCCGCCTGGTCGACAACGGCGAGCTCCGCCCGCAGGTCGGCGCCGTGTACCCCCTCGCCGACGCTCGTGAGGCGTTCATGGCCAAGTCGACCCGGAGCATCCCGGGCAAGGTGATCCTCCAGCCCTGATCCTCCGGCCCTGACCGCCCGCGACACTGGCCCTCGGTCAGCGACCGGGGGCCAGTGCCGGGGGAGGCGGAAGTCCGGGCGCGGCCCGGCCACGCCCCGGGGGAGGGCGGAGGATGCCTGGGTGACCGGGCCGCCACCCGCCGCGGATCCTCGCTACCGAAGATCCCGACGCGGCCACCATGACAAAACCGAGGTTCATAAGTAAAGAGCGCGTTAGAGTCCATTTCCATCACTACTACTAATGGTTCGACGGGAGGCTCGGCGCCGGGCTCCGAGCACTCGGGGGCCGGGTCTCCGCAGCCGCCGCGTTCATCACTGGTGGCCACGAGGTGGCAGGGCATCGAGCTGCGCCACCTCCTCGCGTTCCGGGCCGTGATCTCGGCGGGATCGTTCAGCGCCGCGGCCCGAGAGCTGGGCTACACCCAGTCCGGTGTCAGCCAGCAGGTGGCGGCCCTCGAGCGGCTCGTCGGCGCGTCGCTGTTCAACCGACCCGGCGGCCCCCGACCCGTGCGCCTGACCGCGATCGGCGAGGCGTTCCTGCCCCACGCCGATGCCGTCATCGCCCGACTCCACGCCGCCGAGTCGGACGTGGCGGCGCTGGCCACCGGGCAGGCGGGCAGCCTGCGGGTCGGCGTCCTCCAGAGCGTGGGAGCCAGGGTGCTGCCCGGCCTGCTGAGCCGGTTCCTCGAGTCGTGGCCAGGGGTCGAGGTCCACATCAGCCCGGCCCTCGAGCCGCGCCACCTCCTCGTCGAAGTCGAGCGCGGCGAGCTCGACCTGGCCTTCGTCAACCTGCCGTTGCCGCCGGGGCCGTTCCTCACCCGGCCCCTGTTCGACGACCCGTACGTGTTCGTCGCGCCGACATCCTCGGACCTGGCCCGCCGCCCGAACGTGAGCCTCGCCGACATCGCCGGCGTGCCTCTGATCGGCTGGAGGGCCGATGCCGACCATGCCCAGATCGTGGACCTGTTCGCCGGACTGCCGCAGCGCCCCCGGTTCCCCTACCGGTTCGACGACAACCCGACCCTGCAGGGCTGCGTCGCCGCCGGCTTGGCCTACGCCCTCCTCCCGTGGCTCACCCTCGACCCGGATCACCCCGGCACACGGCTGGTGCCCGTGCTCCCACCGGTTCGGCCCCGGCGCCTGGTGGCCGTCTGGCACGAGGACCTCCGCCAGACCGCAGCAGCGGCTGCATTCCTCGACGTCGCCGCCGAAAGCCTCGACAACCTGGACGTCGGTACGTCCTAGCTCGACTTCGCTGGGCCAACTGGAACGCTAGGGCGTGACGATCGTGATCCGCCCTTCTCCCCCACGGGGGTACTGCGCCTCGGTCACGATGCCGCCGAGCGGGCCCTCGATGTAGCCCTGCAGCGACTGCTGGTCGCTGATGCCGAGGGTCGTGAACGGCACCGCCGGGTAGGCGTCGCCGCCGTTGAACGAGAAGTTCAGCCCTGCGAGGTCGACGGTCACGTCCTGCGTGACGCCGTTGGCCACGACCACGGTGCCGTCGTCGAGGACGAGCGACCGGACCCGCGCACCGGGCACCGACTGCACGCCCGTGGTCTGATCGGCGACCCTTGCCTGGAAGCTCGGGTCGATGACGATCGTGGCACCGGCGATCTGAACGAAGCCGCCGTCACCCGGTGCGGGCAGCGCGATCGCACCCTCCTCGACGATCTGGCGGAACGTTTCGGCGGGAACGTCTTCGGCGATGGCCACGAAGTTGCCGAACGGGGCGAGGCGGAAGGTGTCGGCCACGGAGATCGGGCCGGCGGGCTGGTCGATCTCGCCGCGGATGCCGCCGCCGTTCTGGACCGCCGCCTGGGGCGTGTCCACACCGAAATCCGCCGCTCGTTGCTGGGCGGTGGAGAGCAACCCGTCGGCGATGAGGTTGCCGCAGTTGGCCTCCACGCCGCGCACCTCGTTGCGCTCGCAGTCGAGCACCACCTCGGATTCGCCGATGATGTCGGCGGCCAGATCGGCGACGAACGCGGCCACGGGCTCCTGGACGAACCGCTTCTGGAGGATCGACTCGCCGACGGCGCCGGGCCCACTGCTGGCGACGAGCTTGATCCCGGAGTCGCTCTCGTCCCACGACAGGACGTCGCCGTCGCGGTCGAACGTCACATCGAGGTTCCCGACGTAGCGGTAGTTGCCCGGGGTGGTGACGACCGGCACCTGGACGCCGTCGGCATCGACGGCGACCTGCGGGTAGGTGCCGAACACGTTGTCGGCGTCGCCGGGGAAGAGCGGGTCGTCGGCGTCGGCGAGGACCTCGTCGCCACCGCCGCCGATGACGACGTCGACATCGCGGAGGTCACCGACCAGGTCGATCTCGCTGGTCAGGCCCTGGAGGTGCGAGATCAGGACGATCTTGTCGACGCCGCTCTGGGTCAGGTCGTCGATCTGGGCCTGGGCGATGCCCGCGAGGTCGGTGAGGACCTGGACCCCACCGGGCGACGAGATCGTCGGCAGGGACGGTGTCGTGAGGCCGACCACGCCGATCTTCTCGCCGCGCTCCCTGATCACCGTGCTGCTCACCAGCCGGTCGCCGACGAGCCCGGCGAGCGAGGGCTCGCCGGAGAAGTCGAGGTTCGCCGAGACGAACGGCGTGCGCCTGTCCACCGTGTCGACGAATCGGGCGAACGTTGCGGGGCCGAAGTCGAACTCGTGGTTCCCGATGGCCAGGGCGTCGTAGCGGAGCAACCGGACGGCGATCCCGTCGAAGAACGGTGCACCCGGCTCCTGGGACGCCTGGAACGTGGTACCGGCGAGGTAGTTGTCACCGGAGTTCAGCAGCACGACGCCGCGCTTGCGGGATTCCCCGCGATCGAAGGAGAAGTGCGACGCGAGCCGCAGCCTGTCGACCTTGCGCTGGAACCGGGCGATGCCGCCGAACTCCACGTCGTCGACGGTCGTCGGCAGCAGGCTCGACTCGCCGTCGTTGTTGTGCAGGATCGTGAGCGTGAAGTCGGGCCGAGGCGTCGTGCCGCCGGAGGCCGAGGCACCGGCCGTCATCAGCGGTGCGAGCATCAGCACTGCCATTGCCGCCGCAGCTGCGGCGAGGTATCGACGTGGCCCGCGTCGTCTCATCGGTCCAACCCCCCTCGCGTCGAGGTCACCGTGCGAAGCTACCAAAGGGCGCACGTCCGACGTCGCGCGGGCCGGTGGCTCGGATCAGATGACGCGGACGGGCTCCTCGTCGCCGGAGCGAGCGCTCCTTGTGACGGGGTAGCCTTCGGCCCGGGTCGTGACTGGCGTTGCGAGGTGGAACCGACCACCGGGGAGCGACCCCGAAGCTGCGCCGAACGCCTGGGCCGCTGAGAACGATGGAGTCCTCATGGCCGTAGGCACGCTGCTCGAGACCTACCTATCCCGCTTCGGGGTCCCCACTGATGGGCTGTCGGTCGAGACGATCGCCTTCTCGGCCGGCCTTGATGCTGTCGCCAGCGTCGAGCCGGGGGTGGCCGGCGCGGTCCTCCGGGAGCTGGCTGATCAGCGCACCCATCTCAAGCTGATCGCAAGCGAGAACTTCGCCAGCCCCGCGGTGCTGCTGGCTATGGGCAACTGGTTGAGCGACAAGTACGCGGAGGGGGCGCCGGGCCACCGCTTCTACGCCGGCTGCGACAACGTCGATGCCGTCGAGGGGCGCGCCGACGAGCTGGCCTGCGTGCTCTTCGGGGCGGACCATGCCTACGCCCAACCGCACAGCGGCATCGACGCCAACTTGGTCGCGTTCTGGGCCGTGCTGTCGCAACGTGTGGAATCTCCAGCGCTCGAGCGCCTGAGGGCCGCCAATGTCAGCGATCTGTCCGACGCCGCTTGGGAGGAGCTGCGCCAGGAGCTCGGTAACCAGACGCTGCTGGGGATGGCGCTTCAGGCCGGCGGGCACCTGACCCACGGCTTCCGACCGAACATCTCAGGGAAGCTGTTCCGGCACCGGTCCTATGGCGTCGACCCCGAGACCTTCTTGTTGGACTACGACGAGGTTCGGCGGCGTGCCCGCCAGGAGCGGCCGCTGATCCTGATCGCTGGTTACAGCTCCTATCCCCGGCTCGTGAACTTCCGGGTGATGCGGGAGATCGCCGACGAGGTCGGCGCCAGCCTCATGGTCGACATGGCGCATTTCGCCGGGTTGGTGGCCGGCAAGGCCCTCACCGGCGACTTCGATCCTGTCCCGCACGCGCACATCGTCACCACCACAACGCACAAGACGCTGCGCGGCCCGCGCGGCGGTCTCGTACTGTGCGAAGGCGCCCTTGCCGAGTTCGTCGACCGCGGGTGCCCGATGGTGTTGGGTGGCCCGCTTCCCCACGTCATGGCGGCCAAGGCGGTGGCCTTGGCCGAGGCGTCCCAGCCGTCGTTCCAGACCTACGCGGCCGCAGTGGTCGACAACGCCAGGGCCCTGGCCGAGCGACTGTTGGCCCGAGGCATCCCCGTCGTCACCGGCGGTACCGACAACCACCTCGTTCTCGTCGACGTTCGGCGCTTCGGGCTGACCGGCCGGCAGGCGGAATCAGCGCTCCGCACCGCCGGGATCACGCTGAACCGCAACGTCGTCCCCGACGAGACCAACGGCCCCTGGTACACGAGCGGCCTCCGGCTGGGGACACCCGCAGTCACGACACTCGGGATGGGTGACGACGACATGCGCGAGGTCGCCGACGTACTCGCCGACGTCCTCCGAGCCACGTCTGCCGGCGTGGTCGCATCCGGGCCGAACAGGGGCAAGCCGTCGCGCGTCGAGTTCCGTCTCGAGGATGCCGTGGCCGACGCAGGCCGGTCGAGGGTGACCGATCTCCTGGCGCGGCACCCGCTCTATCCGGAGATCGAGCTGTGACGACCATCGAGCGGCCGGGGGCTCAGCTCCCCAGCAGGTATCTGACCAAGGCGTCGAGCTCGGCGTCGGAGACGTCGAGCACGGGCATCGCCTGTGTCGGCCCTCCGATGGGTTCGAACGCCGGAGACGTGAACGCCCCCGGAGTGCGCACCGACTCGGCGACGTAGTCTTCGGCGCTCATCCCGGGACGCCGATCGCCGGCCCACGAGGCGGCGTCCGACAGGTCAGGGCCGATCCCGACAATCGCTTCGGTCTCGGGTCCGGTGTGGCACGACGCGCAGCCCTTGGTGCGGAACAGCGTCGCCCCCTCGAGAGGATCGCCGCGGACGGCCCGGGTCGCGTCCTGGACCGACGCTGTGCCCCACCCGACGATCGCCCCCGCGGCCGCCACCACGGCGACGACCGCCGCGGCGACACCTCGGACAGTCACAGCGGCACGGCCTCGGCCGCCCGGCGGCGGCTGCGCCGTGCGTCGGCCACCGCCACGCCCGCCGCTGCGACCGCCACCACCATCGCGGCGACGCGTGCCGCCAACGGCCAGCGGAAGTCGGCAATGGCCTGGTTGGTATCCGCGGCTCCGGCAACACCCACACCGCTGCCGGCCTCGGCGACCTCGATCGCCCCCAGGTCCTGCGAACCGAACCACCCCTGGCGGATCTCCCAATGGGCCCGGCCCGCCTCGCCGAACGTGACGTCCGCGACATGATGACCCGTCGGTCCCTGCTGGTGCGCCGGGAAGACCGCCTCGTCGCCCGACGCCGACCGTACCACCACCGCGACCGGTTCGCTTCCCTGCTCGTCGGGGTTGACGGGGGTCACGCCGTGCTGGCGGATCGTGAACCCCACCTCGGTCTCCTCACCCGCGACGGGCACCGACATCGGGTCCAACGAGCTCATGGCCCAGCCCCCAGCCGACGCCGCCGACGCCGACACCACGACGCCGACCAGAGCCGAGCCGACCACGACGAACAGGCGCGCCTTCATCATGCCCCTCCTACACCACCCGCCCCGGCGCGGTTCCGGTGTTGCATCCGGCGACGGGCCGGTAGCGCCAGCGCATGTCATCCATCGCCCGTAGAGACGATCGCCGCACGCTCCTGGTTCGACCTACCGGGTCGCTTGACCACCTGTGAGGAGCGCGCGAGCGAACCCAGGCCGTCGGCCACCGGCTCATCGGGCTCCGCCTGGTTGGTCAACTCACGGCACGCGCTGTAGGCCGGTCAGCTGCGGATGACGGCGATCGGGCACACAGGGCCCGGAGCTGCGGCCACCCGTCGGTCGGCCGTCACCAGCTCGCCGCCGATGGCCTCCGCCAGCGCGACATACGTCGCGTCGTACGCCGTCATGCTCTCGCGAAGCTCCCACGCGCGGCCGAGAAGGCCGACTGCCGCGAACCGACGGATCCCGAGTCGCATCCAGGCCGCGAGCGCTGCCTCGGCCTCGGCCTCGCCGGCCGTTCCGCGAAGCACCTGAACCCGCAGGCTGTTCGCGACCTCGGAGTCGGCGAGGTGCGGAACGGCAACTGGCTCCAACGTCAGCGTTCGGCGGGCATCGCCGTCGTTGAGCAACCCAAGCACGGCGGCGGAGGCGTCGAGCACGATCACCGCTGTGCGCGAGCGGCGTCCAGGTCAGCGACGACATCGTCGCCCGAGACGCCGAGATCCGGAAGGTCGCCGAGCAACGCGGCATTGTCGGCTCGCCTGGCGATCTCAGCCAGCTCACGGACAGCGAATGCCGAGACCGAGAGGCCTTCCCTCGCCGCGAGCGCCCGTAGCCGTCGACCGACATCGTCGGGAACACCGCGCA